>DATFRN010000049.1:0-4455 GCA_035263165.1 Acidimicrobiales bacterium | reverse complement strand
ACGCCGCCCTGTTCGACGACCCGGTCCAGCGGGCCGCCTACGAGGCGCTGGTGGCCGCCGACACCCACCACGAGGCGGTCGAGTCGGCGTCCCCCGACGTGGCCGACCTGCTGGCCCGGCTGCTGGTCGACGATCCGACCTCCCAGCCCTTCGACGCGGTGCGGCGCCTCTACACCGAGGTGGCCCGGCGGGAGATCGCCGCGGTCCGGCTCGGGGCGGCGACCGCCACCGACGGCACCCAGGCCCTCACCGACCTCGCCACCTTGACACGTGTCATGGATGGCCTACGTCACGCCGAATCCGCAACCGACTCCGCCAGACGGTTGCTAGCCTGGCTGGGAGAACGGGTTGGAGACGGGGGATGACGTAAGTGCCATCGACGCTCGACGCCTGGAACGGCTCGACACGCAACGAGCTTGACCGCCTCGTCGAGCGCGCCCGCAGTTCCGGCCGCCTCACCCAGCATGACCTGGTGAAGGCGCTGTCGAACGTCGAGATGACCCCCGACGTCCTGGCCGAGATCTACCGGCGCTGCCGGGCCGAGGGCATCGTCGTGGAGGAGACCGAGGACCTCGACCTTCCCGCGATCGAGGGCGAGGGCGGCGACGCGACGGACGCAGGCGACGGCCCGCTCCCGGGGGGCGACCTGCTCATCGACGCCTCGGGCGCGTCCACGGTCGTCATGTTCAGCCCCGACGCCGCCGGCGGCCGCAGCACCGACCGGGCCCACCTCCGGCGGCTCAGCGCCACCCTGCGGCGCCAGACCCGGCTCAACGCCGCCGACCGCAACGCCGAGCGCGGCGGGGGCACGTCCGACCCGGTGCGGATGTACCTGCGCGAGATCGGGCGCGTCCCTCTCCTGGTGGCGGCCGAGGAGGTCGACCTGGCCAAGCGCATCGAGGCGGGGGCCGAGGCGTCCGAGCGCCTGGCCGACCTCGACGCCGCCGGCCAGTTGGGCGACCTGCCGGTCGACGAGTCGAGCCACCTCCAGGCGCGGGCCGACGACGGTGACGACGCCAAGAGCTCGCTCATCCAGGCCAACCTCCGGCTGGTCGTGTCGATCGCCAAGCGCTATGTGGGGCGGGGCATGCAGTTCCTGGACCTGATCCAGGAGGGGAACATGGGCCTCATGCGGGCGGTCGAGAAGTTCGACTACACGAAGGGCTTCAAGTTCTCCACCTACGCCACGTGGTGGATCCGCCAGGCCATCACCCGCTCGATCGCCGACCAGGCCCGCACCATCCGCATCCCGGTGCACATGGTCGAGTCGATCAACCGGGTCCACCGGGTGCAGCGCCAGATGGTGCAGCAGCTCGAGCGCGAGCCCACCGTCGACGAGCTGGCCGAGGAGGTCGGCATGACGCCCGAGCGGGTGCGGGAGATCCAGCGCATCTCGCTCGACCCGCTGTCGCTCGACTCGCCGGTGGGCGAGGAGGACGACTCCTACCTGGCCGACTTCATCCGCGACGACGGGGCCGAGGAGCCCGACGACGCCGCCACCCGCCAGATGCTCCAGAACGAGGTGCGCAAGGTCCTCGACGAGCTGAACGACCGCGAGAAAGAGGTCGTGATCATGCGGTTCGGGCTCGACGACGAGCAGCCCCGCACGCTCGAAGAGGTGGGCAAGCAGTTCGGCGTGACCCGCGAGCGCATCCGGCAGATCGAGTCGAAGACGCTGGCCAAGCTGCGCCACCCCCACCGGTCGCAGAAGCTGCGGGAGTACCTCGAGGGCGCCTGACCGCCCGGGTTGAGGAACCGGAGGCCCCGAGGCGTAGCGTGGGGCCGTGGACCTCGGTGCGCCAGAGCTGCTGATCATCCTGGTCGTCGTCCTCGTGCTGTTCGGCGGGGCCAAGCTGCCGAAGCTGGCCCGCTCGCTGGGCCAGGCCCAGAGCGAGTTCCGCCGCGGCCTCAAGGACGGCGAGACCCCGGGCAAGGACAGGGACACGGGCACGGACACCCCGCGGGACGACCCCGCGGCCTGACCGCCAGCCCGTTTCGTGACCGACCGAGAGGAGTGGGCGCCGCGCGGCCGCTGCTAAGCTCGCACCTTCGCAGTCCGGGGTAGCTCAACTGGCGGAGCAGGGCACTGTTAATGCCAAGGTTGTGGGTTCGAGCCCCACCCCCGGAGCCCATCCTCCGACTGGGCCTGTAGCTCAGTGGTCAGAGCAGGCGACTCATAATCGCTTGGTCGTGGGTTCGATCCCCACCGGGCCCACGACGAATCGGCCGGCGCGAGCCACACCTGGGTTGCGATGACTCTGCCGATCGCGGCACGTCTGACCGACAACACCGTCGCACGCTCCAGCCGCACGAAGCGGGACGCGCCATGGAGATCATCAACCTGGGTGTCGACGACGGGCTGCCGCCGGTCGACTGGGGCTCCGTGATCGAGAAGCTCGACGACGGCTCGGCGCCGGCGCCTGACGCGCACAACGCTCGTACCACATGGCTCACGACGCTCAACGAGGACGGCAGCCCGCACGTGACCGCGGTCGGTGCCGTCTGGCTCGACGGCACGTTCTGGTTCCAGACCGGTGCGGGCAGCCGCAAGAGCCGCAACGTCGCACGCGATCCGCGCTGTGCGCTCGCCGTGTCGATCCGCGACGCGGACGTCGTCGTCGAGGGCGAGGCAGCACGGGTGACGGACCCCGCCGCCGTGGCGAGCGTCGCCCGGGCCTGGGCGGACAACGGTTGGCCGGCGGAGCCCGACCCGAGCGGATCCGGCATCACCGCACCGTTCAACGCGCCCGCACAAGGACCGCCACCGTGGAACGTGTATCGCATCGAGCCCCGCTCGGCGACCGTCGCGTTGGGCACCGACCCCGGCGGGCTGACACGCTTCAGTTTCTGACCGGTGAGTTCTCTCGAGGAGGGCGTGATGCCGGGTTTGCACGGGACGGCCACGCTGGGGGACATCGTGACGTCGGCGTTGCGGCGCTTCCCGGATCGCGTCGCCTTCAGGTGCGACGGCAGGGAGATGACCTACCGTCAGACCGAGGACGCCCTCGCCCGCTGGGTGGCCGTGCTCATCGACCGCGGGCTGCGCCCCGGCGAGGGTGTCGGCCTGCTGTCCCCGAACCGTCCCGAGGCGTGGCTCGCACAGGCCGCGCCGGCGATGGCCGGCGGGCGCTACACGGCCCTGCACCCGCTGGGCTCGCTGGAGGATCACCTCTACGCCTGCGACGAGGCCGAGCTCCGTTTTCTCTTCGTCGATCCCCACTTCGGGGATCGTGCCACGGAGCTGTTGGAGCGGTCCGGGGTCGTCGAGGCCGTCTTCACGTTCGGACCCTCCGACGCGGGTGAGGACATCCACGCGCTGGCGGAGCGGGTCTCCCTCGACGGCCCGCTCGGCCCCGGTCCGCACGGTCCCGACGACCTCTGCTTCCTGCTCTACACCGGTGGCACCACCGGCGTGCCCAAGGCGGCGATGCTGTCCGAACGGGCGGTGGCCGCGATGGCCTACGGCACGGCCCTGGGCTGGGACCTCCCGCAGGGCATCACCTACCTGGCGGTCGCACCGATCTCGCATGCCGCGGGCATGCTCATCGTCCCGGCGCTCATGCGCGGCGGCACCGTGGTGCTCCAACCACGCTTCGACCCGGGCGCCTGGCTTGCCGGTGTCGCTGCCGAGCGGGCGACGGTCAGCCTGCTCGTGCCGACGATGATCTACGCGCTGCTCGACCATCCCGACCTCGACTCCACCGACCTGTCGAGCCTCGAGGCGGTGATCTACGGCGCCTCACCGATCTCGCCATCGCGCCTGGCCGAGGGGCTCGAGCGCATCGGTCCGGTCTTCTGCCAGCTCTACGGCCAGACCGAGTCCGCCGGCCAGGGCACGTCGCTGTGGCGGGCACACCACGACCCGTCCGACCTCGAGCGGCTCACCTCGTGCGGCACCCCGATGCCCTTCACGCGGGTCACGCTGCTCGACGAGTCGGGCGAGCCGGTGCCGGACGGGACCCCGGCGGAGATCTGCATCCAGGGTGCGTCGGTGATGGACGGATACTGGAAGCAGCCCGAGCTCACCGCGGCCACCCTGGCCGATGGCTGGCTGCACACCGGCGACATCGGGGTCCGGGACGGCGACGGGTTCTTCTACGTCGTCGATCGCAAGAAGGACATGATCGTGTCGGGAGGGTTCAACGTGTTCCCGCGCGAGGTCGAGGACACCCTCGCCCGGCACCCCGCCGTCTCGGCGACCGCGGTCATCGGCGTGCCCGACGACAGGTGGGGCGAGGCCGTCAAGGCGCTCGTCGTGCTGCGGTCCGGCGCCCAGGTCGAGGCGGCCGAGCTGATCGCCTTCGTGCGCGAGCACAAGGGGCCGGTCTACGCGCCGAAGTCCGTGGACTTCCTCGACTCGTTGCCGGTGACACCGGTCGGCAAGGCCGACAAGAAGACGCTCCGGGCCAGGTACTGGCAGGGCCGCGAGCGGCACGTCGGCTGAGACGATCCCCC
>DATFRN010000048.1:0-15965 GCA_035263165.1 Acidimicrobiales bacterium | reverse complement strand
CCGTTCGTGCTGTACCGCCTGATCCTGGGCGTCCTGGTCCTCACCCTGGTGGCCTCCACCTTCCGCTGACCCAGGCTGAGGCCGACCGCCGCCCGGGCGCCACGCCGACGCCGCCCGCCGAGGTGCGTCCGCAGGCCCGCCCCGCTGACGGCGGCGACCGCCCTGCCCGCCAAGTGCATCCCCACGGTGGGGTGCCGGTGGTTGGCTAGGGCGTAGGCCCTGGCCGAACCTGGCGCCCGTCCCGAGCGGCCCGGTCCCGGCGGAGACGGGCGAGATTGTCCCGGTGTCGGGCCACGATCAGCACGGCGCACACCGCCAGGGCGGCCACCTCCCACCCGGACGCGCCGGTGAGCGCCGCCGCCACGGGCAGCGCCGCCGATCCCACCACCGATCCCACCCCCACCGTCCGGGTCGCAGCCGCCGCCACGCCGAAGGCGACCGCCGCCAGGGCCAGCGCCGCCGGGAACAGCACCAGCGTCATCCCCGCCCCGGTCGCCACCCCCTTGCCGCCCCGGAACCGCCGCTGCACCGGCAGCACGTGCCCCACCACCGCCGCGACCCCGCACGCCACGCCCAACCCGTGCCCCCCGGCGGCCCACCCCATCCCGGCGGCCAGCGCACCCTTGGCCAGGTCGCCCACCAGCGTGATCGCCCCGGCCCGGCGCCCGGCGGTACGGGCGATGTTGGTCGCCCCGGGGTTGCCCGAACCGGCCCGCGTCGGGTCGACGCCCCGCCGCCGACCGACCAGCAGGGCGGTCGGGAAGGTGCCGATGAGGTAGGCCGCGACCACCCAGGCGGTCGCGGCCCCGGGGGATGGCTGGGCAGCGAACACGACGGGTCGATCGTACGGCGGGCTAGCCTTGGCAGTCTCACCACGCGAGTGCTAACCACCGGAGCCGAGATGCCCACCTACGAATACCGCTGCCGGGAGTGCGGCGAGCACCTCGAGGCCGTCCAGGCCTTCACGGACGACGCGCTGACCGAGTGCCCGGCGTGCGGCGGGTCGCTGCGCAAGGTCTTCGGCTCGGTGGGGATCGCGTTCAAGGGCAGCGGCTTCTACCGCAACGACAGCCGCACGGGCTCCTCCTCGTCTTCCACATCGTCGTCGAAGGACAAGGAGCCGGCCGCGTCCTCGACCTCGACCTCGTCCTCGTCCGACTCCTCGTCGAGCACGTCGTCATCGAAGGACACGAAGTCGTCCTCCTCGAGCTCGACCTCCACCGGCTCGAGCACGGCGGCGGCCGCCGCTTCCTGACCGACCACGACTCCGGGGGGAACCATGCCGAGCGCCGACGTCGGCGTCTACGGGGGCTCGGGCCTCTACGCCCTGCTGGACGACGTCGAGAGCGTCGAGTTCGACACCCCGTTCGGCCCGCCGTCGGCCCCGGTCGCCATCGGCGAGGTCGAGGGCCGGCGGGTGGCGTTCGTTCCCCGCCACGGGGTGGGGCACACGCTCCCGCCCCATCGCGTGCCCTACCGGGCCAACGCCTGGGCGCTGCGTGAGCTGGGCGTGCGGGCGATCTTCTCGCCCTTCGCCTGCGGCTCGCTGCAGCCGACGATCCACCCGGGCGACTTCGTGGTGGTCGACCAGATCGTCGACCGCACGGCCGGGCGGGCCTCGTCGTTCCACGACGGGCCGGACGCGCCCGAGGGACTGGCGCCCGTCGACCACGTGAGCTTCGCCGACCCGTACGACGCCGGGCTGCGGGACCTGGCGCTGGCCGCGTGCCGGGACGAGGGGGTCACCGTGCACGACGGGGGCACCGTGGTGGTGGTCGAAGGGCCCCGCTTCTCAACCCGGGCCGAGTCGCGCTGGTACGGCGCCCAGGGGTGGGCCGTGATCAACATGACCCAGATGCCGGAGGCGGCGCTGGCGGCGGAGATGGGCGTCCCGTACGCCGGGATCGCCCTGGTCACCGACTACGACGTCGGCCTCGAGGGGGCGGCGGGCGTGGCCCCGGTGACAATGGACGAGGTGTTCGCCATGCTCAACCGCAACGCCGACGTGGTGCGGCAGGTGCTGTTCCGGGCCATCACCGCCTGGCCAGAAAGTATCTGAAACGACATCTTCTGTATCGGACATGCCGCTAGTATATCGACATGTCCACGGTGCTCATGACAATCGCCGTCCGGGGCCGGCGCCTCGCCCTCCGGCCCTCGGTGCGCCGGCTCGCGGTCGGCGCCCTGGCGCTGGTCACGGCGACGGCGGTCCTGGCCGCGGCGAGCGCCGCCGAGTCGGCCCGCACCCGGTGGGGGGCCACCCGGCCCGTGGTCGTCGCCACCCGTGACCTGGCCCCCGGCGACCGGGTGACCCCGGGGGCGGTGACCACGCGGGACCTGCCCGCGACCCTCGTCCCCGACGCCGCGCTGGCGGCCAGCCCGAGGGCGGCGGTGGTCCGCCAACCGATCCTGGCCGGCGAGCCGATCGTGCCCACCCGCCTCACCCCGCAGGGGCTCACGGGTGTCGCCGCCCTGGTCCCCGAGGGCCGCCGGGCGGTGGCGATACCCCGGGGTCCCGCCGGGCTGCCCCCGCTGGCGGTGGGTGACGACGTGGACGTCGTGGCCGTCTCGGCGTCGATGACGGGCGCCGACCCGCTCGCCGTCCCGGACCCGGCCGCGGCACCGCCCGCGTGCGCATCCCCGTCCGACGACGTACCACCACCGGCAGCCGGCGACGACCCGCCCGCCGCCGCCGACGCCTGCCCGCCGACGCCCCCCGCGCCCTCGCCGCCCGACCCGGCGACCGCGGCCGCACAGCCCGCCCCCGAACGCGCCCCGCCGGCGGCGACGCTGGTCGAGCGAGCGCTCGTGGTCGACGTCGGCCAGGACGCGGTCACCGTCGCCGTGCCGGCCGCCGACGCGCCCCGGGTCGCCTGGGCGCTCGCCAACGGCGCGGTGGTGCTGGCGCTGGCGGGTCGGTGACCGATGGCGGCCGCGGTCCCGGGTCCCGGGAGACGGCATGGTCCGACGCGCCCGCCCCCGCGGTCCCAGTCCGGAGCGAACGGCCGCGCCTGCCGTGGAACCGCGGCCGTCCGGTGGTGCCGTGGTGCCGCACTGGCGGCGAGTTGGCCGTACGCGTAGTAGCGACCTGGGCGGCCGGCGGCCTAGCGTTTCCTCTGGGCGGACGCCGGTGACGGCGCTCCTTTCGGGGCCCGGACAGGTCCCGCAACTCGACGACGAGACACGAGGAGGCGACCGTTTCATGACGACGGTGCGCAAGGCAGTCATACCGGCGGCGGGTCTCGGGACCCGGTTCCTACCGGCCACCAAGGCGCAGCCCAAGGAGATGCTGCCGGTCGTCGACAAGCCGGCGATCCAGTACGTGGTCGAGGAGGCCGTGCGGGCCGGCATCGACGACATCCTCATCATCACCGGCCGGGGCAAGCGCAGCCTCGAGGACCACTTCGACCGCTCCATCGAGCTCGAGGTCTCGCTCGAGGCCGCCGGCAAGCACGACCAGCTCCTCGAGGTCCGGGGGCTGGCCGACCTCGCCTCGATCCACTACGTCCGCCAGGGCGAGGCGCTCGGGCTGGGCCACGCCGTGTCGGTCGCCGCTCGCCACGTCGGCGACGAGCCGTTCGTCGTCATGCTGGGCGACGACATCATGCACGAGGCCTCGACCGTCCTCGACGACATGGTCGCCGTCCACGAGCGGACCGGCGCCTCGGTGGTGGCGTTCAAGTCGTTCCCGCCCGAGGAGATCTCGTCCTACGGCTGCGCCGACCCCGAGCCGACCGACGAGCCCAACCTCGTCCGGCTCAAGGGCATCGTCGAGAAGCCCCGCCCCGAGGACGCCCCGTCCGACCTCGCCGTCATGGGCCGCTACCTGTTCACCGCCGACATCTTCGACGCCATCGACCGCACCAAGCCCGGCGTGGGCGGCGAGATCCAGCTCACCGACGCCATCGCCATCCTCCTCGCCGAGCGTCCCGTGTACGGCTGGGTGTTCGACGACGGGCGCTTCGACATCGGCAAGAAGCTCGACTACCTCCGGGCCACCGTCGAGCTCGCCCTCGACCGGCCCGACCTCGGCCCCGAGTTCGGCGCCTTCCTGGCCGACATCGTGCGCCGGCGCGGCATCGTGTGAGCCCCCGGCCCCGGCCCCGCCGGCCCTAGGGTGGCCCGGTGACCCCCCTCGACCAGGCCCTCGCCCACGTGCTGGCCGGGTGCCGCCCCCTCGCCGCGACGAGGGTGCCGGCCGGCGACGCCGTCGGGCTGGTGCTGGCCGCCGACGTGGTGGCGGCGGAGGCCGTCCCCCCGTTCGCCAACAGCGCCATGGACGGCTACGCGGTCCACGCCGCCGACGTCGCCGGCGCCCCCGTGACCCTCCCCGTCGTGGCCGAGGTCGCCGCCGGCCACCCCGCCGACCGGGCCCTCGGCCCGGGCGAGGCCATGCGCATCTTCACCGGCGCCCCCCTGCCCGACGGCGCCGACGCCATCGTGATGGTCGAGCTGACCGAGCGGCTCGACGGCGGCAGCCAGGTGCGCATCAGCCGGGCGGTCGACCCCGGCACCCATCTCCGGGCCCCCGGCGAGGACCTCGAGCCGGGCGAGCGGGTCCTCGCCGCCGGCGAGCAGATCACGCCCGCCAGACGGGGCGTGCTCGCCAGCCTGGGCGTCGCCGAGGTCGAGGCCCATCCCCGGCCCCGGGTCGGCGTCGTCTCCACCGGCGACGAGCTGGTGGCCGAGACCGCGGCCCTCCGCCCCGGCCAGATCCGGGACAGCAACCGGCCCACCCTGCTCGCCCTGGTGGCCGAGGCCGGCTTCACCCCCGTCGACCTCGGCCGGGCGCCCGACGACGAGGCCGCCATCGCCGACGTCCTGGCCGGCGGCGTCGCCGGCTGCGACGCGGTCCTGTCGAGCGGCGGCGTCTCGATGGGCGACATCGACCTCGTGCGGGTCGTCCTCGACCGCATGGGCGACATGCGCTGGATGCAGGTCGCCATCCGCCCGGCCAAGCCGCTGGCGTTCGGCGTCGTCACGAGCGAGGACGGCCGCCCGGTTCCGGTGTTCGGCCTGCCCGGCAACCCCGTGTCGTCGCTGGTCAGCTTCGCCCTGTTCGCCCGCCCCGGCCTGCGCCGCCTGGCCGGCCACCCCGACGGCCGCCTCCACCTGCCCCGCCTGGCGGCGGTCGCCGCCGAGCCGCTGCCCCGCCGCCGCGACGGCCGCACCCACCTGGTGCGGGTCGTCGTCGAGGCCGGGCCGGGCGGGACGCTGGCGGTGCGGTCCTCCGGCGGGCAGGGGTCGCACCAGATGGGGGCGATGGCCCGGGCCGACGGCCTGGTCGTCCTGCCCGACGGCGAGGGTGCGGCCGCGGGCGACCCGGTCGAGGTGATGATCCTGAGTGAGCCCGCCACTACACCGTCGGCGGACCCGGCCGCAGCCTCCTAGCCTGGAGGGTGATGACCGAGCCCCTCGTCGACAGCTACGGACGCGTCCACCGCGACCTGCGCATCTCGGTCACCGACCGCTGCAACTTCCGCTGCACCTACTGCATGCCCGAGGAGGGGATGCAGTGGCTGCCCCGCTCCGAGCTGCTCACGTTCGAGGAGATCGAGCGCATCACCCGGGTCTGCGCCGAGCGGTTCAACGTCGACAGCGTGCGGCTGACCGGCGGCGAGCCGACCCTCCGGGCCCACCTGCCGGCGCTCGTCGAGCGGCTGGCCGCCCTGCGCACCGGCGACGGCCGGCCGGTCGAGCTGGCGCTGACCACCAACGGCGCCACGCTCCGCAACCACGCCGCCGACCTGGTGGCCGCCGGGCTCCGGCGGGTCAACGTCTCGCTCGACACCCTGCGCCGGGACCGCTTCGTCGAGCTCACCCGACGTGACCAGCTCGACCGGGTGCTCGACGGCATCGCCGCCGCCCAGGAGGCCGGCCTCGACCCGGTCAAGGTCAACGCCGTCGTCATGCGGGGCGTCAACGACGACGAGGTGGTCGACCTGGCCGCCTTCGGGCGGGAACAGGGCGTCACCGTGCGGTTCATCGAGTGGATGCCGCTCGACGCCGACCAGCGCTGGGACTCCAGCGCCGTGGTCAGCCAGGCCGAGATCGTCGCCGCCATCGACGCCGTCCACCCCCTCGACCCCATCCAGCGCGGCCACGAGCCGGCCGAGCGCTTCGCCTACCGGGACGGCCGGGGCGAGGTCGGGGTCATCCCGTCGGTCACCCGGCCGTTCTGCGGCAGCTGCGACCGGGTCCGGCTCACGGCCGAGGGCGAGCTGCGCTCGTGCCTGTTCTCGGTCGACGAGGTCGACCTGCGGGCCCTGGTCCGGGACCCGGATGCGGGCGACGACGACGTGGCCGCGGCGGTCGCCCGCTGCGTCGCCGGCAAATGGGCCGGCCACATGATCGGCCAGGTCACCTTCGTCCGCCCCCGGCGGAGCATGAGCCAGATCGGGGGCTGATCAGGGTGGCTAATGTGGGGTCATGCCTGACCGCGGACTGACGCACATCGACCCCCTCGGCCGGGCCCGCATGGTGGACGTGACGCCCAAGGAGCCGACCCACCGCCGGGCGGTGGCGCGGGGGCGGGTCCACATGAAGCCCGAGACCACCTCGCTGGTGGCCCGGGGGGCGATCAACAAGGGCGACGTGCTGGCCGTGGCCCGCGTGGCCGGCATCCAGGCCGCCAAGCGCACGCCCGAGCTGATCCCGCTGTGCCACCCCCTCCTCGTGGGGTCGGTGCTGGTCAACTTCCGCATCGAGGACGACTACATCGAGGTCGAGGCCCACGTCGAGACCGTGGACCGCACCGGCGTCGAGATGGAGGCGCTCACCGCCTGCACGGTGGCCTGCCTGACCATCTACGACATGTGCAAGTCGTCCGACCGCAGCATGGTGATCGGCGAGGTCACCCTGTGGGAGAAGACCGGCGGGCGCAGCGGCACCTACCGGCGCACCGACGGCCTCGACGCCGAGCTCGGCCTCTAGGCCCCACCGCCGCCCCGAGCGGCGCGAGCGACCGGGCTGGCGCGCGTCGCCCCAGGTCAGACGGCATCCACCACGACCCGGCCCGTGAGGTTTACGGTCGCAGGCGAGTGGTTGGAGAGTGATGCCGTGGTCGTGTTCTTGCTCCTCGGGGTGATCTGGGCAGCGGTGCTGGTCCCCCCGTGGCTGCAGGGCCGGCGGGAGGCCCGGCCCATCGCCTCGATGATGTCGTTCCGCAGCCAGCTGTGGTCGCTGCAGCGGGCGACGCCCAACTACGGACTCGACGCCTACCGGGCGTACGACGAGGACGACGACGACTTCCTCAGTGAGGGCGCCCAGGTGCAAGCGTTCGATCTTCAGCGCCGGCCGGGGTCCGGGGCCGCCGACGCCGCCGGTCCCGCCCCGGCCGTGGCTCCCGCGGTGATCGGGGCCGCGGTGCGGTCCCCCGCCGCCGGGCCCGGCGACCGGTCGGCCAGCGCGCCGACCGTGGCCGCCCGCCAGCGCCGGGCGCTCGCCTACCGGCGCCGCCGCCGGGTCCTGGCCGAGCTGGTCCTGCTCACCGCCGCCGGCGTCGCCCCCGCGGTCCTGCTGGGCCGGCCCTGGCTGATCGCCGAGGCGGTGGCGGTGACGCTGCTTGTCGCCTACGTGGGCCTGCTGGTCCGCCGGGGCCGGCTCGAGGCCGAGCGGGCCCGCAAGGTCCGCTACCTGTCGCCGATCCGGGCGCCGCGGCCGGCGGTCGTGATCATCGGCAGCGGCGCCGCCCGCTAGCCGCCGACCGGCGCTGCCCGCCTCCGATCGGCCCCGACGCCCCTACGCCCTTATCCCCCGCCCGATGTCCGACCCCGCCGCCGGCGACCGCCACCGCCAGGTCCGCACGATCGTCGCCGCCATCGAGCGCGACCTCGACGAGGCCAACGCCGCCCGCGAGCAGGCGCTGCCCGCCTGCCGGCGGGCGATCCGGGCCGCGGGGTCGAGCATCCGGGCGGTCCACCGGCTCGACGCGGCCGCCGCCGCGGCCCTGGCCGGCGACTCCGAGGCGGCGGTGCGGGAGGCGCAGCGCGTGCTGGCGCCGTTCCCCGCCGTCGGCCACGCCGGGTTCCTGCACGACGCCGAGAAGGAGTACGTCGAGGCCCGCTGCGTCGCCGCCCTGGTGGCGGGGGCGCCGGTACCGGGGCCGGGGCCGGCGCCGGACGGGCTGGCCGTGTCGCCGACGGCGTGGATGCGGGGCCTGGCCGAGGCGGCCAGCGAGCTGCGGCGGCACCTGCTCGACCGGCTGCGGGAGGGCGACCTGGCCCGGGGCCAGGAGCTGCTGCGGGCGATGGACGACGTGTACGACGCCCTGGTGGCGGTCGACTACCCCGACGCCCTGACCGGCGGGCTGCGGCGCACGCTCGACGCGCTGCGGGCGGTGCTGGAGCGCAGCCGGGGCGACGTGACGACGACCGTCCTCCAGACCCGGCTCCAGCGGGCGATCGAGGGCTCGTCCGCTACGGAGCGCAACGGCGGCGACACCGAGTAGTCGCGCCCGCGCGCGATAGTGGGGGGACTGGGGATCGAGCCGGCCAGCCGCCGCGGCCGGGCGGGTCGATCGCGGGGCCACCTCGTCGCCGTCCGAAGGGTCACCCGTGCGTCGCATACCGATCCGGATGAAGCTTGCCGCCGCGCTCGCCGTGCCGCTGCTGGGCCTGGTCGCCATGTCCGCCGTCGAGCTGGTGCGGGCGGCCCACGAGGTCGACCGGGTGCGCACGCAGGCCGACCTGGCCCGCGCCGCGGTGGGTCCGGCGGGGCTGATCACCTACCTCCAGAACGAGCGCAGCTGGCCGGCGCTCGAGCTCACCGGCGCCGAGGACCTGGTGCCGGTGCCGATCAAGAGCTACGAGAAGACCCGGGCCCAGACCGATGCCGGCATCACCCGGTTCAAGCGCGAGCTCGACCGGTTGGGGCCGGGGGCCACGGCGTTCTACCGGGAGGCCCTGGCGGGGCTGGACGGCCTGGGCAGGCTGCGGGCCGACATCGACGCCGACCGGTCCCGGCCCGACCACGGCAAGACCGAGAACAACACCTACGCCGACAAGGTCTACGCCCGCTACACGACGATCATCCGGCCGTTCTTCGACGCCACCGACCAGGTCGTGCTGTCCATCCATGACCCCGAGCTGCGGGAGGGCACCGAGCTGGTCAACCGGTCGAGCCGCCAGATCGAGCTGCTGGTCGACTCGGCCCGGGCCGAGATCGTGGTCAACGCCGTGCGCGGCGGGGCAGATCAGCTGCCCGAGATCCGTAGCATCGTCGCCCGCAAGCGGGCGTGGGGGGCCAACCTCGCCGCCTTCGACCGGGCCCGGCCGCCCTACGACCGGATCGTGGCCCGGCACTTCCCCCGCAGGTTCGTCGACCGCTTCACCGCCCTGGTCGACCGGTCGCTGACCGGCGAGCCGATCGAGCTGGCCGACCTGCTCTGGCCGGTCAGCACCAAGGACGCCGGCGGGCTGGTCACGTTCCGCATGGCGGTGACCGACCAGCTCACGGCCACGTCCGACCGGCTGGTCGGCGACGCCCGCGGCCGGGAGCGCACGTTCCTGTGGATCGCCGGGTCCACGCTGGTGCTGGCGCTGGTGCTCACGTGGCTGGTGTCGCGGTCGATCACGCGGCCGCTGCGGTCGCTGACCCGCCAGGCCCGCCAGCTGGCCGAGCGGCGGCTGCCGGCGGCCGTCGACGAGGTGCTGCGGACCCCGCTGGGCGAGGACGTGGCGCTGCCGCGGGTCCAGCCGGTGACCGTGCGGACGCGGGACGAGGTCGTCGAGGTGGCCGACGCGCTCAACCGGGTGCAGTCGACCGCGCTCGACCTGGCGCTGGAGCAGGCCGTGCTGCGGCGCAACATCGCCGACAGCTTCGTCAACCTGGGGCGGCGCAACCAGAACCTGCTGGGCCGGCAGCTCGACTACATCACCGAGTTCGAGCACCGCGAGACCGACCCCGACGCCCTGGCCAACCTGTTCCGCCTCGACCACCTGGCCACCCGCATGCGGCGCAACGCGGAGTCGCTGCTGGTGCTGGCGGGCACCGAGCCGTCCCGGAGGTGGGCGACGCCGGTGAGCGTGACCGACGTGGTGCGGGCGTCGCTGAGCGAGGTCGAGGACTACCAGCGGGCGCTGGTGCGGGGCATGGAGCCGGCCACGATCGTGGGGTCGGCCACCGCCGACCTGGCCCACCTGCTGGCCGAGCTGGTCGAGAACGCGCTCGTGTTCTCCCCGCCCGACCAGGGGGTGGAGATCCGGGGGCGGCGCCGGCCCGACGGCGGGTACGTGCTGGCGGTGATCGACGCCGGCGACGGGATGGGGCCGGGGCCGATGGACGAGGCCAACCGGCGGCTGGCGGGGGCGGAGAGCTTCACCGTGTCGCCGTCGAAGTACCTGGGCCACTACGTGGCCGGCAACCTGGCGGCCCGGCACGGCATCCGGGTGCGCCTGGCGCCGGCCGAGGGGGGCCGGGGGGTGGTGGCCGTGGTCGAGCTGCCGCCGGCGCTGCTGGCCGACGCCGCCCTCGAGGCCGAGGAGGGCCCGGTGGGCGGCCTGTTCGGGCCGCTGCCGTCCGGCTCGCCCGGCTCGCCCGACCCGTTCCCGGCGCCCCCGGGCACCGTCCCGGTTCCGGCGGCCCCACCCCCGCTCGCCCCGGTGGGCTGGCCCGCCCCGGGCCGCTAGGGGCGGATCGTGGGTCCCCGCCGGGTTCCGCTACGATGAGCAGTCCCGTACGGGGGTGTAGCTCAGCTGGCTAGAGCGCTTCGGTCGCATCGAAGAGGCCGTGGGTTCGAATCCCATCACCTCCACTTCACGGTACCGGATGGCGTAGGGCCGTTCGGGAGAGTCCCCTGACCAGGGCCTACGGTCCAGGGGTGGGGTAGGGCCTCATCCGGCGGTCCAGAGCGGTAGCTACCACGGTCGCTACCGATCTCCCGGGGGTGATTCCGAACCCCACCGGAGATGTTGGGATCGTCCTCGCCGTCCTCGTCGCCCTGGTCGCCGTCGAGGATCGCCGCCGCCCGCTGGGCCACCGCGTGGGGCCTGCGCCCGAGTCGCTTCACGTAGCCGGCGGTCGTGGCCGGCCGGGCGTGACCGACGAACCGGGCGATGTCCTCCAACGCCTGGCTCCTGAGAGGCGATCTTCAAGGGCGCGCTGGACTCCACGTTGTGGTGAGTCTCATGCCGAACCCGTGGCCAGGTGCCGCAACACCACATAGCGGGTGCGTTCGACCAGGATGTCGGCCGCGGACTTGCTGGTATTGCCAAAGATGAGGTCGCCCTCCCAGTGGCCGGGCCCGGCGCAGTCGGCGGCCTCGGCCAGGCGATCGCTGACCATGTCGGGTCTGACCACGTCGGCTGTGACCAAATCGGCGCGTTGCCGAATCTGGCTCTCTGGGGTTGAAGGATCAAGTAGCGCCGGCTTCGCCGGGCCTGCGGGCGGCGCCTCCGGCGCCGTCCTCGGCCGTGGCACTGAAGAATGCGGGCTTTCTTGGCTCACGTAACCGCGGGTGCCACAGGTACACCGACGCCTCGCACCCGAACGCTACATATGCGATGCCCGCGGCCAAGACGAGGGCGTCCATCTCGCTACGCGACAGGTCGTTGGCAAGGCATGCCCGCAGAGCCTTGATCAACTCGGTCGCCTTCCTGGTGATCGACGGTGGGCCGACAAGCGCCAAGGGAGGGAGCAGCCCATGGAGGGCAACCATCAATCTTTCACGGTCCCTCGATGCATCTAGACTGCGTTGCGCCGCTGCTTGACGCCGCTCTACGTCCTCCAGACGCCGCTGCACGTCTTCCAAACGATCCAGAGTTGCTTCTGGACGGTCCAGCGTTTCTTCTGGACCGTCATCCTCATCACTCGGCAATGGGAGCAGCATCACCTCATCCGACAGAGCTAGAAGTTCGCGCCAAGTCGTGTAGCGCTGGTCCCGGAGCCACCGCCGATGCTCGTTCGATGCGGTGACGCCTATCCCCACTAGTACGAACAGCCCAGACAGCAGCCCGCCGATCAGCACGCCAGCCATGCAGCCCATCTTCGCCGCTCGGAACGCTTTTCGAGCGGACTCAACACGTCGATGGTGCAGTTCGATGGTCAACGCTCGCAGCTGCCACTCACCAGCCGCTGCGAGCGCTACACGCAGGACTCCCGAGCACGGGGAGCCCACAGGGGAGCCAACGAGACCTAGTTCGCCAGGAACTCACCCGTACATCAGCGGCCGGCCGACCCCGACTGACCTGCCTCGGCTGACTTCGACGCACTCCCACGGACTTGCCGGGGTGCTTTGCAAGCACGGGTCGGCCCGGCACAGACCTGAAACGGCTCGCCCCGACTCGGCCGGCAAGGGATCATCATGACGTGACGGATGACGCTCGGATCCCAGAGCTGACCGAGCACTTCCACGCGGTATGGGAGCGCACTCAAGCTGTTGCCCGCCAGCTGGTTGGGCTCTCCTTGCACGACGCGAATGAGCTGGCGACTCGATCAGGATGCCACCTCCGCGTCGTCAAGCGCGACGGGCAGGGTTTGATCGTGAGAAGTGACCTGCAGATCCGGCGCATCAGCATTGAGACCGAGGGCGACATCGTCGTTGGAGCCCGTGTTGGCTAGCACGGTGCCGGCGGTGGTGTCCCCATCGAGCATGTACCCACGAGACTTGAATGCCGTTGGCTTACCCTGGACTGTCCGGGCCGCCCGGCCTCGGCGATCACGATGACCGGACGCGGACGAACACCTGGGCGAGCCGACGGACCAGAAGGGCCAGGAAGCCCGTTGTTATCGCGATGGCTATCGTCGCTGGCCCTGACCAGGACAACCACCGGATCCCCTCACCTCCACGCAGTCGAGCTGTCATGAGATGTGCGCAGGGGGCGTCGCTCGACGCGAACTTTCAGCCAATCGTCAGGATTGGTTTAGGGACGCTTCAGTCAACCCCCTAAATCTGATGGCATGTCAAGGCGGGTGGTGTCTCTGGTCGCACTGCTTGGGTTGGCCGCCTTCGCCCTCGTGACCGCCGAGCCGAGTGGGGCGACGACGGCGCCGATCAACCTGCTGGTCGGGCAGTCGACCGATGTCGGCGACATCACCGTCCAGACCGACGGCACGCGGGTCCGGCTGCTGACCCGCACGGACGGGGCGTGCATCACCGGCCTGCAGGCGGCCGTGGCCGGATCACCGCAGTCGATCCCGCAGACCAAGAAGGGCAACGCCATCCCCGGCCGGTTCCCGGTCGCCCGGGAGTACACCCCCTGCACGAACGAGGCCGAGGTCTTCGTGCCGCTGTCGGGCATCCCCGGCTATGTCCCCGGGCAACCGATCTACATCGCCCTCCACGCCGACGTCATCATGCCCACGGGCGCGACCGACTCGGCGTGGGGCGAGGGCAGCGGGTTCCCGGGGGCGAACTGGTCGAGCTACACCGACGTCACGTTGCTCCCGACCGTGCTCACCTTCGACGAGACGACGCTGGCCGACGGCGCGGAGCAGCCGATCCCCGCCGGCTACGGCGGGCTCGCGTGGGACGAGGTGGGCATCTACAACCCCAACGGCGTGTGGGGGTACGCCGTGAAGTCGGAGTCGAACCTCGCCTTCATCGCCGAGGCATCGACGTTCGAGGTGGACGGCTACCCGTCGCCGGCCGGGTCGCCCGCACAGATCCAGGGTGACATGTCCCTCGTCGGCGCCTGGTTCTCCGCCGCCCAGCGGGACCACCTGACCATCACGGTCAAGGCCTATGACGACGGGGCGCTGGTCGGCCAGCAGGTGTTCTCGGTCGACAGGAACGGGCCCACCTGGGTGGGCTTCGACGACCCCAACGACGGGCAGCGCTTCGAGAGCATCGACCGCCTCGAGATGAACGCCAACGACGGCGACCCGTCCACCTGGGACTACTTCGGGCTCGACGACCTGACCTTCTTCCCCGGCTTCAACTGACCGCCGGGTCGGGTTCGCACTCGCCGTACCTGGTTGCCCTCTCTAGCCAACCGTTGTAGGTTACGGTTATCTAGAGAGATCGGGGGCACCGATGCGAGAGGCGATCCTGGCGTTGCTGGCCAAGGAGCCGGCGCACGGCTACGAGCTGCGGCAGCGGCTGGCGTCCGCGTTGGGCCCGGTGGGCGAGGTGCTCAACTCGGGTCAGGTGTACGTGACGCTGTCGCGCCTGGAACGGGCGGGACTGGTCCAGGGGGTGCAGGTCGCGCAGAGCGCCGCACCCGACAAGAAGGTGTACGAGGTCACCGCCGCCGGCCGGGAGGCGGTGACCGCGTGGCTGCTGGACTCCTCCTGGCCGAAGGTGGCGCCGGTCGAGTTCCACCTCAAGCTGGTGGCGGCCGCCGGGACGGGGCTGGCCGACCCGGTGGCGCTGATCGATGCCCAGCGCCGCGAGCTGATGCGGCGGCTGCGGGAGGTCCAGCGGCTCGCCGAGTCCCAGCCCGCCGAGGGCGACGGCGTGCTGCTGTTGGAGGGCTCGGCGCTGCGGTTGCAGGCCGACATCCGCTGGCTCGAGGCCTGCGAGACGCGGTGGACAGGGAGGACGCGATGAGCGCGGTCGTGCGGGCAGACGGGCTGCGGCGCCACTTCCGGGGCGATGGCGAGCCGGTGCGCGCCGTCGACGGAGTCGACCTGGTCGTCGAGCGGGGCGAGGCCGTGTCGATCATGGGACCGAGCGGTTGCGGCAAGTCCACCCTGCTGCACCTGCTGGGCGGTCTGGAACGACCCGACGCCGGCACCCTGATCGTGGGCGATCGGCGGGTCGAGGGGTTGTCCGAGGCGTCGTGGGCCAGGTTGCGGCGTCGCACGATCGGCTTCGTGTTCCAGGCCTTCCACCTCGTCGACCAGCTCACCGCCGTCGAGAACGTCGAGCTCCCGGCGCTGCTGGTCGGGACGCCCCGGCGGGCGGCGCGGCGACGCGCGACGGAGCTGCTCGACCGCCTGGGCATGGTCGACCGGGCCGGACACCTTCCCGACCGGCTCTCCGGAGGCGAGCGCCAGCGGGTGGCGCTGGCCCGGGCGTTGGTCAACGAGCCCCTGCTCGTGCTGGCCGACGAACCGACCGGCAACCTGGACAGCCAGGCGACCGGCGAGATCCTTCGCCTGTTCGCCGAGCTGCGCGACACCCAGCAGACCCTGGTGCTGGTCACCCACGACGCACGGGTGGCGGCCACCGCAGAGCGGCTGCTCACCATGCGCGACGGCACGATCGTCGAGGACACCCGCCTCGACGGCGGCCTGCCGCGGCAGACCCTGCTCGCCCAGCTGGCCGGGTGGGAGGCCTAGATGCTCCCCCAGCCGGACGGGTGGGAGGCCTAGATGGCGGCCGGTCGTCTGGTGGTCGGGCTGGCATGGCGGAACGTGCGCCACCGGCCCGGGCAGGCGCTGCTGTTGCTGCTCGGCCTGAGCGTGGCTACCACCACCATCACGCTGGCGTCGGCGCTCGTCGACGTCAGCGGCCGCTCCTGGGAGCGGGTCTCGCAAGCCACGAATGGCTTACACGTCGCCGCGGGGGCGGAGATCGCGGACATGTCGCCCGCCCAACGCGAGCGCGCGCGTGCCGAGGTGGCCCGCCTCGGCGACGCGCCGGGGGTGATCGCCGTCGGTGGCCCGTGGCTGAGCGCGCAGGTCGACGCCGAGCTCGACGGCACGCCGCTGCGCCTCAGGGTGCAGGTCCGCGACACCGGTTCGGCGGCGGTCGACCAGCCGTTGGTGACCGCCGGGCGCTGGTTGGACCGTCGGGACGGCGTGGTGCTGGAAGACGGGTTCGCCACCGCAGCCGGCCTCCGACCGGGCGACACCATCACCATCGCCGGGCAGCGCGTGCCGGTACGGGGCGCGGCGTTGACGGTCGACGTCGGCCCGTACCCGACCGATCAGCCGGCCCGGGTGTGGATCAGCGCGGCCACCGCCGCCCGGCTCGGCTCGGCCCTCGACGGCGGTGCGTACGACATCTCGCTGCGGCTGGCCGACCCCGACCGGGCCGAGTCCTTCGCCGCCGCCCACCCCGAGGTCTACGACACCTGGCA
>DATFRN010000047.1:0-21416 GCA_035263165.1 Acidimicrobiales bacterium | reverse complement strand
ACATGGCTCTCGCTGATGGGCGGCGAGGCGCCCACCCCGTCGAGGGTCTGGACGAAGCTGAAGGCGCTGCCGGCCAGGTAGTCGGTGCTGCCCGAGCAGGTGAAGTCGATCTGGCGCTGGTCGAGGCCGGCGGCGGTTTTCACCTCGTGGAGCACCGGCATCAGCATCTCGACCTCGTTGCGCCCCTGCTCCCGCCGCACGTGGTGCGATTGGGCGAAGGCGACGACCGCGACGTCCCTCATCACACGTGCTCCCGGTAGCTCTCGTAGGCGGCGTCGGGCTCGCCGGTCGGCCGCCACCACCTGATCGACGCCAGGTCGGTGGTCAGCTCGTCGTCGGGCACCCACACGGCCTCGACCCGCATGCCCATGCGGATCTGGTCGAAGGGGATCTCCTGGATCATCCCGAACAGCCCCATGTCGGCTCCGTCGGGCAGGACGGTGGCACACACGTAGGGCAGCTCCATGGCCGAGCCGGAGAACTTGACGTTGACCACGCAGTACGTGGTGACGATGCCGTGGTCGGGCAGCTCGACCTGCTCGGTGGTGGGCACGCCGTCGATCGGGCACGAGCCCCGGGGCGGGAGGATGACCTTGCCGCAGGTGCCGCAGCGCTCGCCCAGGATCTTGCGCTCGGCGATGCCCCGCAGGAAGCGGGAGGTGGCGGCGCCGGCGGTGAACGTGTAGTCGAGCCGGGCCGGGGTGCGGATGCTGCGCACCGGTTCGACGTCCCGCAGGGCCGCCGGGAGCGTGATGTCGGTCATGCGTCCTCCGCGGGCTCGAAGCAGGCGATGTCGGCGATGGCGCCCTCGCGCTCGGCGGCCCAGCGGATGCGGACCCGCATGCCGGTGCGGACCCGGTCGGGCGAGCCGGCGTCGAGGGCGTGGAGCAGGCCGGTGTCGGCCCCGTCCAGGCGGACCAGCGCCCAGGCGAAGGGGTGGTCGAGCGGCTGGCTCGGCCGGGGCGCGGGCTCCCAGGCCCAGGTGGTGACCGTCCCCTCCTCGCCCAGCTCGACCAGCTCGCTCAGCTCGTCGGAGGTGACCGGGTCGTACTCGACCGGCGGGCACAGCACCCGGCCGTCGACGCCCCGGACGCCGAGCACGACGCCCTCGCGCAGCCCGGTCAGGAAGGCGCCCTGCACCGGGCCGACCGTCCGGCTGAACGGGTACTCGAGCACCAGCGGCGCCGAGAGGATCTTCGCGTCCGGCATGCCCCCTCCGAAGTGAAACAGGTTCTAGTTCTGAGGGTTTAGCAGACGGCCGGAGGGGCGGGAAACCTGGCCTTCCGGGCGGCCCCCGACCAGCACAGGGACGAGAACCGGTTACCGCCTACCGGTCCCCGGACGCGCCGAGGGGGCCCCGTCGGGGCCCCCTCGGGAACGCGTTACGCCTGGCGGCGGTGGGGCGTCAGGCCTCGCCGCGGCGCCGGCGGCTGATGATGCCGAACGTGACACCCACCCCGATGAGCACCAGGGCGATGCCGGCCAGCAGGGCCGACTGGGCGCCGGTCACCGGCAGGCCGCCCTGCGAGGGCGTCACCGGCACGGTGGTGGCGTCGGGCACCGTGGTGACGACCGAGGTCTCGGGCGTCACGGGCACGGTCGTCGCGGGCGCCGTGGTGGGCGGCGCCGTGGACGGCGTCGTGGTCTGCGGCGGCGTCGTGAACTCGACCTCGACCTTGACCTCCTTCTCCGCCGGCGTCACGACGGCGAAGGAGAAGTCCTGGAGGGTGTCGTTCGTGAAGAACCGGACGCCGGACTCGAGGCCCTGGGCCTTGATGGTGAGCGACAGCTTCCCGTCGGAGGCCGACGTCAGCCACAGCTCGTCGCCGTCGTGGGCGGGTCCGGTGAACGGCGTGCCGTCCTCGTGGGACACGACCAGGCCGTCGTCGGGCAGCAGATCGACCGAGGCGGCCGTGGTGTGCACGACGAACGGCCCGACCAGCGTGTTGGGCACGGCCGCGTCGTCGTGGTCGGGCTGGTCGACCGTCAGCGTCAGCTTGGCCGGCGTCTCCAGCACGCCGTCGGCCACCGCCTTGAGGATGACGTTGTAGTCGGCGAAGGCGGTGTCGAGGTTCTTCACGTTGCCCGTCGGGTCGTGGTCGAACAGCTCGAAGCCGCCGATGAAGTGCCAGATGGCGGCCTGGACGGCGCCGGCCTTCTCCGCGTCGCTGCCGGTGAGGGTGTAGCCCTCGGGGCCCTCGGCGATCGGGAAGTAGTTGGTCAGGATGGCCGTGACGATGTCGGCGTTGTTGACGCCCGACGTGTCCCAGTTGGCCTCGTCGAGGTCGTAGCCGCCCTGGGCGGCGCCGTTGATCGGGGACGACGGGTCGACGCAATAGGCCAGGCCGTCGGCGTCCTCGCCTGCGATGTCGAGGATGTTCAGGCCGGCCTGGTGCTGCGGACCCGGGTTGTGGCCGGGGAACTGGCCGTACAGGTCCCAGTTGACCGGCGAGTGGTCGACGAAGTGCGCCGTGGTCGGCTCCTCCGCGGCCACCGGCGCGGCGAGCGTGCCGACCATGCCCGCGGCGAGGGCGAGCGAGGCGGCGAGCGCGGCCGCGCGTCGTCGCGTGGCAGCGCGATGGGCAATGGTCATGTCTCTCCCCATGCTTCGGGGAACGGCGCGAGCACCGTTCGACGTCGTTGTCTCGGGCCCGGTTTCGCTATGGCTCCCCGCGGACGCAGCGACCAGATTCGCCCGCGGCTCAATGCCTGCCCCAGCGTCGCGAACTTCCCCGCCCGCTTCGCCTGGCAGGAAACCTAACACGCGGCCTACGTGTCGCGTGACATCCCGAAATACCCCGTACGCGACGGAGGGACCCGCGCGCGGCGGGTCCCTCCGGTGAACGACCGGTGGTCAGAAGGTGATGACCGACCGGATGACCGTGCCGGCCCGCAGGTCGGCGATCGCCTCGTTGACGTCGTCGATGCCGATGCGGCGGGTGATCATGCCCTCGAGGTCGAGCCGCCCGTGCTTCCACAGGTTGAGCATCCGGGAGAAGTCGGAGCGCACGTCGGCCGAGCCGTAATAGGAGCCCTGCAGGGTCTTCTCGTCGAAGAACAGCTCGAAGGCGTTGAAGCTGAGCTGCTGGTCCATGCCGCCCACGCCGATGACCGTGGTGGTGCCACCCCGGCGGGTGTTGTCGTAGGCCGACCGCATGGTGACGGGCAGGCCGATGGCCTCGAAGGCGAAGTCGAAGCCGTCGCCCCCGGTGATCGACTGCTTGGCCGACTCGAGGTCGTCGGGCTTGACCGCGTGGGTGGCCCCGAAGCGCTGGGCGTCCTCCAGCTTGGAGTCGACCAGGTCGACGGCCACGATCTCGGAGGCCCCGGCCACCTTGGCGCCCTGGATGGCGGAGATGCCGACGCCGCCGCAGCCGAACACGACCACCGACGAGCCGGGGGTGACCTTGGCGGTGTTGAGCGCGGCGCCCACACCGGTCATGACGCCGCAGCCCACCAGCGACGCGATCTCGTGCGGGGTCTCGGGGTCGATCTTGACGACGCCCTGGGACGGCAGGATGAGCTCCTCGGCCCAGGTGCCGCAGCCGGCGAAGCCGAACACCGGGTTGCCGTCCTGGCTGAAGTGGATCTTGCCCATGCTGCCGAACTGGATGTTCACGCACAGGTTGGGCTGCTTGCGGTCGACGCAGAACTTGCACTCGCCACAGGGGGCGCTCCAGGCCACGATCACGTGGTCGCCCTCGGCCACCCCGGTGACGCCCTCCCCCACCTCCGACACGACGCCCGCGCCCTCGTGGCCGGGGACGAACGGGGCCGGCTGGGGGATGGTGCCGTTCATGCCCGACACGTCGGAGTGGCACACGCCCGTGGCGTGGATCTTGACCTTGACCTCGCCGGCGCCGACCGGACCGAGCTCGATGTCGTCGCGGATCTCGACCTTGTCGTCACCGGTGTTGCGGAGCACGGCTGCGCGCATCGCGTCTTCCCCTCATGGATGTGCATGGACGAACTGACGAACGGGCGCAGCGTATCGGCCTGACCAGGCGTCAGAAAGTCGTGGTCATCGGCTTGACCCTCGGGTCAGCCCGCGCCGGTCGACAGGCTCAGTCGAAGCGGTCGGCCACCAGCTCGGCCGCGGCCCGCAGCTCGTCGGCCACCCAGTCGATGTCGCCCATGCCGTTGGCCCAGGAGATCGTGGCCGACCACCACACGTGGCCCAGCACCTTGGCCGCCCCGGCCTCGAGCTGCGGGTCGACGTCGTCGGGGAACGCCGTCACCAGGACCCGGGCCATGGTGGCGCTGGCCTCGCCGATGGCGGTCACGCTGGCCGGGTCGCCGGCGGTCATGGCGCCGATCACCGCCGCGGTCAGCCGGGGCTGGCGGTCCATCGTGCGCAGGGCCCGGCGCAGGACGTCCATGATGCGCTCGACGGTGCCGTCCCCCGCCGGCGGCTTGCGCCCCACCCGCTCCTCCAGGTCGCGCAGCCACTGGACCATGACAGCCAGCAGCAGGGCGTCCTTGGACGGGAAGTAGCGGTAGATCGTGCCCAGCGCCACCTCGGCCCGGGACGCCACGTCGCGCATCTGCACGGCGTCGTAGCCGCCCTCGCTGCCGAGCTCCTGGGCGGCGCGGATGACCCGCTCGCGCCGGGCCGCCTGGCTGCGGGAGAGCGCGGGACCGGGGCGGGTCTCGGTGGGCATCGGCGCGAGACGTTACCGGGGCCCGCCGGCCAGCTCGCGGAACGGGACGTCCTTGTCGCTGCGGGGCTCGGACGGCAGGCCGAGGGCCCGCTCCCCCATGATGTTCGCCTGCACCTGGTCGCTGCCCCCGGCGATGCGCAGCGACGGCGAGTGCAGGAAGCGGCGCAGCCACATGCCGTCGTCGACCACGTCGCCGCCGCCGAGCAGGCCGTGGGCCCCCTGGAGGTCGACGGCGGTGGCGGTGAGCGCCTGCATGTAGCGGGCGAAGGCCAGCTTCATGACCGACGCCTCGGGCCCGGCCCGCCGGCCCTGGCTCAGCGCGGTCTGCGACCGGTAGCGGAGGAAGCGCAGCAGCTCGAAGCGGATGTGGGCGTCGACCAGCCGCTGGCGCACGAGCGGCTCGTCGTTGACCCCGAAGCGGCGGGCGAAGGCGGCCAGCGCCTGGGGCGTGGCGCCCACCCCGCCGGCGATCGAGGACCGCTCGCTGGTCAGCGTCGTCTGGGCCACGCCCCACCCCTCCCCCGGCGCGCCCACCACCCGGTCGGCCGGGATGCGCACGTCGTCGAGGAAGATCTCGGAGAAGTGGCTCTCGCCGGTCATCTGGCGCAGCGGCCGGATGTCGATGCCGGGCGCGGCCATGTCGAGCACGAACCAGGAGATGCCCTTGTGCTTGGGCACGTCGGGGTCGGTGCGGGCCAGCAGCATCCCCCACCGGGCCCGGGTGGGCGACGACGTCCACACCTTCTGGCCGTTGACCACCCACTCGTCGCCGTCCCGTTCGGCCCGGGTGGCCAGCGCGGCCAGGTCGGAGCCGGCGCCCGGCTCGCTGAACAGCTGGCACCACAGCTCGTCGCCCCGCAGCAGGGGCGGCAGCAGCTCGTCGCGCTGGGCGTCGCTGCCGTGGGCCAGCAGCGTGGGCCCGGCCATGCCGACCGAGATCATCAGCGCGCCGTTGGACACGCCGTAGTTGGCCTGCTCCTGGCCGAAGATCACGTTCTCGATGGGCTTGCCGCCCCGGCCGCCGTACTCCTTCGGCCAGGTGATGCCGGCCCAGCCGCCGTCGTACAGCGTCGCCTGCCACTCCTGGCAGCGGGCGATGTAGGTGTCCTCGTCGTAGGCCCCGGTCCACATGCCGAGGGAGAAGTCGTCGGGATGCCCCCGGGGGATGGCGTGGGCGTCGAGCCAGGCCCGCGCCTCGGCGCGGAAGGCGGCTTCCTCGGGCGTGTCGTCGATGTCCACGGGGCCAGAGTAGAACGTGTTCTAGTTGGCGGGCGACCCGGTGCCGGGGCCGGTGCCATGCTGGCCGGGTGACCACCGATCCCCCCGCCGGCGACGCCCCCCTGCGCCCCGGCCCCTACGCCGCCGGGGCGCCGCCCCGGGCGCTGCGGGTGGTGGCGCCCAGCCTCACCCGGTTCGGGCCCCGCGAGCTGGTGCGGGGGGCCGAGATCTGGCTCGTGCTGGGGCTCGCCCTGATCCGGGCCGTCGGTCGCCACCTGCTGCGCCACCGGCGCCACCCCCGGGGCGCCCGCCGGGGCCTGGGCGCGGCGGCCAGCGTGGGGCTGGTCGACGGGTTCATGGCGCTGGGCCCGACCTTCGTCAAGCTGGGCCAGATGATCGCCTCGTCGCCCGGCACGTTCCCGCCGGCGCTGGCCGACGCCTGCCTGCGGACGCTCGACGACGTGCCGCCGTTCCCGGCCGCCGAGGCGCTGGCCATCGTCGAGGACGACCTCGGGGCGTCGGCGCCCGACCTGTTCGCCTCGTTCGACCCCGAGCCGCTGTCGGCGGCGTCGATCGCCCAGGTCCACGCCTGCGTGCTGCGGGACGGGCGGCAGGCGGTGCTGAAGATCCAGCGGCCGGCCATCGCCGCCCGCATGAACCGCGACCTGCGGATGATGTACCGCCTGGCCCGGCTGGTCGACCGCACCCGCACCGGCCACCTGCTCAACGCCCCCGGCGTGATCGAGGACCTGCACCAGGTCACCAACGAGGAGCTCAACTTCGCCCTCGAGGCCCACCGGCAGACCGGGTTCCGGGACCACATCGGCGACTTCGGCGACAACGCCTGGATCACCGCCCCCGAGGTCTACTGGGACCACTGCGGCCCCCGGGTGATCTGCATGGAGCGGTTCTTCGGCACGCCGATGGATCGCTTCGCCGAGATCCGGGCCCGGGGCGTCGCCGGCGAGCTGGTGCTGCGGCGGGGCCTGAAGGTGTGGATGGAGGCGGCGCTGGTGCACGGCCCGTTCCACGGCGACGTGCACGCCGGCAACATCTGGGTGCTGGACGACGGGCGGGCCGCCTTCCTCGACTTCGGGATCATGGGCGAGCTGCCCGACGCCCATCGCCAGGCGGTGCGGGACGCCCAGTACACGGTGATGATCGACGGCGACTACACGCGCATCGTCCGGGCCTGGCAGACCATCGGCATCCTGGGCGAGGACGTGGGGCCGGTCGAGGAGGTGGCGGCCCGGCTGAAGGCCGTGCTCGACCCCATGTTCGACCTGGCCATCGGCCAGGTCAGCCTGGCCGAGCTGGTGCGCCAGCAGGTCGAGCTCCAGCGGGAGTACGGGGCCCGGGCGGCCCGGGAGCTGGTGCTGGTGAGCAAACAGCTCCTCTACTTCGAGCGCTACGCCAAGGAGCTGGCCCCCGGCTACAACATGGCCCGCGACCTGTACCTGGTGCGCAACGTGTTCCCCGCCGAGGTCGCCCGGCTGGCGGCCGAGCGGGGCCTGGCCCTGCCCGACGACACCGAGCCGAACATGGTCCCCTCGCCGGCCCCGCCGTGACCGGGCCCGGGCCCCTCGCCGCGGCGGCGGCTGGCGCCCGGGCGGCCGACCTGATCGTGGCGCTGCGGCCGCCGCTCGACGCCGCCGCTCGACGCCGCCGTGATGGGTCGGCGCCGGCTGGGCCGGGGTCGTGGTCCTGCCGGCCGGCGCCGCGTTCTCGCCCGACGGCGAGGGCTATGCCGCGCTGGTGCGGCTGCTGTGCGCGCCCGCCTGGCCGGTCGACCGGGCCACGTTCGAGGCGGCGATGGCCGCCGAGGTGCGCGCCGCCGTCGGGGGCCGGCTGGCCCGCTCGCTCGCCCGTCAGTCGGCCCGGCGCCGGCAGGTGTAGGCGCCGTAGGCGCCCCGCCGGAAGCGGGCGTCGACCACGTCGAACCCGGTCCGGTCCAGCAGCGCCTCCAGCAGCCGGCGGTAGGTGCTGAACTCGCTGCGCACGTGCTCCGCCAGCTCGGCCGCGGTCCAGCCGGCGGCCGGGTCGTCGACCGCGCCCGCCAGCCAGGCGGGGATGCGCTCGGCCGCCTCGGCCGGGTCGAAGTCCCAGACCAGGTCGTGCAGCCGCAGCAGCCCGCCGGGGCGCAGCAGGCCGGCGATGCGGTCGAGGGCGATGCCCTTCCAGAAGTCGGGCAGCTGGTGCAGGGCGTTGCGGGTGAACACCGCGTCGGCCGGCTCGCCCCGGTGCTCGTAGGACAGGAAGCCGGCCTGCACGACCTCGACGTTGGCCAGCCCGGCCGTGCGCTGCCGCAGGGCCGCCACCATGGCCGGGGACACGTCGACGGCCACCACCCGGCCGCACCAGGGGGCGACCGCCGCTGCGAACGTGCCGGTGCCCGCGCCCAGGTCGACCACGACCGAGCCGGGGCCGAGGCCGTGGTCGCGCAGCAGGGCGACGTCGGGCCCGACATCGAGGGCCGCCTTGCGGTCGTAGCCGGCCACGTAGGCGGGGTCGAGGTGCTCGGGGCCGGCGTGGGCGGCCTCGTCGAGCCACCAGTCGGCGCTCACCGCCGTCACGCCGCCACCGGGGCGACGAGCGCCGGCGGCAGCGGCCGGGCGTGCACCACCACCAGCTCCTGGACCGCCCGGGTGAGGGCCACGTACAGCAGGCGCAGGCCCCGGGCCGTGCCCCCGGCGACCAGGGCGGGCTCGACCACCACGACCGCGTCGAACTCCAGGCCCTTGGCGTCGGGCGGGTCGAGCAGCGTGGCCGCCGGGGGCAGCCCGGCGGCCGTGACCGGGCCCGCCAGCTCGGGGGGCACGATCACGGCCAGCGAGCCGTAGTCGCCGGCCAGGTCGGCGGCCGCCCGGGCCACCCCGGCCGCCAGCGCCTCGTCGCCCCGAACCGTCACGAACGCGGGTGCCCGGCCGGCGGTCCGCACCGAGCGGCACGGCACCACGTCGGGGGCGGCCTCGGCCAGCAGGCCGTTGGCCATGTCCATGATCGCCGCCGGCACCCGGTAGCCGAGGTCGAGGTCGGCCCGGCGGGCGGTGGGCGGGGCGCCGAGGTGGGCGATGGCCTCGTCCCACGAGGTCTGGGCGGCCGGCGCGGTGGCCTGGGCCAGGTCGCCGAGCACGGTCATCGACGCCGCCGGGCTGCGGCGGGCCAGGGCCCGCAGGCCCATGGCCGACAGGTCCTGGGCCTCGTCCACCACGATGTGGCCGTAGCTGCGGGGCGGCCCCACGATCACCGCCTCCGCCTCGTCCAGCAGGGCCAGGTCGGCGACCGTCCAGGGCTCGTCGGCCACCCGCCGGGTGGGCCGGCGCCGCACCGCGGCCTGCTCGGCGGGGTCGAGGATCCCCTCGGCCGCCGCCGCCAGCGCGGCCCGGTTGGTCAGCAGCCGCCGCACCACCCCGGCCGGGGTGAGGGCCGGCCAGGCCCGGTCGAGCGCCCGGCCCCACGTCCGGTCGGCCCGCAGCCCGGCCGCGATCTCGGCGGTGGTGGCCAGCTCGTCGCCCCGGCGCCGGGACACCGCCTGGCGCACCAGCCGCTCGGCCTGGCGGCGGAAGGCGGCCCGGCCCACGTTGTGGGGCACGCCCCGGCCCACCACGTCGAGCGCGGCGGCCGCCAGGTCGTCGGCCGGGATGCGCACCAGCCCCCAGGCGGTGCGGGCCGCCACCTCCTCGTCGGGCAGCGTGACCGTGGCCGCCGCGGCCCGGGCGATCACCGCCGCCATCCGGGCGCCGCCCTTGATCGCCGCGGCCCGGTCGTCGTCGACGCCGGTGGCCCGGTACGCGGTCCCGGCCAGCAGCCGCGCGAGCGTCGTCTGGCGGGCGGCGGTCTCGCCCAGCGACGGCAGCACCTGGGCGATGTAGCGCAGGAAGATCGGGTTGGGCCCGATGACCAGCACGCCCTCGACGTCGAGCCGGGCCCGGTGCTCGTAGAGCAGGAAGGCGGCCCGGTGCAGGCCCACCGCCGTCTTGCCGGTGCCCGGCCCGCCCTGGACCACCAGGCAGTCGGCCAGGGGCGCCCGGATGACCACGTCCTGCTCGGCGGCGATGGTGGCGACGATGTCGCGCATGGCCCCGGTGCGGGACCGCTCCAGCTCGGCCAGCAGCGGATCGGGGATGCCGCCGTGGTGGGCGGCGTCGACGCTGTCGGCGTCGTCGAACACCTCGTCGAACAGGTCGTCGATGCGGGCCCCGCTCATGAGGAAGCGGCGCCGCCGGCGCAGGCCCTGGGGGTCGGCGGCGGTGGCCCGGTAGAAGGGCGTGGCCACCTCGGCCCGCCAGTCGACCACCACCGGGTCGCCCCGGGCGTCCTCGACGTGGCGGCGGCCGACGTACCAGGTCTCGCCGGGCTCGTCGTCGAGCCGGCCGAAGCTGAGCGCCGGCATGTCGGGGTCGAGGCTGGCCACCCGGTGCTCCAGGTGGGCCCGGGCGATGGCCGAGTCCACCTCCTGGACGCCGGCGTCGAGGGTGGCCGTGTGGGCGGCCCGGGCCGCCATGGCGGCCAGGCACTGGTAGGCGTGGTCGATGTAGGTCTGCTCGCTTTCGAGCTCGGGATGGGTCACCGCTGCCTCCCGCGGGGGCGCCGGCCCGCGCCGCCGGTCGGCCGGCACGGGGGTCGTCGACGCTAGCGCCGCGAGCCCTGGTGGCGCCGGTGAATTCCGGCCTCCAGCATCGGCTCGCCCCAGGTGGCATCCTTCGGAGATGGAACGGTTGTCTGGGATGGACTCGGCGTTCCTGTCGTTCGAGACCCCCGCGATGCACCTGCACGTGGCGATCGTCGCCGTCGTCGACCCCTCGACGATGCCGGCCCCCTACGACTTCGCGCAGTTCAAGGAGTTCGTGGCCGGCCGGCTGATGGTCGATGCGGTCTACCGGCGGCGGATCGTGCAGGTGCCGCTGCGGCTCAACCACCCGCTGTGGGTCGAGGATCCCTACTTCGACCTCGACTACCACATCCGCCGGCACGGCCTGCCCGCCCCGGGCGGGCCCGAGCAGCTGGCCGACCTGGTCGGTTCGATCGTGGGCATGCCCCTCGACCGCACCCGGCCGCTGTGGGAGATGCACGTGGTGGAGGGCCTCCACGACGGGAACATCGCGGTGATCGGCAAGATCCACCACGCGGCGGTCGACGGGGTGTCGGGGGCGGAGCTGTTCGTCCACCTGTTCGACCTCGCCCCCGAGGGCGCCCAGGCCCCGCCGCCGCGGCCGCCCGAGGTCCTGCCCGAGCGCATCCCGTCCGACCCCGAGATGGTCGGCTACGCGCTCTGGTCGCAGACCCGTCGCATGCTGTCGCTGCCGGCGCTGCTCGGCCGCACGGCCCGCACCGCCGGCACGCTGGTCAGCCGCCGGCGCAACCCCGAGGCCCCGGTCGGTGCCCTGCCGCTGACCGCGCCCCGCACGCCCTGGAGCGCGGCCATCACGCCCCACCGCAAGGTGGCGTTCGCCCGGGTCAGCCTGAGCGACGTCAAGGCGGTCAAGACGGCGTTCGGCGTGAAGGTCAACGACGTGGTGCTGGCCCTGGTGGCCAGCGGGCTGCGCCGCTACCTGGTCGACCACCACGCCCTGCCCGACGAGCCCCTGGTGGCCATGTGCCCGGTCTCGGTGCGCACCGAGGACGAGAAGGGCCGGCAGGACAACCGCGTGTCGTCGATGTTCGTGCACCTGCGCACCGACATCGAGGACGTGCCCGAGCGGCTGCGGGCCATCGCGCTGGCCACCAAGGGGGCCAAGGAGGACCACAACGCGCTGGGCGCCAAGCTGCTCCAGAACTGGGCCGAGCACGCCGCCCCCAGCACGTTCGCGCTGGCGGCCCGGGTCTACTCGCGGCTCAACGTCGCCGACCGCCACAAGCCGCTCTACAACCTGGTGGTGTCGAACGTGCCGGGGCCCGACTTCCGGCTCTACCTCGACGGGGCCGAGCTGGTGGCCACCTACCCCCTGGGCCCGATCTCGGAGGGGGCGGGGCTCAACGTGACCGTGCTGTCCTACATGGACAACGTCGACTTCGGCTTCCTGGCCGGCGCCGAGCTCGTCCCCGACGTGTGGGACATGGCCGACGACGTGGAGAAGGCGATGACCGAGCTCCGGGCGGCGGCCGACGGTCTCATCGACGGCGAGCGCGGCGCCTCGTCCGCCGCCACGCCGGCCCCGGCCGAGGGGGTGCCGGAGCACGAGGCGCCGGCCCGCAAGAAGCCGTCAGCCAGGAAGGCTCCGGCCAAGAAGGCCGGCGCCCGCAAGCGCGCCTGACGCCTTCGGCCGCCGGGGGTCAGGGCACCCGGCGGTCGGGGACGGCCAGGCGATCGAGGTCGCCCGAGGCGACCAGGCGGCGCAGGCGGTCCAGCGCGTCCCACACCGCGGCGAAGCGGCTGGCCACCGGGGCGGGCCCGAGGCGCAGGCGGTCGGGGGCGCGGTAGTCGACCACGACCCCCACCGACGCCAGGGCGTGGGCGATGCGGCGGCCGTCGGGGTGGGCCAGCGCCACGTGCGATCCCCGCCGGTCCGGGTCGCGGGGGCTGGCCACCGCGAACCCCAGCGGGGCCAGCCAGTCGTCGGCCGCCTCCACGATCAGCGACGTCAGCGCCCGGCCCTTGGCCCGCAGCCTGTCGATGCCCGCCTCGGCCAGCAGCCCCACCCCCTCCTCGACGCACACCAGGCCCAGGACCGCGGGGGTGCCGGTCAGCCACGACCCGATCCCCGGCACCGGCCGGTACCCGGGGCCCATGGCGAACTGGTCCTCCCGGCCGAACCAGCCCCACACCGGCTGGTGCAGCTCGCCCTGGCGCTCCCGGCGCACGTAGGTGAACGCCGGCGCCCCCGGTCCGCCGTTGACGTACTTGTAGGTGCAGCCGACGGCCAGGTCGGCGCCCGCCGCGGTCAGCTCGACCGGCACCGAGCCGACCGCGTGGGACAGGTCCCACAGGGCCAGCGCCCCGTGCTCGTGGGCCAGGGCGGTCAGGCCCGCCATGTCGGCGATCGCCCCGGACCGGTAGGCCACGTGGGACAGCGACAGCAGCGCCGCCCCCGGCAGGGCGGCCGCGACCGCGCCCGGGTCGGGCCCGTGCACCGGGTCGCTGGCCACCTCCCGGTACGCCAGCCCGTGCCGGGCGGCCAGGCCTTCCAGCACGTAGCGGTCGGTCGGGAAGTTGTCGTCGTCGGTCACCACCGCGGTCGCCCCCGGCCGGGCGGCGATGGCGGCCTCGGCCGCCTTGTAGAGGTTCACGGTGGTCGAGTCGCCGACCACCACCTCGCCCGGCCGCGCCCCCAGGAGGTGGGCGGCCAGCGCGTCGCCGACCCGGGTGGGCAGGTCGATCCAGCCCTCCCACGACCGCACCAGCCCCTCGCCCCACTCGCCGTCCACGGTGTTGGCCAACCGGCGCCGGGCGCGGTGGGTCAGCCGCCCGAGCGAGTTGCCGTCCAGGTAGACGAGGCCGGGGTCGGCGACGACCGACTCGTCGACCAGCCCGGCCAGCGGGTCGGCGGCGTCGAGGGCGAGGGCGTCGGCACGGTCCACCACCCCCGCAGCGTCGCGCGCTCAGAGCGTGCGCGGAGAGGCACGTCGTCACGGCCACCGTGGTCTGTGCTTCCCGCTCTTGCTGCTTCGCAGCGGGCCGCTCGGGCCACGGCTACGCCTATCGGCGCAGCCTCTCAGACCCGCCCGTTCCCCCTCGGGCCCCCGAGCGAGGCGGCGATCCGGTCGGCCTGGACCTGCTGCTCGTAGCACAGCCGGGCCATCCAGAACCGCAGGAACCCGGCCATCGCCCCCTTCACGAACAGGGCGGCCCCGACCACGGCGACGGTCAGGCCCAGCAGGGCGGCGACGATGGCGTCGCGCTGCTGGAGCGGGTTGCGGGTGCCGTGGGAGATGAACCAGGCGGCCACGGCGAACCCGAGGCCGGTGACCAGCCCCACGGCTCCCAGCCGCACGAGCAGCCGGTCGAGGCCGGTCGCCGGGTCGCGCAGCTTCATCGCCGCCACCTCGGCCCTGAACTGGTCGACGCGTTGCGTGGTGTCGATGTCGGTCATGGTGTGTGCTCACCCACCCAGGTATGCAGAGGACAGCTCGGACTCGATCTCGCCGGGGGCGCCCACCCGGGCCACCCGGCCGTGCAGCATGAGGGCCGCTCGGTCGGCGACGCCCAGGACCACCCGGGCGAACTGCTCGACCACCAGCACCGACACGCCGGTGCGGGCCAGCTCGGCGACCTGGCCGTACAGCTCCTCGACCACCAGCGGGGCCAGGCCCATCGACAGCTCGTCGAGCAGCAGCACGGCCGGGTCGGTGGCCAGGCCCCGGGCCAGCGCCAGCATCTGCTGCTCGCCGCCCGACAGCGTGCCGGCCAGCTGGCGGCGGCGCTCCCCGAGCCGGGGGAAGCGGTCGTAGGCGTCGGCCTCGATGGCGGCGGTCGTGCGCCGGCGGGTGGCGGCCGCCATGCGCAGGTTCTCGGCCACCGTGAGGTTGGGGAAGATGCCCCGGCCCTCGGGGATGAGGCACAGGCCGGCCCGGGCCAGCGAGGCGGCCGGGGCGCCGTTGACCCGCCGCCCGGCCAGGTGGACGTCGCCCCCGGCCAGCGGGTGCAGGCCGGCCAGCACGGCCAGCGTCGTGCTCTTGCCCGCGCCGTTGGGCCCCAGCACGGCCAGCACCTCACCCGGCCCCAGGGCCAGGTCCACGCCGTGGAGGACCTCGATCGGCCCGTAGGCCGCCCGCACCCCGGCCAGCTCGACGACGGGCTCGCCGGCGGGCGTCATCGCACGCCCCGCCCCGTGCCCAGGTAGGCGTCGAGCACCGACCGGTCGGCCTGGATCTCCCGGGGCGTGCCCGACGCCAGCACGCGTCCGAAGTCGAGGACGTGGACCCGGTGGCAGGTGCGCATGACCAGCCGGACGTCGTGCTCGACCAGCACGACCGCCAGCCCCTCCCCCGCCACCGTGCGCAGCACCTCGCGGAACGCCTCGGTCTCGGACTCGTCCTGCCCCGACGCCGGCTCGTCCAGCAGCAGCACCCGGGGGCCGGTGGCCAGCGCCCGGGCCAGCTCGACCAGGCGGGCCTGGCCGGTGGGCAGCTCGTCGGCCCGCACGCCGGACGCGCCGGCCAGGCCGACCAGCTCCAGCGCGGCGCCGGCGTCCCGGCCCGGCCGGCGACGGCGGCCCACAGAGGCGGCCAGCTCGACGTTCTCCCGCACGGTGAGCAGGCCGAACAGCTCCAGGCGCTGGAAGGTGCGGGCCAGGCCCCGGCGGGCCCGGCGGTAGGGCGCCAGCCGGGTCACGTCGTGGCCGTCGAGGGTCACGCTGCCCCGCTGGGGGGTGATCAGGCCGGTGACGACGTTGAACAGGGTGGTCTTGCCGGCCCCGTTGGGACCGATCAGCCCCGTGATCTCGCCGGCCGGGGCCATCAGGCCCACGTCCCGCAGGGCGACGTGGCCGCCGAAGCGGACGGTCACGTCGCTGACGGCCAGGGCGGGGCCCCCGAAGCGGCTCATGCGCGCGCCCCCACGGCGGCCGGCCGCCGCGCCGGGTCGAGCCCCAGCTCCCGATCCAGCGTGGCGACCTCCTCGGCGGTCCACGGCCGGTCGATGCCGGCCCACTCCAGCGGCACGTCCCGCTCCGCGGGGCCGGGGGCGGCGGCGGGCACCGCGGCCCGGCGGGCCTCGATCACCTGGGCGGCCAGGCCGCCGGCCGCCAGCTCGGCCACCAGGGCCAGCGCGAACGGCGCCCCGGTCAGCGTGCCGGCCAGCCGCAGGGCCACCACCGCGGCCAGGCCGACCAGCGTGCCGGCCAGCAGCGCCGGCTGGCGCCGCAGCGGGGCCAGGCCCTGGCGCACGGCGAACGCGATGCCGTTGGGGTTGCGGCCGAGGGCGATTCCCATCGTTCCGGGGAGGATGCGGTTGACGGTCTCGAACCAGGGCGCCGCCTCGACCAGCAGCGGCAGGCCGCCGATCAGCACGCCGGCCACCAGGGCCCCGGCCGCGGTGCCGATCCCGCCCACGACCGCCAGCAGCAGCAGCGGCAGGCTCTGGACGAAGGCGAAGTTCTGCGGCCCGACCGCGCCGAGCGTCCCGCCGTAGAGGGCGCCGCCCACGCCGGCCAGGGCGGCGGAGAAGGTGAACACCGCCAGCCGCACCAGCGTGGTGTTGATGCCGAGCGTGGCGCTGGCGGCCGGGCTGTCCTTGAGCGCCAGCAGCCGCTGGCCGAACGTGCTGCGGCGGATGGCCACCACGCCCAGGTACAGGACGGCGAACACGACCGTGAGGAAGATCAGCCGGCCCCGGGCGTCGGTCACCCCGGGGACGTCGACGTCGTCGACCGCCACCGAGCCGCTGCGGAACAGGCTGATGTGGACCGGCCCGACGTCGAAGTCGGCCAGCCCGAACAGCCACTGGTCGAGCAGCATGGCGAACGCCGCGGTGGCCAACGCCAGGTAGATGCCGGCCAGGCGCACGGTGGGCAGGGCGACGAGCGCCCCCACCGCCCCGGTGATCACGGCGGCGAGCAGGATGCCCGTCGGGCTGCCGCCCTGGCCGTGGTGGGCCATGACCAGGGCCCCGATGCCGGCGAAGCTCATCTGGCACAGCGACAGCTGGCCGGCGAAGCCGACCAGCGGCACCAGCGACAGGCCGATGATGGCCACGGCCACGATCTTCTGGAGCGCCACCGCGTCGGGTGGCGACACGATCTGGGCGGCGACCACGGCCACGACCACGAACGCGGCCGCGGTCGCCAGCGCGCCCGACCAGGCCGGTCGGGGCACGACCTCGCGGGTGGTCCGGGTGCTGTGGCCCCGGAGGCGGCTGTGCGGCAGGGCCAGCAGCACCACGAACAGCAGGATCGCCGGGATGGCGAAGCGGATCTGGGCGAGCAGGACGTTGTCGGTCGGCAGGTAGGCCAGCGCGTAGGCGTCGAGCAGCCCGAGGATAAGGGCGCCGAGGAACGTCATCGGCAGGTTGCGCAGCCGGCCGATCATCGCCGCCGCGTAGGCGTTGACGATCATCAGCGCCAGGTTCACGTGCGACAGCCCGACCGTCGGCGCCACCAGGATCCCGGCCACCGCCGCCGTCGTGCAGCCGATGGCCCAGGCCAGCATCGCCGAGCGGTGGGCCCGGGCGCCGTTGAGCAGCGACAGCGGCCGGTCGTCGACCGCGGCCCGCATGGCCAGCCCGGCCCGCGACCGGTACAGCAGCACCCGGAGCCCGAGGGCCAGGGCGCCCGCCACCGCGAACCCGGCCAGCTCGTGCCAGGTGAGCGCCACGCCCAGCACCTCCACGCTGCGGTTGCCCCAGAACCGGGGCAGCGGGCGGGCCACGTCGGGCGGCCACAGCCACAGGCCCAGGCCGAGCAGCGCGGCCAGCAGGCCGATGCTGACCACCGCCCGGCTGGTCTCCGGCGCGTCGTAGAGGCCCCGCATGACCACCCGCTCGATCGCCACCCCGAGCAGCGGCGCCAGGACGCCCAGCACCACCGCCAGCGCGAGCGGGGCCGGCCAGTCCCAGCCGAAGCGGAGCTGCCAGTAGGCGAAGGCCCCCAGCATGCCGATGGCGCCGTGGGCGAAGTTGAAGATCCCGGTGGTGGTGTAGGTGACGACCAGGCCGCTGGCTGCCACGGCCAGGACGGCGGCGGCCGCGAGGCCGGTGATCGTCGCCTGGAGGAACTGGTCCATGGTGCCTGCGCCCGCCCCGCGTCAGGACGCGGGCTTCGGCACCCCGTAGTCGTCGGTCAGCGCGATGACGTTGCCCCGGTCGCAGTTGTAGATGCCGTGGTTGGGGTCGGTGAGCGCCTTGTCGTAGCGGAAGCCGTCCTTGGTCACCTGGACGGCCAGGCTGCACTCGGTGGCCACCGCGTTGCCCGGTGTCTGGGCGGAGTGGAGGCCGCCGGCGGTCCAGTCCTTCTGGGCCGCCGCCTTCTCCAGCACGCAGTCCCGGCTGAGGTCGGCGCCGCACTCCTTGGCCGCCGTGGCGAAGAGCAGGAAGGCCGACAGGCCCTGCATGCCGAGGAACGCCGTCTTCCCCTTGGGGTTGTAGCGCTGCATCAGCTCGAGGTAGTCGGCCACCGCCGGCACCTTGCCGGCCATGGCGAAGGGCGGGAAGGCCGAGCGCATGTAGGTGGCCTTGCTCACGCTGGCGCCGCCCTCCTCGGCGAACTTGGCGTCGATGTAGTTGGGCTGGAGGTGGGTGTAGGTCGGGTACCAGCCCTCGGTCTGCATGGCCTGCTGGAGGGCGACCATGTTCTCGGGCTCGCCCACCATCTCGAAGGCCTGCACGCCCTTCTGGCGCATCTTCTGCACGAAGCTGCGCCAGCCGGTCTCGCCGATCGGCTTGTACTGCTCGTCGAAGGCGACGTCGAAGCCCAGCTTCTCGGCCATCTCCACGATCTGGGCGTGGATGGTCGAGGGGCCGTCGAGGTTCACCCAGAGGATGCCGAACTTCTTTGCGTCGGGGTACTTGCCCTGGAGCCAGCGGTAGCCGGCCGAGGCGAAGGAGTAGACGGGGTTGGGCACGGGCTGGACCTGGCGCTCGGCCACCCGGGCCTGGGGCGTGACCACGTAGCCGGGGAGGCTGATGAGCCCGCAGGCCACCCGGGCGCCGGCGTCCTGGCTGTCGAACACCGCGCCTCCGCCGACCAGGGCGAAGTCCCGCTGGCAGGCCTCGCCGATGCGCTGGCTGTACTCGAACAGCTTGGCGTCGAGGTCGTCGATGACGACCTTGCGGCCCTCGATGCCGCCGTGCTCGTTGCACCAGCCGGCGAAGGCGACGGCGGCGTCGTACATCTCCTGGGTGAGGCCGGGGCGCTCGGCCGAGCCCTTGTCGGTGACGGTGCCGAGGTGGATCTCGCTCGCCGTGAGGCCGGTCTCGGGCGCCCCGCCCCCGCCGCCCCCGCCCCCGCCGCCCCCGCCGGCCGGGGCCTTGGCGCACACGCCCTTCAGGTCGCCGAAGCCGCCCTGGTCGAGCCGGTCGGCGGCCGCCTGGCCGCCGGACCCGCCGGTCGCGGCGGTGTCGCCGGACGTCGTGGCCCGGGCCGGGCCGGCGGCGCCGACCTCGGTCTCGTCGGCCGCGCGCGTGCAGGCGCCGGCCGCGAGCGCGAGCACGGCCACGACCGCGACGGCGTGACGGCGTTTCCCCACCGGTCCCCTCCCTGTTACTAGAACAAGTTCTAAATCTAACGACCCGTCAGGTTCTTGTCGATGTGGGGACCGCTAGGGTCGCGCGCGGTGCGCATCACGGCGAAGGTCGATTACGCGGTCCGGGCCGCGATCGAGCTCGCGGCGGCGCCGCCCGGCCCCGTGAAGGGCGACGCGCTGGCCGCCCGCCAGGGCATTCCGGCCAAGTTCCTGGAGAACATCCTGGCCGACCTGCGCCGGGGCGGGCTGGTGGCCAGCCAGCGGGGCGCAGAGGGCGGCTACCGCCTGGCGGTGCCGGCCGAGCGCATCACGGTGGCCGACATCATCCGGGCGGTCGAGGGGCCCCTGGCCGACGTCCACGGCACGCCGCCGGAGGAGGTCGACTACCCGGGCGCGGCGGGCGGGCTCCAGGAGGTGTGGATCGCCACCCGGGCCGCCCTCCGCACCGTGCTCGAGGAGGTCACGGTGGCCGACGTGGCCGCCGGGCGCCTGCCGGCGGCGGTGCGCGAGCTGGTTTCGGCGCCCGATGCCTGGTCCCGGCGCTGATTTCCCGGTCCGGGTAGGAGACAGGGGGCCCGGCTGCGCTAGCTTGGACGATCTATGTCCCGCCGGATCGACATCGAGCTGACCAGCGCTCGTGAGGACGGTTCCTGGACCTGGCGAGCCGCCGGGGCCCGGGAGCCCAAGGGCACGCTCGATGGTTCCCTCCTTCCCGGCGCCGGGAAGGTCGGGGACGTGCTGAGGGTCGAGATCGAGGGCTACCTCGACGGCCTGTCGGTCGTGGCCGTGGTCCCGCCCCGCACCCCCCGGTCCGAGCCCGAGCGGCTCGAGCTGCGCACGGGCGGCGGGGGCGACCAGCCGCTGGTGACCACCGCCCTGGTCCCGGGCCGCACCGCCGAGCGCGGCGGGCGCCGCCGGGGCGAGCGGTCGCGCGACGAGCGCGGTCCCCGCCGGGGCGGCGAGCGGCGCGAGGGCCGGGACCGGGATCGCGACCGCGACGGGCGCCCCGAGGGGCGCGACCGGGATCGGGATCGGGACCGTGACGGCCGGGACCGTGACGGCCGGGGCGGCGGCGACCGCCGCGAGCGCCGGGGACGCGACCGGTCCGACGGGCGCCACGAGCGCCCCAGCCGGCCGGCGCCGCCGCCGGTCGAGACCAAGCCCAAGCCGCGGCGGCTGCGCCCGGCGCGGGTGCACCGCACCGCGATGCTCGAGGCCGTGCCGGCCGAGCAGCGGCCGATCGCCGAGCAGCTGCTGCTGGGGGGCATCCCCCAGGTGCGCCAGGCGATCGACAAGCAGAACGAGGAGCTGCGGGCCGCCGGCAAACCCGAGGTCAAGCGTGAGCCGCTGCTCAAGGTGGCCGAGGACCTGCGCCCGCAGGCCATGGCGGCCGCCTGGCGCGACCGGGCCGAGGCGGCGGTGGCCGTGGTCGACGAGCTCGACCTGCGCGACCTGCGGTCGGTGGTCAACGCCGCCGGCGACGCCGGGCGCGACGAGGAGTCGCGGGCGCTGGCGGCCCAGCTGCGGGAGGCGCTGACCAACCGGGTCGAGAAGGAGCACGCCGCCTGGCTGGCCGAGCTGGCCGAGACCGTGCAGGCGGGGCGCATCGTGCGGGCGCTGCGGCTCAGCTCGCGGCCGCCCAAGGCGGGCGCGCCGATCCCCGGCGACGTGGCCACCAAGCTGGCCGAGGGCACGGCCGCCGCCCTCAACGAGGAGGCCGGCCCCGAGCGCTGGGCCACGGTGCTCGACGCCCTGGCGTACTCGCCGGTGCGGCGCCGGGTGATCCCCCAGTCGCTGCCGACCAAGCTGACCGCCGACCTGCGGACCACGATCGCCCGCCTGGCGTCCCGCCTGCCGGAGATCGCCCACATCTTCGACATCGAGCCGGCCCCGACGGACGACCGCCCGCCCCGGGGCCAGTCCCGCCGCCGCAAGCCGACGGACGGCACCGCCCCGGCCCCCGGCGCCGGCGGCGGCGACCGCAAGCGCCGCCCCAAGGGCCCCAAGCCCCCGCAGGCCAAGGCCAAGCCGAACCCCGACGCCAAGCCGCCGGCCCCGGCCGAGCCGAAGGCCAAGCCTGCGGCGACCGAGACCGCCACCAGCGAGCCCGAGGCCGCCGCGAGCGACACCGCCAGCGAGCCCGCACCCGAAGCCGCCACCAGCGAACCCGAGCCGGCACCCGAAGCCGCCACCAGCGAACCCCCCGAGCCCGAAGCCGCCAGCAGCGAACCCACCCCCGAGCCCGAGGCCGCCAGCAGCGAACCCCCCGCACCCGAGGCCGCCACCAGCGAACCCGAGCCGGCGGCCGCCGAGGGCGAGCCGGAGGCGCCCGTGGGTGAGAACGGGGCCGGGGCCAACGGGGTGGCGGAGGCCGAGCGTACGACGCCCGGGTGATGCCTGGCGCCGGGCCGGCCGGCGTCA
>DATFRN010000046.1:0-3291 GCA_035263165.1 Acidimicrobiales bacterium | reverse complement strand
CCATCGTGGATCACCTCAAGGACCAGGCATGACCGCCGTCGACATCCCCATCACCACCCGCAAGGACTGGACCAGCGACCAGGAGGTCCGCTGGTGCCCCGGGTGCGGCGACTACTCGATCCTCACCGCCGTCCAGCTGCTCATGCCCGACCTCGGGATCAAGCGCGAGGACACGGTGTTCGTGTCGGGCATCGGCTGCGCCGCACGCTTCCCGTATTACATGAACACCTACGGGATGCACACCATCCACGGGCGGGCGCCGGCCATCGCCACCGGGCTGGCGCTGGCCCGGCCCGACCTGCACGTGTTCGTGGTGTCGGGCGACGGCGACGCGCTGTCGATCGGCGGCAACCACCTGATCCACGCGCTGCGCCGCAACGTCAACATCACGATCCTGCTGTTCAACAACCAGATCTACGGGTTGACCAAGGGCCAGTACTCGCCCACCAGCGAGGAGGGCAAGGTCACCAAGTCGACGCCCTTCGGCAGCCTCGACCACCCGTTCAACCCGGTCAGCGTGGCCATCGGGGCCGAGGCCAGCTTCGTGGCCCGCACCCACGACATGGACCGGAACCACATGATGGACGTCTTCCGGCGGGCCTTCGAGCACCGGGGCGCCTCGCTGGTCGAGATCTACCAGAACTGCAACGTCTTCAACGACGGCGCCTTCGCGGAGATCACGGCCAAGGTCAACCGCGACTCGATGCTGATCCCGCTGCGCCACGGCGAGCCCATCCGCTTCGGCGCCGACAACGAGCGGGGCGTGGTCATCGACAGCCAGCGCGGCGCCCACCTGGTCGACATCGCGGACGTGGGCGAGGACGCCCTGCTCGTCCACGACGAGACCCGGGAGGACCCGAGCGTCGCCTTCATGCTGTCCCGGCTGGCCCGGGGACCGCACGAGCCCACGCCGATCGGCGTGTTCCGCGACGTGGTGCGGCCCGACTACGGCGAGGGCGTCGACCGCCAGATCGCCGAGGCCCAGGCCCAACGGGGCCCGGGCGACCTGGCCACGCTGCTCCGCTCCGGGGCGACGTGGGAGGTCGACTGACGCTCCCACGCCGCCCGTAGGCGGCCGCGACCCGTCAGGCGACGCGGCTGCCCTCCTCGGCCGCGGCCGGGCTGAGCTCGACGATGTCGACGAGCTCGTCGCCGCCGTCGGTCGCCTCGGCCCGGCGCCGGGAGGCGACCAGCACCACGGCGGCGGCGCCGACGGCCAGCGCCACCGAGACCCGGTTGGCCAGGGTGAAGGCGTCGGTGAACGCCGTCGCCGCCTCGTGCAGCAGGGCGGTGCCGCCGCCCGGCAGCTGGCCGGCCACGGCGTGGGCGGCGCCGATCGACTCGCCCGCCGCGGCGTGGGCCGAGGCCGGCAGGTCGAGCCCGGACAGGTCGACCGTCGACCGGTAGGCGGTGTTGGCGACGCTGCCGATCATGGCGATGCCGAGCGCCCCGCCCAGCTCCCTGGTGGTGTCGTTGACGGCCGACGCCACGCCGGCCTTGGACACCGGCACCGAGGCCATGATCTCGCTGGTGGCGGGCGCCGCCGTGATGCTCATGCCGGTGCCGAGCACGGCGAAGGCCAGTCCCAGCACGGGATAGGGCGTCCCGGTGGTCAGCACGCTCATGATCCCGAGCCCGGCGGCCACGATGACCAGGCCGAGGGCCATGACCCGGGGCGCACCCCAGCGCTCGGCCAGGGCCGCGCTGCGGGGCGAGATGGCGATGAACGCCAGCGCCATGGGCAGGGTGGCCAGGCCGGCCTCCAGCGCCGAGTAGCCCCGGGCGAACTGGAGGTACTGGGTGGCGAGGAAGAAGAAGCCGAACATCACGAAAAACGAGGCCGACACGACCCAGCTCCCCACGGTGAAGCGGCGCTCCTTGAACAGGCCGAGGGGCAGCATCGGGTGCTCGCTGCGCCGCTCGACGGTCACGAAGCCGGCCAGCGCGACGACGGACACGACGAGGGCCGACGCGACGGTCACGCTGGTCCAGCCCTTGTCCGGCCCCTCGATGATGGCGAAGATCAGCGAGCTCAGCCCGACCAGCGACAGCAGCGCGCCGGCCGGGTCGAGCGGGGTGCGGGCGTCGTCGCGCGACTCGGGGGCGAAGGCCCGCACGGCCACGAACGTCGCCACCACGACCGGCACGTTGACCAGCAGGGTGGCGCCCCACCAGAAGCCCTCGAGCAGCGCCCCGGACACGATCGGCCCGATGGCGGCGCCGCCGCCGGCGAAGCCGGCCCACACGGCGATGGCCCGGGACCGCTCCTCGGGCGGGAAGATGGCGGTGATGATCGACAGGGTCGCCGGCATGACCAGCGCGGCGCCGATGCCCATGACGGCCCGGGCGGCGATGAGCTGGCCGGCGTCCGAGGCGAGCGCCCCGGCCACCGAGCCGAGGCCGAACACGACCAGGCCGGACAGCAGCGCCTTGCGCCGCCCGAAGCGGTCGCCGATGGCCCCGGCGGTCAGCAGGAGGCCGGCGAACAGCACGGCGTAGGCGTCGACGATCCACTGCAGCTCGGAGGCGCTGGCGCCCAGCGACTGCTGCATCGTCGGCAGGGCGACGTTGAGGCCGGAGACCGACATCACGACCAGCACCAGGGACAGGCACATGATGCCGAGCAGGAACCACCGCTTCCCATGGATGGCGGGGTCTTCGTGCAACGGCCGGGGGATGGTGGCGGGTCCTTCCAGTTCCATGGCGGGGTTCCTTCACTAGGGGGTGACGTGCACCCTCCCGCTGCCGGCTGTCGAGCCCCTGTCATCGCGCTGGCACGCCGGCGATAGCGTCGGCGCCATGCCGGTCACGCTGCGGATCTTCACCGAGCCCCAGATGGGCTCCACCTACGAGAGCCAGCTCGCCATCGCCCGGGAGACCGAGGCGCTCGGCTTCGACGCGTTCTTCCGCTCCGACCACTACCTGACGATGGGCGAGCTACCCGGCGCGCCCGGGCCGACCGACTCGTGGGTCACGCTGGCCGGCCTGGCCCGGGAGACCTCGACCGTCCGGCTGGGCACGCTGGTCACCTCGGCCACCTTCCGCCTGCCCGGCCCGCTGGCCATCGCGGTGGCCGAGGTCGACGCCATGTCGGGCGGGCGGGTCGAGCTGGGCCTCGGCGCCGGCTGGTTCGACAGCGAGCACACCGCCTACGGCATCCCCTTCCCGCCGCTCGGCGAGCGGTTCGAGCGGCTGGAGGACCAGCTGGCCATCGTCACCGGCCTGTGGACCACCCCCGAGGGCGAGACGTTCAGCTACGAGGGCCGCCACTACACGGTCGCCGACTCGCCG
>DATFRN010000045.1:0-10702 GCA_035263165.1 Acidimicrobiales bacterium | reverse complement strand
GACGAGGCCGCCAGCCCCCCAGACCCGCAGACCGAGGCGATCGACGTCCTCACGAAGGCCCAGCGCGAAGCCGAGGCCTACGTCGCCGAAGCCAGGGAGTACGGCCGGCGCCTGCTCGACGACGCCCGAACGAGAGCACAGACCATCCTCGACGAGGCAAGAGCCAACACCGAGGAGCCCACCCCCTCCCGAGCCCTCGCCGTGACCCCCAGGCCCACCCAGCCGAGCAGCGCAACCACGAGCCCGACCCCGCGGCCGCCGACCCCGGCCCGCAGCCAACTCCTCTGGACCCGCACGTTCCTGGCCTCGCTCCACAACGTGGAGACCCAGCTCCGCACCGCCCGCGAGGCCCTGTCGTCCGAGTTCGACCGCCTCGACCACACCAGCCCCGAGGACGCACAGACCTCGTAGCCGGCCCACCAGGGCGACGATGCACGCCCGCACGCCCCTCCCGGCGCCGAGCGAGGCTCGCCGGGAAGCCGGGCCGCCGTCAGCCGGCGTCGAGCGTCAACCGATCGCCCACCTCCAGGTTCACTCCCCCGTTGGCCTTGCGCAGGGCGTCGATCACCGGCCGCGGGTCACGGTCGGGAGCGATCGTGCGGGCGATCGACCACAGCGTGTCGCCAGGCTGGACGACGTAGGTATGGCCGGCCACCGGCACGGGGCGGTCACCCAAGGGCGCGGGCTGGGGGCTCGACGGCACCGAGGCGACGGACGCCAGCGCCCGGACCCCGACGACGGCCAGCGCAACCGCCAGCACGAGCCCCACCACCGCCACCAGCCGGCGACGCCGCACCCGTGTCGCCCGGGCGGGCAGGCGATGCGGCGCCCGCACCGGGCGGACGGCCGGCTCTGACGGGCGGTCGAGTGGTCGGCGACCGGCCGGCACCGCCACGCCGGCCGGAGCGACGACCGACAGGTGCGTCGTCGCTCGCCGTGCCCCGTGGCGCTCGGGGGCCGACTCGGGGGCGTTCCAACGGGAGTGCGGGGCCGTGCCGTCGTCAAGGAACGGCGAGGCCTCGTCGCCCAGCTCGTGATCTCGAGGTGCGTAGATGGCAACCATGCCCTGACTCTCCCTGAGGGGTGTGACACTTTGCGGCGCCCCGGTCTCCGAACGCCCGTTCGACATGGAGACAACCACGAACCCGCGTTCGCCGTCAAGGGTGCAATCGAACGGATGTTTGCCACCGCACCGCGCTGGTGGTACCGTCACACCGGAACGTGCGTTCGGCACTCGTCGGGCCACGTCAACCCAGGATCGCCCGGGGCAACCGGGCCTCGACGCCAACCAGGCCGACGGCCGTGAGGGGCCGACCTCAGATCAAGGAGCTCACCCCGATGCCCCAGCAGACCCTGACCAACCGCCAGCGTGAGGTGCTCGAGATCATCGAGCAACACATGCGTGACCGCGGCTACCCGCCGTCAGTCCGCGAGATCGGCGAGGCCGTCGGTCTGACATCGCCCTCGACCGTCCACGCCCACCTGGCGGCGCTGCAGAGACGGGGTTACCTCCGGCGTGACCCGACCAAACCCCGAGCCATCGAGGTCCGGTGGGACCCCAACACCGATGCGGTGGTCGACCGGCGCCCGGTGCGCCACGTCCCGCTGGTGGGCGACGTCGCCGCCGGCACCGACGTGCTGGCGCAGGAGAACGTGGAGGAGGTCCTGCCGCTGCCGGCCGACTTCACGGGTGAGGGCGACCTGTTCATGCTGCGGGTGCGGGGGGACTCGATGATCGACGCCGGCATCCTCGACGGCGACTTCGTCGTCTGCCGGGCACAGGCGACCGCCGAGTCGGGCGACATCGTCGTGGCCGGCATCCCCGGCGACGAGGGCACGGTCAAGACCTTCACCACCGACGGCGACCGTGTGGTCCTGCAGCCGGCCAACCCCCGGCTCGGGCCGATGGAGTTCGACGCCGCCGACGTCCAGGTGTTCGGCCGGGTGGTGACGGTCATGCGCCGGCTCTGAGCCCTCCGGGCCGCCGTCGGGGACGCGCGTGCCTCGGCGGTGAGCCCCTGGCGCCCGGTCAGGTGACTCGGTGGTCGGCGCCGCTGGTCCACGGCGTCGGCCGCCGTGCTCGGGTCCGTCGTGGTGCGCGCCGGGTGATTGGCGGAGCGGCAACGCGACGGGCCGAGGGGCGCCCGTGCGCCCTCGGTCAGGGGCCGGTGCGGAGGAGGTCCTCGAGGGCGGCGCGGACCTCGTCGAGGTCGGTGCGGTCGACTCTCTCGTCTCTCGTGTGGGCGAGGGTCGAGTCGCCGGGGCCGAAGTTGACCGCGGGGATGCCGGCGGCCGCGAAGCGGGCGACGTCGGTCCAGCCGAGCTTGGCTCGCACCTGTCGGCCCGTGCGATCGCGCAGGCCGGCCAGCAGCGGGTGGTCCAGGCCGGGGTAGGCGCCGTCCGAGACGTCGGTGACCTCGATCTCGTCGCCGTCCTCCTGGTAGGGGGCGAGGAACTCTCGCACGTGCTGCTCGGCTTCGGCCGGGGTGCGGTCGGGGGCATAGCGGTGGTTGAGCGTGATCACGGCCTTGTCGGGGACGACGTTGCCGGCGACGCCGCCTTCGACGAACACGGCTTGGAGCGACTCCCGGAACTCGCAGCCGTCGAGGACCGGGCGGCGGGGCTCGTAGGCGTCGAGGGCCGCCAGGACGTGGCCCGCCCGGTGGACGGCGTTGCGGCCCATCCAGGGTCGGGCCGTGTGGGAGCGGGCGCCGCGGAGGGTCATCGTCAGGCGCATCGAACCCTGGCAGCCGGCCTCGATGGCGGCGCCCGTGGGCTCGCCGAGGACCGCGGCGTCGCCGGCCACGATGTCGGGGTGGGTGGTGAACAGCTTGCCGAGGCCGTTGTGGACGGCGGCCACCTCCTCGGCGGCGTAGAAGACCCACGTGACGTCGACGGCCGGGTCCGGGATGCTCGTCGCCAGGTCGAGCATGACCGCCAGCCCGCCCTTCATATCGGCGGCGCCGAGGCCCCAGAGCACGTCGCCGTCGACGCGGGGGGTGCCGTTGCCGTTGACCGGGACCGTGTCGAGGTGGCCGGCGACCACGAGGCGGTACCGGCGGCCGAGGGCGGTGCGGGCCACGACGTTGTCCTCGATCCGGGTGACCTCGAGGTGGGTGAGGGCCCGCAGGTGGCCCTCGACGTGGTCGGCCAGGCGGGCCTCCTCGTGGCTCTCGGAGGGGATCGCCACCAGGTCGGCGGTGCGGGCCAGGAGATCGGTCACGCGTCGCAGGTTATGGGGACCGGGCGGCCGGGGCGGTCGCATATCGTGGCCGCTGTGACTGACCCCACCACTGCGGGCTCGGGCGCCTGGGGCGTCGGCCTGGCCACCTTGACCGCTGACGGTCAGGTGCTCGACACCTGGTACCCCGCCCCCGCCCTGGCGTCGGGCGCCGACGTCCGCCGGCTGGCGGGCGAGCTCGCCGGGCCGGGGGCCGACCCCGGGTCGGGCGGCGTGACCGGGACCGTGCGGCTCGACCCGGTCGCCGCCTCCCGCCACCTGGGCGACGACGTCGCCGGGCTGCTGGGGCCCGACGCGCTGCGGGAGGTCGAGCGGGTCGCCGTGGCCACCTTCATCGAGGGGCTGGACGACCCGCCGGTCGACACCCACGACATCTACCTCCGGCTGCACCTGCTGTCGCACCGGCTGGTGCGGCCCAACGGGGCCAACCTCGACGGGGTCTTCGGGCTGCTCAACAACGTCGTCTGGACCACGGCCGGGCCGTGCGCCGTCGACGGCTTCGAGCAGACCCGGCTGCGGCTCCAGGCGGCCGGCGTCGCGGTGCAGGTGCTGGGGATCGACAAGTTCCCCCGCATGACCGACTACGTCGTGCCGACCAACGTGCGCATCGCCGACGCCGACCGCATCCGCCTCGGGGCGCACCTCGGGGCGGGCACCACGGTCATGCACGAGGGCTACGTCAACTTCAACGCCGGCACCGTCGGGACGGCGATGGTCGAGGGGCGCATCAGCCAGGGCGTCGTCGTCGGCGAGGGCTCCGACGTCGGCGGGGGCGCCTCGATCATGGGGACGCTGTCCGGCGGCGGCAAGGAGGTCATCCGGGTCGGCGAGCGATCGCTGATCGGCGCCAACGCCGGGATCGGCATCTCGCTCGGCGACGACTGCACCGTCGAGGCCGGGCTCTACGTCACGGCCGGGACCCTGGTCACGCTGCCCGACGGGACCGTCACCAAGGCGCTCGAGCTGAGCGGCAGGGACGGGCTGCTGTTCCGGCGCAACAGCGTGTCCGGGGCCGTCGAGGTGCTGCCCCGGACCCCCGGGGCCGTCGAGCTCAACGCCGCGCTCCACGCCAACGACTGACCGCCCGCCGGCGGGCGACCGGGGTCAGGTGCCCGGCGGCGGAGGCGGACTGTCGGCGTCGCGGGGGCCCGGTGGCGGCGGCTGCTGCTGCCACGAGGGCGGGGGCGGTGGGGCCGGGCCCCACGGCTGGGGTTGCGGGGCCCACGGGGGCGCCGCCGGGTAGCCCCATGCCGGGCCCGGGGGCCAGGCGCCGGGCGTGCCGGGGCCGGACGCCGCCAGCAGGGCCCGGCGGTTGTGCCCCCGGCGGACGCCGATCACGATCGTCAGCACGACCGCCGCCAGCACGCCCAGCGTGCCGATCACCACCGACGCCACCACCGGGGCGACGAGCCCCCGGCCCAGGCCCCGGCCGACGGCGATGGTCGACGACGGGAACTCCTCGCCGTCCGCCTTCACCTCGTACCGCCCCGCCTCCGGCGCCCGGAACGAGAACAGCGCCCGCCCCTCGTGCCGGGACGTCGTGTACGTCACCGACGAGTCGTAGCGGCGCAGCAGCAGGTCCACGCCTCCCGGCGACGTCACGGTCACGTCGGGGGCGAGGCGGAACACGTCCTCGTCCACCGGGTCGCCGAGGCTGTCGCCGCCGAACCGGTCGGCCCCCAGGAACTCGTGGTAGATCGTGTAGCCGCCCGGCTTGTCGATCTGGACCTGCATCGTGCCCGGCACCCGCACCCGGTCGAAGTCGCTGATCCGGGACTCGTAGTCGGTGAACGCCAGCACGACCAGCAGGATCGACACCACGATGGCGGCGAGCGCGATGAGGCCCGCCACCAGGAACCACCACTTGGACGGCCCGATCCGGGCGGTCGCCGCCGGCGACGGGACTGGCTGCGGCGCGAACGGCTGAGCGTACGGCCCCGGGTACATGGCCACAGTCTGCTCAGCTCGCGCTCAGGCCGGCATGGGGGACATCCCTCGCCGGCACCCCCAGCCGCGACGCCACCAGCGCCAGCCGGTCGTCGGGCTGGACCACGGCGATGCGCACGAACGCCGCCCCCGCCGGGCCGTAGAACTCGCCCGGCGACACCACGGCGCCGCCCCGCGCGGCCAGCTCCCGCGCCAGCCCCCAGGCGTCGCCGCCCGGCGCCGGCGCCCACAGGTAGAACGCCCCCGCCGGCCGCGGGCACGACACCCCCAAACCGCCGAGCGCCGCCGCCATGAGGTCGAGCCGCCGCAGGTAGCGGGCCCGCTGCTCGTCCACGTGGGCGTCGTCGCCGAAGGCGACCACCGCCGCCTCCTGCACCGGCCCCGGCACCATGAACCCGGCGTGCTTGCGCACCTCGGACAGGTAGTGCACCAGCTCGGCGTCCCCGGCGTAGAACCCGGCCCGCACGCCCGCCAGGTTCGACCGCTTGGACAGCGAGTGCACCGCCAGCACGCCCTCGGTCCCCGACGAGAGGATCGTCTGCCCCGGGCCGTCCCAGGTGAACTCGATGTAGCACTCGTCCGACAGCACCGGCACGCCCCGGGCCCGCCCCCAGGCGGCCGCCGCGGCCACGTCGGCCAGCTCACCCGAGGGGTTGGCCGGGGTGTTGACCCACAGGCACAGCGCGCGGGCGGCGTCGGCCGGGTCGATGGCGTCGAGATCCCCGTAGGACACGGCCCGGCACCCGGCCAGCGTCGCCCCCATGGCGTAGGACGGGTAGCTGATCTCGGGGTACAGCACGGTGTCCCGATCCGGCGTGCGCAGCCGCAGCCAGTGGGGCACCCCGGCGACGAACTCCTTCGTCCCCACGCAGGCGGCCAGCTCGTCGGGGGCGACGGACACGCCGAAGCGCCGGTCCAGCCAGCCGGCGGCCGCGGCCCGGTAGGCCGGCGTCCCCAGCGACGGCGGGTAGCCCCGCTCGGCCCCCGACCCGCCCAGCGCGGCCACCACCGCGGGCGGCGGCGGGTCGCAGGGCGTGCCGATCGACAGGTCGACCGCCCCGCCGGGCAGCGACGCCGCCACCCGGCGCAGGTCGTCGAGGCGGTCGTAGGGGTAGGGCGGCGGCTGGAAGCCGCCGGAGCCGGGGCTCACGGGTACGGAGTCGGACACGGGATCGGGCACCTCACGGGACGACGAACTCACGGAACCGCCCGACGGTGGCATCGTCGAACCGGCCCCGCAGGTGCATACCACCCTCGCCGGGGGACTCGCGCAGCACCTCCCCCGCCCGGTGCGCCGCGGCCAGCAGATCGCCCCGGTCGTAGGGGATGACCAGCTCGACCACGCTGGTCAGCGAGCGCAGGCGGTCGCCGACGGTGGCCATCAGGCGCTGGGTCCCCTCCCCCGTCGCCGCGCTGACCGCCACCGCCCCCTCGTGGGCGGTCGCCAGCCGGGCCGCCGCCTCCGGCGCCAGGTCGGCCTTGTTGAACGCCAGCAGCTCGGGGACGGCCCCGGCCCCGATCTCGCCCAGCACGTCCCGCACCGCGGCGATGTTGCCGGCCACGTCTGGCGCGCCGGCGTCGACCACGTGGACCAGCAGGTCGGCGTCGGCCGCCACGTCCAGCGTCGACTTGAACGCCTCGACCAGCTGGTGGGGCAGCTTGCGGATGAACCCGACCGTGTCGGTGAGCAGCACCCGCTCGCCGCCGGGCAGCCCCAGCCGCCGGGTGGTGGCGTCGAGGGTGGCGAAGAGGCGGTCCTCCACGAGCACACCCGCGTCGGTCAGCCGGTTGAGCAGCGTGGACTTGCCGGCGTTGGTGTAGCCGACGATCGCCACCTTCTGGAGCTGCCCCCGCCGCTGGGCCTTGCGCTGGGTGCGGCGGTGGCGCTCGATCTCCCGCAGGTCGCCCTCGAGCTTGTGGATGCGCCGCACGATGCGCCGGCGGTCGACCTCGAGCTGGGTCTCGCCGGGGCCGCGGGTGCCGATGCGGGCGCCGCCGGCCGCCGACATGCCGCCGGCCTGCTGGGACAGCGCCCCGGCCCGCCGCCGCAGGCGGGGCAGGCGATAGCGCAGCTGGGCCAGCTCGACCTGGGCCTTGCCCTCCTGGCTGTGGGCGTTCTGGGCGAAGATGTCGAGGATGACCGCGGTGCGGTCGATGGCCGTGCGGCCGAGCATCTTCTCGAGGTTGTACTGCTGGGCCGGGGTGAGCTCGTTGTCGAACACGACCGTGTCGCAGTCGGTCGACACGGCCACCTCCCGCAGCTCCTCGGCCTTGCCCTTGCCCACGTAGGTGGGCGGGTCGGGGCTGTCCCGCCGCTGGACGACCCGGGCCACCTCGTCGGCGCCGGCGGTGTCGACCAGCAGGGCGAGCTCGTCGAGCGAGTTCTCGGTCTCCTCGACCGACTCGGGCGGGATCGTGACCCCGACCAGGACGATCTTCTCCCGGAATGCGCGTTCGATCAGTGCCACGGGGACACCGCCGGGTCGATGGTGGCCACGTGGACCGCCGGTCCCCGCAGCTCGATCTCGTCGCCGGGCGTCGCGCCCAGCACGACCTCGGCCCGGCCGCCGGGCATGGCCACCGGCACGTGCCGGCCAGCGTCGCCGTCGCCGCCGGTCAGGCCCCAGGCCCGAGCCGCCTCGGCCGAGGCGCACGCGCCGGTGCCGCAGGCCAGGGTGGGGCCGACGCCCCGCTCGTAGGTGCGCACCGCGATGCCGTCGCCGCCGTCGGCCACCGTGAGCAGGTGGACGTTGGCGCCGCCGTCGACCTTGGCGTTCACCGCCTCGCCCAGCGCCACGATGTCGATCTCGTCGGCGGCGCCCGGCCCGGCGGACGACACGTCGAGCACCAGGTGGGGGTTGCCCATGTCGACCCGCATCGCCCGGGCCACCGGGCCGCCGGTCCACTCGGGGGCGCCGCCCTCGAGGCGGGCCGCGCCCATCGCCGCCGACACCTCCAGCGTCGCCGGCGCCGGGGCGCCGTGCACGGTGAGCGTGCGCCGCCCGGCGTCGGTCTCGACCACGATCTGGCTGCCCGGCTCGCCGTCGACGCCCGGCCAGCCCAGCACCAGCGCCTGGCCCAGGCAGCGGATGCCGTTGCCGCTCATCTCGGCCCGGGACCCGTCGGCGTTGCGCAGCTCCATCCGCACGCCGGCGGGCGCGCCGGTGGCGGCCGGCGTCGCCCGGATGACGCCGTCGGCCCCGAGGCCGGTGTGGCGGTCGCACAGGGCGCGGGCCACGTCGGGATCGAGGGGGTGGGAGGCGTCCGGGTCGAGCAGGACGAGGAAGTCGTTGCCCAGGCCGTGGTGCTTGGTCAGGCGCATGGCGTCGTCCAGTCTGCCCGACGGTCCCCCGGGGGACACCGCCATTACCCTGCCTCGGTCCAGGCGGCGACCAGGTCGGGGAGGACCGCGGCCGGGTCACCGGCCGCCTCGAGCCAGCGGATGCGGGGATCGCGGCGGAACCACGACCCCTGGCGGCGGGCGAAGCGGCGGGTCCGGCGCATGGCCAGCTCGACCGCCTCGTCGAGCGGTAGGCCGCCGCCCAGGTGGTCGATGAGCTCGGCGTAGCCGAGGGCCTGGCGGGCGGTGCGGGACAGCCCGTGGGGATCGGCGAGGAGGCGGCGGGTCTCGTCCAGGAAGCCGTCGTCCATCTGGCGCCGGTAGCGCTCCTCGATGCGGCGGGACACGACCTCGTGGGGCAGGGCGACGCCCACCAGCCGGAACCGGGTCGCCGGGTAGACGTCGAGGCCCGGGCCGTAGGACGAGAAGGGCCGCCCGCTCCCCAGCGTGACCTCCAGCGCCCGGACGATGCGGCGGCGGTTGGTCGGCTCCATGCGGCCGGCGGCCGTGGGGTCGAGCTCGGCCAGCCGCCGGTGGAGCCCCGCGGTGTCGGGATCGGCCTCGAGCGCGTCGCGCACCTCGGGGAACTGGCCCGGCACCGCCAGGTCGTCGACGATGGCCCGCAGGTAGAGCCCCGTGCCGCCGACCAGCACGGCCCGCCGGCCCCGGGCCTCGATGTCGGCCAGCGCCGCCTTGGCGGCGGCGGCGAACCGGGCGACCGTGTAGTCCTCCCACGGGTCGGCGACGTCGATGAGGTGGTGGGGCACCTCGGCCCGCTCGGCCGGGGTCGGCTTGGCCGTGCCGACGTCCATCCCCCGGTAGACCTGCATCGAGTCGACCGACACGATCTCGGCCACCGGGTCGCGGCGGGCCAGGGCGAGGGCCAGCGCCGACTTGCCCGACGCGGTGGCGCCGACGACGGCGAGGGGGGCGGGGGCGCAGGTCACCGGCGCCGACGGTACCCGCGCCGCCCCTTTCGGCCGGCCGGCCGGGGGCGTAGGGTCAGAGCAGGCACGCAGCCGCCGCCGTCGCCACCGGTCGTCCAGGAGGTGGTCATGGAAGCGCACATCGGTGACCACGTCGTCGTCGAGGGGGCCAAGGTCGGCCTGACCCGGCGGCGGGGCGAGGTGATCGAGATCCTGCGGGGCGCATCCGGGGACCGCCTGCGGGTCCGCTGGGACGGCGACGAGCACGAGACCGTCATCGCCCCCGGGTCCGACATGCGCATCGAGGCCGGCGGGACCGACCTGATGGACCGGCTGTCGCTGCGCATCGACGTCTCGCTGACCGAGGACGCCGACCACTGCGAGGCGGTGGCGCGGGTCGGCATGCGGGGGCGGGAGTTCACCGGGTGGGGGCGCGCCCAGCGCAACCCCACCGACCCAGAGGTGCCCGTCGTCGGCGAGGAGCTCGCCGTCGCCCGGGCGCTGTCGGAGGTGTCACACCAGCTCGTCGTGGCCGCGGCCGACTCGCTCGAGTCCGCCCTCGGCCGCCCGGTGGCGCTGCACGTCTGAGCCCGCCGCACACCAGATCACGGTCGCCCGGCTGCGCCCCAAGCCCTGACCGGCAGCCGCACCCCCGAGGTGACGGCAGGCGATGGCCGGGCGACCGATTCCTCCCCTCGCTCCCCCGGCAGACTGGGCGGCCGTGACCGGCGACTGCGTGGTGTTCGTCCACGCCCACCCCGACGACGAGGCGATCTTCACCGGCGGGACGATGGTGCGCCTGGCCGCGGCCGGGGTGCGGGTGGTGCTGGTGGTGGCGACCGGGGGCGAGCTGGGCGAGGCGCCGCCGGCGGTCGCCGCCGCGCTGGGCGGGACGGGCGGGCCGGGTGCCGTCTCCGGGGGGCCGGGGCCGCTTGCGCTGGCCGACCGGCGCCGGGCCGAGACCGAGGCCGCCGCCGGGGCGCTGGGCGTCGCCCGGGTGGCGTGGCTCGGCTACCGGGACTCGGGCATGGCCGGCGACGCCGCCAACGACGCCGCGGGGTCGCTGTGGTCGGCCGACCCGAGCGCGGCCGCCGGGCGGCTGGCCGGTGTGCTGGGCGAGGAGCGGCCGGCGGCGGTGGTCGTCTACGACGCCGACGGGATCTACGGCCACCCGGACCACGTGGCCGTGCACCGGGTCGGGCACCGGGCGGCGGCGGCCGCCGGGGTCGCCACCGTGTACGAGGCGAC
>DATFRN010000044.1:0-3305 GCA_035263165.1 Acidimicrobiales bacterium | reverse complement strand
CATGCCGATGATGCTGTTCGCCATCCTGTTCGGCCTGTCGATGGACTACGAGGTGTTCCTGCTGAGCCGGGTGCGGGAGGAGTACCTGGCCCGGCGGGACAACGACGCCGCCGTGATCGAGGGCGTCTCGGCCACGGCCCGCGTGATCACCTCGGCGGCCCTCATCATGATCAGCGTGTTCGCCGCCTTCGTGCTCGGCGACGACCCGGTCATCAAGATGTTCGGCCTCGGCCTGGCCAGCGCCGTGCTCATCGACGCCACCGTCGTCCGCATCATCCTGGTGCCGGCCACGATGAAGCTGCTGGGCGACTGGAACTGGTGGCTGCCGGGCTGGCTCGACCGCCTGCTGCCCCGGCTCGACGTCGACGGCGGCACGGGCCTGCCCGAGCCGGACTACGAGCCCGGCCGGGGACCGGCGCGGCCACCCGCCCCGCAGCCCGAGCCGGTCCTGGTGGACTGAGCCGGTCCGGTCCGCCGGCCCGCCACCACCCCCCGACACCCCCCTCGGCTCCCCCGGAGGGGGGTGTCGGCGCGCCGGGGGGCAGCACCTCGTCCCACACCGGGCCCGGGGTCAGCCGGGCGTCGCGCCCGCGGCGTCGGTGTACCCGTCGCCGCGTCCGGGGACGGCTCGTGCCAGCGTCCGGGCCGGGCGCGACCGTCACTGAGGAGCCACGCCCCCCCGCCGACCGCCGCGGCCCCGGGCACGGCGGCGCCCGTCGGCGTCCACGTGGGGGGCCTGCGGGAGGGTCCAGGCGCCGGGCGGGAAGGCCCGGCACCGTCGCCGTGCCGCTCACGCCCACACCGGGCCCGGGGTCAGCCGGGCGTGCCGGCGTGGCCGCCGGGCGCGGCCGCGAGCGTGCTGTCTGCCGGGACGGCGAACTCGACGTAGGCCTCCCAGGCCCGCGGGGCGTAGACGCTGGCGGTGCCGCCGTCCATGAGGAGGGCCACCGCCAGCATCTCGGCCACCTCGTCGGGTGTGGCGCCGGCCCGGGCCGCCGCCTTGGCGTGAGAGGCGATGCAGCCGTCGCAGCGCTCCACGACGGCGATCGCCAGCGCCGCCGCCTCCTTGAGCCGCCTCGGCACCTCGCCGCCGGCCATGGCCTCGTCCTGGAGCCCCGTGAACGCCGCCCACGCCCCGGGGATCATCTGCCGCAGGTGCTCGGTGGGCGCCCGCAAGGCATGCAGGGTGTCGCGATGCGTTGTCATTGCCCCTCCTCCCGGGTCGCCACGGAGCCGGCGACACGCTCGCCCCAGCGCTCGGCCCGCTCCTGCTCGCCGCGGGCCAGGGGGCCGTCGGTCCCGAGGACGTAGAAGCTCTCCGGCCGGGCGACGACGGGCAGTCCGAGACGGCGGACCCGGCGCCGGATCGCCCGGGCGGCGGAGCCGGGGGCGTGGCGGATGCGGGTGTCGAAGGCCGCCACCTGCGGCCGGGCCTCGGCGCAGTCGAGGGCGGCGAGCCACTCCCGCAGGCCGCGTCCCGGGGAGACGAGCGGCCGCGGCGCCACGGCGGCCGCCTGGCGGCGCGTCTCGGGACGGCTGAGCCCGAGGGCGTGCGTCGGGCCACCGATGACCAGCACGTCGACCTCCGGATCGAGCACGGCCGGCGCGTCCCCCACCTCGACGAGGTCGACCTTGGTCCCGCTGGCCAGCCCGGCGGCGACGGCCTCGGCGACGATGCGCGTGTTGCCGAACATCGACTCGAAGACCACGAGCGCCCGCCCCGGCGCCGGCGGGCCCGCATCCACGTTGGTGTCCTCCATGGGTCGATGGTCCGCCCGCCGGCCCGGCGCCGGTAGGGCCGTTCGGCACTGTCGCCGCCGGCCGGACGGCGCCACGCTGACGGCATGGCGAGCCCCATGACCGCCCGGGCCGCCGTCGCCGAGACGCACTCGGCGATCGTGTTCTTCGTCGGTGACCGGGCCTACAAGCTCAAGAAGCCGGTCGACCTGGGATTCCTCGACTTCCGGACGCCGGCCGCCCGGGCGACCGCCTGCGCCCGGGAGGTCGAGCTCAACCGGCGGATCGCGCCCGACGTCTACCTGGGCGTGGCCGACGTGGTCGGGCCCGACGGCGTGGCCTGCGACCACCTCGTCGTCATGCGGCGGATGCCGGACGACCGGCGGCTGGCGACGCTCGTCGCCGAGGGGGCCGACGTCCGGGACGACCTCCGGCGCCTGGCCCGGTTGGTGGCCGGGTTCCACGCCGCCGCGGCGCGCAGCCCGGACGCGGACCGGGCGGCCGGGCGGGATGCCCTGGCGGCCCGGTGGGCGGCCAACACAGCCGGCCTGGCGGACGTCGGCCGGCGCGTGGTCGAGATCGACGACGTGGTGGAGGTCGACGCCCTGGCGGCCCGCTACCTGTCCGGCCGGGAACCGCTGTTCGCCCGGCGCATCGCCGAGGGCCGGGCCCTGGACGGCCACGGCGACCTCCTGGCGGACGACATCTTCCTGCTGCCGGACGGGCCCCGCGTGCTCGACTGCCTCGAGTTCGACGACGACCTCCGGCGGGGCGACGCCCTGGCCGACGTGGCCTTCCTGGCCATGGACCTGGAGCGGCTGGGCCGGCCGGACCTGGGGGACCGCTTCCTCGCCGCCTACCGCCGCTTCGCCGACGACGCCTGGCCGGCGTCGCTCGGCCACCACCACGTCGCCTACCGGGCCCAGGTGCGGGCCAAGGTCCGCGCCATCCGGGCGCGCCAGGGCGATGGGGCGGCGGCGGTCGAGGCCCGGGACCTGCTGGCGCTGGCGCGGCGCCACCTCGAGACCGGCGCGGTCCGGCTGGTGCTGGTGGGCGGCCTGCCCGGGACGGGCAAGTCGACGCTGGCCACCGGGCTGGGCGAGGCCCTCGGGGCCACGGTCCTGCGCAGCGACGAGCTGCGCAAGGAGCTGGCCGGCCTGCCCGCCGACCGGCCGGCGCCCGCGCCTTTCGGTGAGGGCCTGTACCGCCCCGAGCAGACCGGGGCCACCTACGCCGAGATGCTGGCCCGGGCCGGGACGGCGCTCGCCCTCGGCGAGTCGGTGGTGCTCGACGCCTCCTGGGTCGACGAGCGCCGGCGGGCCGAGGCCCGGGCGCTGGCCGCCGACCGGTGCGCCGACACGATCGAGGTCCGGTGCGCCGTTGCGTCGGAGCTGGCGGCGGAGCGGATCCGCCGGCGCACGGCGCGGGGCGGCGACGCCTCCGACGCCACGCCGGAGATCGCCGTGGCGCTGGCGGCGGCGGAGGACCCCTGGCCGGGCGCCGTCGCCCTCGACACCGGCGCCGGGCCGGCCGACGCCCTGGCGAAGGCGCTCGCCGCCATCGGCCCG
>DATFRN010000043.1:0-6291 GCA_035263165.1 Acidimicrobiales bacterium | reverse complement strand
CCTCGGCGTGCGCACCGTGGGCGACATCGCCGACCTCCCGCTGCCGGCGGTCGTGGGCGCGCTGGGCCCGGCCAACGGCCGCCACCTCCACGACCTGGCCCGGGGCGTCGACCCGCGGCCGGTGGAGCCCGACCAGAAGCTCAAGTCGGTCGGCCACGAGGAGACCTTCGCCCACGACCACCACGAGCACGACACGCTGGCGCGCGAGGTCGTGCGCATGGCCGACGGCGTGGCCGGCCGGCTGCGGGGCGCCGGGCTGGCCGCCCGCACGGTGACGCTCAAGGTCCGCTTCGGGGACTTCCGCACGATCACCCGGTCGACGACCCTGGACGGGCCGATCGACGACGGCCCGGCCATCGCCCGCCACGCCGCCGCGCTGCTGGACGCGGTCGACCCGACGCCCGGCGTTCGCCTGCTCGGGGTGAGCGCCTCGGGGCTGGTCGAGGGCGGCGCCCGCCAGCTCAGCTTCGACGACGCCGGCGCTCCCGCGTGGCACGAGGCCAGCGAGGCGATGGACGCCATCCGGGCCCGGTTCGGCGACGGCGCCATCGGGCCCGGGGCCGCGGTGGGGCGGGACGGACTGCGGGTGAAGCGCCGGGGCGACGGCCAGTGGGGGCCGGACGACGGCCCGGTGACGCGGGGGTGACGCGGGGTTTGCCCATTTCTCCGTGATTCACGCGTTGTCGTTCGCCAAACCCTGTGGAACACTTGATCGTGCCGGTTCGGTCAGCCGGGCGACAAGGGGTTCACGTGCCGCTCTCCGAGGACGAGGAACGCATCCTCCAGGAAATCGCACAGCGGTTCTACGAGGACGATCCGAACTTCGCGCGTGAGGTCAGCGAGACCACGCTGTACCGGCACACCGTCCGCCGCATGAAGTGGGCGGTCGTCGGCCTGGTGGCCGGCGCCGTGTTCCTCGTCGCCAGCCTGTCCACCTCCTTCTGGCTGTCCTTCGCCGGGTTCCTGCTCATGCTGGGATGCGCGCTGGTGTTCGAACGCAACCTGCGCAAGCTGGGCCGGGCCGGGCTCGACCAGCTGACCCGGGCGGTGCGGGCCAACGGCCTGCGCGAGGCGCTGGGCGGCGCCGGCCGACGCGTGCGCGAGCGCTTCCGCCGCAACGACGAGGCCGAGACCGACGAGGAGTAGCGGCCCGCCGCCGATGGCGGTGGCCCGGGGCCGGCGCTAGCGGATCGGGCCCACGCCCGAGGTGGCCACCAGCCGCTCGGCCCGCCGGCGCACCAGCCGGCGGGCGTCGAACGGCGCCAGCAGGCGCCGCCACCACGGCTCGCTGCGCCGCGCCTCGCCCGCGACCTCGCCCGCGGCGCGGGCGGCGGCGTCGACGTCCTCGGGCGAGGGCGGCACCTCGGCGTAGGTGATCATCTCCATGCTGTGGGCCAGCCGCTGGATCTCGGTGGCCGAGCCGGGCAGCTCGGCGGCGAGGCGCGCCGCCATCTCGTTGATCGTCAGCGAGGCCGGCAACGTCAGCCCGGCGTGGCGGGCCCGTTCCGTGGCGTCCTGCCACGACAGCGCCACCCGCGCCGCCGGCGTGGCGGCCCGCCAGCGCCGGACGGCCCACTGGGCCGCCAGCAGCGCGGGGACCAGCAGGAGGTAGGCCGCGAGGGCGATGCCGAGCGGCCGGCCCCCGCGCTTCGCCACCGTGGAGAACGTCAGGCCGTTGTCGCCGCGCGACGACCCGGAGGCGCCGCCGTCGGTCTGCTGGCCCTCGCCGACCTGGCGCTCGCCGGAGTTGGCGTTGTCGCCGTTCGGATCGCCCTGCCCGGGGGCGGTCGTGGTCGGGGCCGGCAGCGTCGCGTCGTCGGCGTTCGAGGCGTCCTGGTGGGGCGGCACGCCGAGGAAGTCGTCGGACCGGGGCGGACCCCGGTCGGGCGTCGGCTCCATCGGCACCCAGCCGTACTGGCCCAGGTAGACCTCGGGCCAGGCGTGGGCGTGGCGGCCGCGCACCCGGTAGGTGGTCGGATGGTTGGAGTCCTGCACGCCCCACGTGAAGCCGATGGCGACCCGGGTCGGCAGGTGGACGGCCCGGGCCATGACCGCGAAGGCGCCGGCGAACTGCTCGCAGTAGCCCCTCTTGGTCTCGAACAGGAACCGCCGCAGCGCGTTGGTGCTGTGGCCCTTGCCGACGTTGATGTCGTAGGTGAACTGGTCGCCGCGCAGGTAGTCCTGGAGGGCGATCGCCTTGTCGTACGGCGTCGGGGCGTTGGCCGTGATCCGGTTGGCGAGGTCGCTCACGTCGCGGGGGATCGCCGGCAGCTCCTCGTAGCGGTCCCGGATGTCGTCGGGCACCCGGGCGGAGGCCGACCGCAGCTCGGCCTCCGAGAACTTCGGCAGGGCGGACTCGACCGTGTAGGCGTAGCCGTTGGAGGTCGCCTTGTCCCGGTCGACCATCAGCGTGCTCGACGCCTCGTCGTAGTCGGCCGGCTGGCTGTCCTTGGTGTCCACCGCCACCGGTGTGGCGGCCGCCGGCAGCCACACCGACGACAGCTGGCGGATCTCGATCCGCTGGCGGACCTTGTCGACCTTGGCCGCGCCCTCGATCTGCTGGGGCAGCCGGCCCCGGGCCGAGCCGGTGGTGTAGGACTGGCGCCAGATCGTGCCGTCGAAGGTGTCGAGCGAGGTGAGCCGCCAGTACGACGGCTCGCTGCTGTTGACCGTGAACAGCTCGACGTTGGGCTGGTCCACGATCTGGGTCTGGAGCGAGACCATCGGGCTCGGCACGATGCGGGGCGGCCGGCTGCGGTTGAGGTCCTTCCAGGGGAACAGGGCGTCGGCGCCCGCGCCGGCCACGCTGACGCCCACGACCACGCCGGCCACGACCGCCATCGCGCTCAGGGTCGCGCCGGTGCCGAGCAGCGACCACCGTCCCTGGCCGTGGGCGGCGTCGCTCCACCGGGACGTGCGCTCCTGGTTGGACGTGCGGTGCAGCAGCACGAACAGCAGGGCGGCGGCGGCGAACAGCGCAGCCGAGGCGATGGGGTTGCCGGTGCCGCCGAGGGCGGCGGCGAAGATGAACAGGGTGGTGGCGGGCAGGATGGCCTCGAAGGTGGCGCCGACCCGGAAGGCGCCCCAGTCGGCCACGAACGCGATGGCCCAGATGGCGGCGCTGGTGGCGGCGAGGAACCCGTTGGCCACCGGCGCCGGGGCGCGCACCTTCCCGAACAGCCGCCACGCCTCGTTCAGGTCGTCGACGCCGTGGCGGAAGGTGCTGCCGGTGGGCAGCAGCCACTGGGTCGTCTCGGGGAAGCGGGCCCAGGTGATGACGAACACCGCCACCACGGCGGTGACGACGGCCGCCGGCAGCAGGCGGACCTTGGCCCGCCGCAGCAGGGTGACGGTCACGTGGGCCAGCAGCGCCTGGGCCATCAGCGGCCCCCGGTAGGAGCTGTCGACGAACAGGCGGTGCATGCCGACCACCGCGGCCATGGTCACCAGCGCGAGGGCGACCTCGTCGACGATGGCGATGCGCTGGCGGCGGCGGACGGCCTCGTTCACCGGGGGCTCCCCACCCGCTGGCCGGCGCGGCGGCTGGTGGCCAGCGCCCGGTCCCAGGCGGTGGCGAAGGTGGTGTCGGGCCCGACCCGCACCAGCGTCGAGCCGCTGGCGGCGTCGGCGGCGCCGGGCGCCGCCGGGGTGGGCCCGGACCCGCCGCTGCGGGCGCGGGCCGGCGCCACGCGGTCGCCCTTGCTGCGGTCGATCTGGACGACCGTGATCAGCCCGTACCGCTGGCGCAGCCGGGCGGTGGCCTGGAGCTCGTCGCCGGTGGTCTGGGCCACGACCACCACCAGCGCGCCCTGCCCGTCCCGCTGGATGAGGTCGAGCATCGCCCGCAGGCTGGCCCCGCTGCTCTGCTGGACGACGGCGAGGTGCTCGAGCAGCGCCTGGGTGTGGCCGGTGCCGGCCCCGAACCCGGAGTCGGCCCCGTCGGTGGTGACCATGCGCACCAGGTCGTGGCGGGCGCCGTTGGCGTTGACGACGCTGGCCGCGGCCGACACCGCGGCCTCGAAGGCGGCGGTGTCCTGGGTGGCCCGGCGCACGTCGAGCAGCACGGTGGTGCGGCCCTGCCACGGCTGCTCCTGCTGGCGCACGAGCAGCTCGTCGTGGCGGGCGGTCGAGGGCCAGTGGATGCGGCGGAGGTCGTCGCCGACCACGTAGGGCCGCAGCGCGTAGAAGTCGTCGCCCACCCGGCCGATGGCGTGGGGGTGGAGCGTGCCGGCCAGCGGGTCGGTGCCGCTGGTGTAGGGAACCGGCCGGATGTCCTCGACCACGGGGTAGACGGTGACCTCGACCTGGGGGGCCGCCATCGCGCTGGCCTGGGCCAGCCCGAACGGGTCGCCGACCACCACCCGCAGCGGCCCGACGCGGACGATGCCCCGGCGGTCGGTGGGCAGGCGGTAGGAGGCGGTGGACATCGCCCCCTGGTCGAGCGGGGGGACCAGCAGGTCGGCGCCGGCGGTGCCCGACACGGGGTCGCGCAGGCGCAGGACCGGGGTGGCGCTGCGGCGCACGTTGCGGATCCGGACCTCGACCCGGCTGAGCTGCCCCGCGTGCACGTGGGAGGGGTGCACGGAGCGGTCGATCTGGAGGTCGAGGCGGATCAGCCGGACGTAGACGATGGCGCCGGCCACCAGGCCGAGCACCACTGCGCCGAACACGTAGAGCTCGGCGATGCCGAGCAGCCGGGCGGCGACGACGAGCGCGACGCCGCCCCAGAGGCACAGCCAACCCGGTCGGGTCAGCATGCCGAAGATCCGCATCAGTGCCCGCCGGGCACCGGCACCGCCCGCAGGACCTCGCCGAGGGCGTCGGCGGGGCTGACGCCCTGGAGCTGGGCCTCGGGGGTGACGATGAGCCGGTGGGCGAGCACGGGCACGGCCAGCGCCTTCACGTCGTCGGGGATGACGTAGCCCCGTCCGGCGGCGGCGGCCCGGGCCCGGGCCACCCGCTGGAGGGCGAGCGTGGCCCGGGGCGACACGCCGAGCGCCAGGTGGGCGCTGCGCCGGGTGGCCTGGGCGACGTCGACCAGATACGACTTGAGGCTGGGGGCGACGTGGACCTGGCGGGTGGCCTGGGCGAGGCGCACGACGTCCTCGCGGGACACGACCGTGCCGAGGTCGCGGAAGGGGTCGTGGTCGCCGTGGGCGTCGAGGATCTCCAGCTCGGCGCTGGGCGACGGGTAGCCGACGGTCACCCGCATGAGGAACCGGTCGAGCTCGGACTCGGGCAGGGGGTAGGTGCCCTCGTGCTCGATGGGGTTCTGGGTGGCGATCACCATGAACGGGCCGGCCAGGGGGTAGGTGACCCCGTCGACGGTGACCTGGTTCTCGGCCATGGCCTCGAGCAGGGCCGCCTGGGTCTTGGGCGAGGCCCGGTTGATCTCGTCGGCCAGGACGATGTTGTTGAACACCGGGCCGGGCCGGAAGTCGAAGCTGTTGTTGCCCCGGTTCCACACCGTGAGGCCCACCACGTCGGAGGGGAGCAGGTCGGGGGTGAACTGGACCCGGCCGAAGCTGCACTCGATGGACGTGGCCAGGGATTTGGCCAGGTTCGTCTTCCCGACCCCCGGGACGTCCTCGAGCAGCAGGTGGCCCTCGGACACCAGGCACAGCAGCATCAGCTCGATGACGTCGCGCTTGCCCTGGATGACGCGCTCGACGTTGCCGATGATGCTGTCGTAGTAGTCGGAGAAGGTCGCCCCCCGGGTTGCCGCGGTCTCGATGCTGGCCACAGCGTCGATCTCCCTCCGTTGCCGTGCGTGAGCCCAACCAGGTTACGCCGTCCGAGACCGAAGCCGTCTGGCAGGGCGCATGCGGGTACCGTCCCGGCCCGTGGCCGATGCTGTCCTGGCCGTCGACGTCGGCGGCACCAAGCTGGCGGTGGGGCGGGTCGACGCCGGCGGGCGGCTGTCCGACCGGGTCGCCGCGCCGACGCCGGGGCGGGGCGCGGCCGAGGCGATGTGGGACGTGCTGGCCGGGCTGGTGGCCGAGGTCCGGCGGGGCGACGAGGCCGCGTGCGGGGTGGGCAGCGGGGGGCCGATGACGCCGGGGGGAGAGGCGGTGTCGCCGCTCAACATCCCGGCCTGGCGGGGGTTCCCCCTGCAGGCGCGGCTGGCCGAGGCGACGGGCCGTCCCGTGTTCGTCGACAACGACGCCAAGGCGCTGGCCCTCGCCGAGGGCTGGCGGGGCGCCGCCCGGGGCCAGCGCGACTACCTCGCCATGGTCGTGTCGACCGGGGTGGGCGGCGGGGTCGTCGTCGACGGGCGGCTCCTCGACGGCG
>DATFRN010000042.1:0-9620 GCA_035263165.1 Acidimicrobiales bacterium | reverse complement strand
CCCCAGCTGACCAGGGATTACAGTCTCAGTCGGTCTGACTCAATCATGGTCGCTGATTGAAACGGGAGCACCAAGGGAGCACCAAGGGAGCCCGCACTACCGCTCTTCACGGGGTTCCCCCGATCCGACGCCGCCGCGGCGGCGTCACAGTGTGGGTGCCCGGACGCTTCCGACGCCGGGCACCCGACCCACCGGACACCAGGAGCATCCGATGAGCCAGCCCAGCATCCCACCCGAGGCGATCGTCGACCGGGCCGCCGCCCTCGCCGCCCTCGTCGTCACCACATGGTCCGACCAGCCAGACCGGGCGTGGCGGGAGATCGCCGAACCCCTCGCTGCAGCGATCAGTCACCTCGCCGCCAGCTACAGCCCGAGCGAGCTCGCAGCGACCCTCGAGTCGCGCGGCATCGACCCGGACTGGTGGGGCGTCATCCCGCTGCCCGGCGTCGACGCGGAGGTCCTCACCGACGCCCTGCTGTACGGCGCCCACCGCGTCGCCCTCGCCCGAGCCGCCTGACCCCGACGCCGCCGGTCAGCGCAGCTGTGTGGCCGCCCGTTGAGCCAGCTGGACGAGCTCCGGGCTCGGCGCGTAGATCCTCGGGACCCGCGGCGGCCGCTGCTCGATGGAGTGCAGCGCCCATGTCATCGCCCGCACGAGGTCGGAGCGCGTGCCGGGGACGAGCGCCAGCCCGCCGCCCACCGCCGTCGCCGTCACCCGCGCCTCGGCGACCTGGGCGCTGATCTCGTCGGAGTTCCAGTGCACCAGCCGGCGGTCGGCGACGAGTGTGCGCAGCAGCGGCAGACCGACAGTCGTCTCCCGCTGGCCGGCCAGCGCCGCGTGCAGTCGCTTGGCGGTCGGGTCCTCGGCGAGGGACGCGCCGACCAGCAGCCGGGAGCCCTGGTAGTGCTCGAGGAAGGCGCCGGCACGTTCGAGCGCGTCGGCCCGGCGTTCGTAGAGCTGGCCCTCGACGTAGAAGCGGGAGCGGTCCTCGTCGAGCCGGCCGCAGATCGCCAGCGCGGCGCCCTGGCCGAAGTTGTCCTCGACGGCGAGCACGAGCGGCCCGCCGCAGTCGAGGTCCTCGTGGCAGGCCGTCCACTCGTCGCTGTCCACGAGCGGCTCGCCGCGCCGCTTGGCGACCGGCTCGACGTGGTCGGGCCACATGTTCAGGCGCTGCACGGCGAACCCGTCGACGGGGTCCGGTTCGAGCGGGTTCGAGGTTCGGCTCGCCACCGCGGTGGCGAACGCGTCGGCGAGGTCCTGCTCGATGCGGGCGTCGGTGTACGGGCAGGCCCGCCGCCACACCGCCGGGTCGGCCACGTCGCAGCCCGGAGGCGCCGACCACTCGATCCACAACAGCCGCTCGGGCTCCTCGAGTTGGGCGAGCGCGGCGGCACGGCGACCGAGCATCAGCCCGCTCGCCCGGGCGTTGGCCGTGCTGGCCATCCAGAGCTGCGAGTTGGGGCGCTGCATCAGCGTCGGCAGCAGCGTGACGTCGACCGCCTCGGCCTTGACGCCCCATGCCTCGTCGACGAACACCATGTCCGCCGACTGCCCGTAGGAGCCCTCCGGGGAGCGCAGCACGTTCCGCGAGTCGTCGGGCAGGTAGTTGATCTCCACCCTGCCGGCCGCGCCGAGCACCTTGTACGTGACGGGGTCCTCCTTGGCCCGGTTCCGCCACGGCCGCTGCACGTCCATCGCGATCCCGAGGTCCTTCGCGACGTGCAACACGTACTGCGGGCCGCCGAACCGCTCCCCCTGCTCGAGCCGCCACGCGCACACACCGCCGCCGGTCGAGCTCTTGAAGAACTGACGGGCGATCGACAGCCCCACCTCTCGCCAGCACAGATCCCCGGCGGCGTCGTGCTCGAACGCCCGCCGCAGGATGAGCTGCTGATGCCACGCCAGCCGCCACGGCCACCGGGCGTCGATCCACGCGGCCACCTCGGCCCCGTAGGAGCCCTCGGCCCGGGGGTGCGGGGCGGTCATCAGCCGCGGCCACGTCGCCCCCTTCGGTGGCTTGGCGAGATCCTTCAGCCATCGGCAGGATCGGGCGTCATCGGGGGTCATCGTCCTGTGTCCTCCTCGATCGGTCCGGTCCGGAGAGAGTGCGACCGTGACGGGCCGGGATGTGCCGGTAGCCGAACCCAAAGAAACCGCGGGGCTACTGACGCGCGAGTCAACATCGCGCGCCGAGCGCTCGCCGCGTTCGGCTTGTCGTCCGAGCGCGACGAGCTGCGCTGTCCGCCGGCCGCCGAGGTGCGAGCCGTGGTTGCGGTTGCAGCGGCGATGGCTCGGGGTGCTCGTGCTGTCGTCGCCCTGCACGACGTGGTCGAGCTCCCACGCGTCGTCCTTGCCGATCGATCCTCCGCAGCGTGGGCAGGTGGCGGTGTTGCCGGCGGCGAACCAGGCGACCCAGCGTCGTCGCCGCGCGGCGTGCGCTGCGCTACGAACCATCGGGATACGTATCCCGATCGTCGTGCTCGGCGAGACGCTGACGCCGCTCGCAGTCCTCCTCGTACCAGTCGGGCGGCGGGATCGGCGGGGTGAACTGGGTTGGCGTCCGTTCGGGTGGATGGGCGAGCCAGCCGCCGCTCTTGTCGATGTCGCCGGCTGCCCAGGCGTCGGCGAGGATGGCGAGCGCCGGCGGCAGCGGGTCGCTGCGGCGCAGCATCGTGCTCCGGTACGGGTACGGCCCAGGGTCGGTCCGCTGGTCGTGCATCGCCGCGGCGATGCGGAGCTGGAACACGGGGTCGTCGATCGGGTCGACCGCCACCGGCGGCGGCGGTTCGGCGTGTCGGTCGGGCTCGTGCTCGGCGCGGCGGGCGAGAGCCTCGGCCTTGAGCCGTTCGGACTCGAGGTGCCAGCGCTCCTTGTCGGCCCGGCGCTCGGCGACGATCCGCTCGACCTCGGCCCGCTCGCGCCCGCGGCGTTCACGATGCTCGGCGACGAGCTGGTCGGACGCCGCCTGCTGCTCGGTGCGATTACGCAGGGCGGTCACTCGCGCCTTGTCGTACGCGGGCCAGACGCACAGGCTGGCCTCTCGGACCTGGGCGCGGCGACGGAGCACAGTCGGCACACCGCCCGGCCTGCTCGCCGCCTCCCACTGATCGGCGGTGCCGTCGGAGAAGAAGCCGACGGACAGGCCGGTGAGCACGCCGTGGCCGATGCGCTCGCGCAGCCCGTCGATCTCGCTGCTCGAACCGACGAGCTCGGCCTCGAGCTGCAGGCCGCTGGCATCCGACCACAGCCTCGTGACCTTGCCGATCGGGCGGGAGTCGTCGTGGGTCTGGAGGAGCGGCACCAGCTCGGTGGGGATCGCCGCCGAGTCGGCGTCCCAGCGCTCCCGGTAGATCATCAGCTTGCCGGCGCCGTCGCGGTCGGCGATCAGCGCGGGCCGCCCGTACGGCACCAGGGTGCCGCGCAGGATCTTGGCGCTGCCCTCGACGGTGATCGTCACTGCGGTGTCGAGCGCGGTCATCGCCGTTTGCCCTCGAGGTCGAGGGCGGTGGTGAGCAGGCCGCCGTGGTGGAGGCGGCTGGCGACGGTGACCTTGGCGCGGCGCAGCTCGCGGCGAGCGGCCAGCTGCTCGACTGCGAACCGTTTGCGGGCCGGCTCGAGGTCGCTGTCGCGGTCGTCGAGATAGGGCCGCAGCCACGGCTCCACGCGTAGCTCCTCCTCGAGCTCCAGCGGATCGTTCATCGGTTCCATTGTTCCTCCTCGTGCTCGATCAGCCCGGTAGCACTCGCCCACTCCACAAGAGCTTCGGCGTCCGCGACACCGCGGTGTTCGAGTGCTTGCACGCTGATCGACTTGCCGCTCAGGATGATCTCGGCCAGCGCCCGCATGTCGGCGCGCGACGGTTCGGTCGGTGTCATGTGTTTCCTCCTCGTGTTGTCGGAACTTGTCGGAACGTTCCGACAAGAGGGGCGAGCGCGGCGGTGATCGCGTGATCGCGTCTCGGCGCGAAGTACCTCATAAACCACGAAATCGGACGGACTTGGGGGGTTCGCGCGCGAGAGGGGGGTGTCGGAACGTTCCGACGTTCCGACAGTTCCGACACCTGGCCGCTCATGCCGGCCTCGCCGCCCCGGCGACCCACCCGTCGCCGTCGGCGCGGATCCATGTCATTTGCTCGGCGTAGGCGATCATCTCGTCGGGGTCTGCCTCGTGACGGTGTTTGCCCGCGGTGGCACGAGAGAGGTCGCGACGGGTCACTGTCTCACCCGGCTGGCGGTGCGCTACGCGTGCCATCGCCCGCGCGCCGCCGATGACTGCTCGGGTGTGGACGTCGTCGTCGAGCGCTTTCGCGGCGAGCCGTTGGCGCTTTATCGCCGCGCGGGTGCGGGCGTCCTCGAGCTCGTTCTCAACGGTGGCGTTCGTGTCCAGCACCCACCGCCGCACGGCGTCGGAGGTGTCGAGGATCATCCCGGCGAGCCGCCAGTCGTCGACGGTGACGCCCTGGCGGCCGGCGAGGACGGCGAGGAGGGCGCCGACGCGGGCGCGGGACTGGTCGCGGTGGGCGTCGAGCGGGTCGAGGACGAGCTCGCCGCGCGCGACCTGGAGGGCGCGGAGGCGGATCTCCGCGGCGACGGCCGGGTCGACGGTGATCATCTGCCCGGGGATCGTCGGCGGTACTTGATCGAGTACCGGCTCGGTGGGCCATCGCGGTGACGCGTCGGGGATCGTCGGGTCGACGGTGGAGAACAGCACGAACCGTTGGGCGGTGCCGCGCTCCTGATCGGCGAGGAGGGCGCCCGCCGCGGCCGCCTGGAACCCGACGATGAACGACAGGCGATAGGTGTGCGCCTCGAGGCGCCGTTTCGTCTCCTCGCGAGCGTTCGTCATCCCGACCGTCTCGCCGCTCCAGGCGGTGCGGAGCACGGGCAGCAGGACGGCGCCGTTGCGGCCGCCGAGCTCGGTGAGCGCCTGGCCCTCGTCGAGGGTGAGCAGCACGCCGGTGCGGGTGCGCCGCTTCACCTTGGTCCGTTTGCCGTCGGGCTGGTCCTCGAGCTGCCACTCGTAGAACAGCTCGACGGCGCCCTCCCCGGAGCCGAGCGGCATGTCGACGACGAGGTCGTCGCGTTCGATCGGCACGAGGTCGCGGGCGACGGCGGCGGCGGAGGTCTTGCCACCGCCGGACTGGGCCACGAGCCCGACGTAGGTGTTCACCGGGGCCGGGATGACGACGCCGGTGTCGACGCGCAACGTCGGCGGGGTGAGCATGCTGACGCGGGCGAGGACGGCGCCGAGCACGGCGTCGGCGGAGCGGGCGCGGGCGTGGGCGGCGGTGCGGATCCGGTCGAGCTCGGGCCGGGCGGTCCAGAACTCCTCGGGCAGGTTGCGCGACGAACGACGTCGTTCCTCATCGGCGGGGGCGTCGTCGTCGGTGTGCGGCGGGGCGTCGCCGCGTGCAGACCGGTCTTCGCGCGCGAGGTCGATGATCTCGTCGGCGGTGTACCGCCCGTTCTGCCGGAACGGTGGCCAGGCGCCGGAAAAGACCTTCACGACGCCGGGCGCGACGTTGCCGATCGACGCCGACGTGCCGGCCGGTTTGCCGGGGCGGGTCACGTAGAGGCCGCCGTCGGTGGCGAGGAACGGGCTGTGCGCACCGTGGTGCTTGCCGAGTGCGATCAGCGCCTCGAGGTCTTGGTGGCGACCGGCGGCGTCGAGGGCGGCGTGGATCGCGGCGAGATCGTTGACGTAGCCGCCGCCGTGCGCACGCGAGCGCGCTCGGGCGGTGACGCTCGGTAGTCGTTTGCGGAGGTACTCGGGTGTGTACCCGCCCGGCCTGAACGCGGCGATCACGACCTCGACCGGTTCGGCCTTCATGTTGAACGTGCCGGGGAGCCGCAGCACCGATGCCAGGTCGCCGCGCTCGTTGACGAGGCCGACGGTCGCGAGCTGGGCGTCGAGCGCCGCTTGGAGGGCGGCGCCGTCGTCGGGGCCGACGTCGACGGTGAGCGGCCAGTAGCACTGCAGGCCGCCGCCGGTCTCGACGACGATCAGCGGCGTCAGCTCGGAGCCGAGCGTGCGCACGCGCGTGCGCACCTCGTCCTCGCTCGGCAGGTCGGCGCCCTTGTGCCGGTCAGGGTCGTGCCAGTCCAGGTCGGCGGCGAGCGCGACGACGCTGGTCACGTCAGCGTCACCTCCACGCCGCTCCGGAGCGGCGCCCATCCCGTGGAGGCCGAACCACACGTCCTCGCCGTCGAGGTCGCCGGCGCGGGCGAGCAGCTCGCCCGGGGTGGCGTCGACGGCGACGAACCGGAACTGGCCGCCCGGCCGGCGGGCGCACAACGAATGGAACCCGTCGCCCCACAGCCGCTCGAGGAACTCGGCGGCGTCGCTCACCGGTACCGCCTCGCCCGGTTGACGTCAGCGACGACGTCGTCGACGAGGTCGGCGAAGTGGACCCGGATCCGCCAGCACTTCAGCGACGGATCCCACCGCGCCGTCGGCACGGCCTTCACCACCTCGCGTTCGTGGTAGGCGACCCACACGCCGACGTCGCCGTCGCCGAGGTACCGCCACGCCGCGGGGCGACGACTACCGTCCACGAGGTCCGTCCGGTGACGTCGGGAGGGACGAAGGTGGACCCGCGGCCCAGGTCCGCGAGTCGAGCGGTGGACGCGGTCCCGCGCCGGCATCGGGACCGCGTCGCTCGCCGACGATGAGGACCTCGTGGAGGGTCGACTGGTGGAGCACGAACCCGTGGCCGCGGGCGGTGCCGCCGATCTCGATCGTCTCGTGGATGTCGACGCCGCCAGCGGCGAGGGCGTCGATCCACCAGTCGACGACGTGGACGTGCCGCCCGGCGCGGGTGTGGTCCTTCATGTTGACGAGCACCGCGCCGGCGGGGCGCACGACTCGGACGATCTCCGCGATCGCGCAGCGGTGGAGGTCCCGGTACTCCGGCCCCCACTGGAGCGCCGCCCCGGATCCGGGTGAGCATGGGCGGCCGAGGGAGTGGGCGTACGAGTACGTCGTGGCGTCCGGGCGGACGCACTGGTCGGCGAGACGGTTCCCGTAGCAGGGCGAGCTGGCGTAGGCGTCGAATGTGGAGTCGGGGAACGGCAGCGCCGTCGCGTCGCCGACGATCGTGCCGGGGTGCGTCACCGCCCACTCCGGCTCGAGCTCGACGCCGACGGTGGTGCGCCACAGGTTGGCGAGCTCGTGGATCCCGCCGGTCCCGGCGAACGAGTCGAGGATGAGCCCGGGCGGGGTCAGCCGGTCGAGGTGGCGGAGGACCTCGCGGGGGAACGGGCACGGGTGCGGACGCGGCGCCGGCTGCGACACCCCCGTCGTACGATGGGGTCCGGTTCGGTAGGTGTCGAGCCCGATCGTGGAGTTGCCCGGGGTTCCCGCCCCGGGCGCTCTCGCGTCCGGCGGAGAACGCATGGGAGCCCTCCTCGACCTACCGGCGGGCGGCGTTTGTGTCCTCGGCCGCCTTCACGTCGAGCCACGCGGCGACGTCGCTGGCGCGGTAGATCACGCGCTTGCCGATCTTGATCCCCTTCGGACCGGTTCCTTGGGCTCGCCAGTAGTGGACGGTGTTCACGGGGACATGGACGAGCTCGGCGAGCTGCTCCGTGGTGAGGATCTCCGTCACACCGCTCTCCTTCAACTCGACTGCGATCAACTTGAATCCTAGCGAGAGCGACTATTCAGAGTCCATCGTTGCTCACCACTATCTGAATCGCTACGATCAACTCGTGCCTGACCACAAACGTCCGCAGCGGACGCGCGACCCGAAGAACGTCGTCGTGATGTTGATGCCGGGCCTGTGGGCCGAGCTCACGCCCTACGAGGTCGACGTCGTGATCGACGGGGTGGCCGTTCACGCCGTGCTCGACTGGGACCGCGACACCAAGGCGCCGTTCATCGAGTCGCTGGAGATCGACCGCGGGACAGGGACCATCGACCCGTCCGTTCTCCGGTCCATCACCGTGCCCGGACTCGTGTCCGCGGGTGGCACGTCGGCCCGGTTCTGGGTCAACGACGAGTGCACCGAGCCGTTCTCCGAGGAGCGATATGAGGACGAGTCGCTCGAGGCGTGGGCGGCTCGGCTCTTCTACGTCTGCACCGTCACGAAGCGGTCGCCGGCCGCGTACATCGCCGAGGTTCAGGGGATCACACCGGGCTCGGCCGCTCAGCGGCTGACCACGGCCCGGAAGATGGGTCTGCTGGACCTCGGACCGAAGGCCCGTCAAAGGGCTCGTACCGCACGGAAGCAACAAGGGAGGGCCCACTGATGGCCGGGAACGTCTACAAGCACGGCAACGGCTGGAAGGCCGTCATCGTCGACGGCTACGGCCGCGGCGCCAAGAGGCGCACCATCGGCACGTTCCGACTGAAGGCTGACGCTCTCGACGAGTTGCGCAAGGCCGAGGTCGAGGTGATGACCGGCACGTTCGTCGATCGCCAGCTCGGCAAGGTGTCGCTGGTCGAGCGGATGGCGGCCGACATCGAGCGCCGCTCGGACCGCGCCCACAACACCACGATCGCCGCCCTCAACGCGCTCGGGCACGTGAAGGCGTTCTTCGGGACGAAGAGCATCGCCAGTGTCCGCCATAGCGACGTCCAGGCGTTCGTCAGCGGCCTCGACCTGGCCCCGTCGACGGTCGAGGTGGTGTTCGGGCACCTGAAGGCGACGATCCGCTCGGCGATGGCCGACGGCGTCCTCGGGCGGGATCCGACGCTGAAGGTGAAGCTCCCGAAGGGCGCCAGCGCGGCGATGGTGATCCCCACCGACGCCGAGGTCGAGCGGCTCTTCGACGCCGCCCCGGACGGGTTCGGCGCGGCGATCATCCTGGGCGCGGGATGCGGGCTACGAGCCCAGGAGGCGGCCGGGATCGTCGCTGAGGACGTCGATTTCCTCCGCCGGGTCATCCATGTGCGCCAGCAGTTCCACGGGCGGCTGGGGCGCTTCGAGGACCTCAAGGACCACGAGACGCGCGACGTCCCGGTCGACGACCACATCCTCGACGCCCTGGCGTTGCACATCGGCGAGCACGGGCTCGGTGAGCACGGTGTCGTCGTGCACTACGGCGGGGTCCCGCAGAACGCCGCCCGGTTCACCTGCCGGTGGACGCAGACGAAGAAGCACGCCGGCGGGATGACGCTCAAGTTCCACGCCTTGAGGCACCACTACAGCTCGACGGCGATCTCGGCCGGGGTGTCGATCCCGATGCTCTCCAAGGCGCTCGGGCACTCCAAGCCGTCGATCACGCTTGACGTCTACTCGCACCTGTTGGTGGGCGACGACGACCGTCTTCGGGGCGCGGCGACGGTGCGGTTCGGGGCGCGCGAGACGGCCTGACGCTCGGAACGGGAGCACCAAGGGAGCACCAACGCAACCGGCCGGTTGCAGCTCGACGGCTCCTGCAAGCCGTCTACCAGCGACGATGACCTACAACGCGGCGGGCAGGAGCCGGTTGACGTTCTGGAAGAAGAAGTTCGCCCTGGGGTTTTCTACCAGGACGTTTGTACGACGCACCCCAGCTGACCAGGGATTACAGTCTCAGTCGGTCTGACTCAATCATGGTCGCTGATTGAAACGGGAGCACCAAGGGAGCACCAAGGGAGCCCGCACTACCGCTCTTCACGGGGTTCCCCCGATCCG
>DATFRN010000041.1:0-2413 GCA_035263165.1 Acidimicrobiales bacterium | reverse complement strand
GTGGCGTGGTAGCGGCCCGAGTGCTCGCGCACCATGAGCAGCGTGTTGCGCAGCTGGAGGTAGTCGATCACCGCCGCCCGGGAGCCGACGTGGCCGTTGCGGACCTCGGCGCCCCGCACGACCCCGACCTGCCAGCCGCCGGCCTTGGCCCGCACGGCCAGCTCGGCCTCCTCGCAGTAGGCGAAGTAGCGCTCGTCGAAGAGACCCACCTCCTCCAGGCAGCGGCGGCGGGCGATCATCAGCGTGCCGTGGGGGTAGCCGGCGTCCTCCCAGCCGTCGCTGACCACGGCCGGGGACGGGATGGCCCCGAAGTAGCGGTCGACGACCGGGGTCAGGTTGTCGCCGACGTCGGCCGACGCCAGGCCGGACCGGGGACGGGCGGCGACGGCCGCCACCAGCCGCTCGAGGCAGCCCGGGAGGGGCACGGCGTCGTGGGGGCAGACGGCGAGCCAGTCGGCGGGGTCGCGGGCCAGGCACCAGCGCAACCCGGCGTTGGCGCCGGGGCCGAAGCCGGCGTTGGCCCCCTGCTCCAGCAGCGTGACGCCCGCCGGCAGGCCGGCCCGCACGTGGGCCAGCGCGTCGGGCGCCGAGCCGTTGTCGACCACCACCACCCGCACCGGCACCCCCTGGTCGAGGAAGCGGGCGACCGTGTCCAGCACCGCGACGGGCTGGTCCCGGTGCACGATGACGAGGTCGACGGCGGGGGTCGCCATCCGCCGATCCTGCTCGCCCCGCGGGGGGTGGCGCCAGCCGGTCCTCCTCGCCGGCGGGGCGCCGCGCGTAGGATCGCTCGTCCGTGACCGACTCGCCCCCCGACCTCGACCCCGCCCGCCGGCTGCTCGGCTTCTGCGACGCCTCGCCGTCGCCGTACCACGCCTGCGCCACGGCGGCGGCCGCGCTGGGCGAGGCCGGCTTCACCCGCCTGTCCGAGGACGCCTCGTGGCCGGGCGAGCCCGGGCGCTGGTACGTCGTCCGGGGCGGGAGCCTCGTGGCCTGGGCCACCGGGGGCGGCCACGCGGCCCACGACGGCTTCCGCATCGTCGGCGCCCACACCGACAGCCCCAACCTGCGGGTCAAGCCCCGGCCCGACGTCGTGCGGGCGGGCGTGCACCAGATCGGGGTCGAGGGCTACGGCGGCCTGCTGCTCAACAGCTGGCTCGACCGCGACCTCGGCCTGTCCGGGCGGGTGGCCGTCCGGCGCAACGGCAGCGGGGCGGTGATGCGCCTGCTCAAGGTCGACCGGCCCGTGTGCGCCATCCCCCAGCTGGCCATCCACCTCGACCGCGACGTCTCGAGCCAGGGCCTCCTGGTCGACGCCCAGCACCACCTCACCCCGCTGTGGGGCCTGGCCCCGCCCGACGGGGCGGGCTTCGCCGCCTTCGTGGCCGGCGAGCTGGGCGTCACCGCGGACGACATCCTCGGCTGGGACCTGATGCTCCACGACCTCGCCCCCGGGGCGGTGGTGGGCCGGGACGACGAGCTGATCGGGTCGCCCCGGCTCGACAACCTGGCCTCGTGCTGGGCCGCGGTCGAGGCGCTGGGCGCGGTGGCGAGCAGCGCCGGTGACGGCCCGATCCCGCTGGTGGCGCTGTTCGACCACGAGGAGATCGGCTCGACGTCCGATCGCGGCGCGGGCTCGTCGCTGCTCCCGGCGGTGATCGAGCGCTCGGTCCTGGCCCGGGGCGGGGCGGGCGACGACCGCCACCGGGCGCTGGCCCGCTCGGCGTGCCTGTCGGCCGACATGGCGCACGCCACCCACCCCAACTACGCCGACCGCCACGACCCCGAGCACCAGATCGTCCTCAACGGCGGGCCGGTGCTCAAGGTCAACGCCAACGTCCGCTACGCCACCGACGCCCCCGGCGCCGCCCTGGTGGCCCTGGCGGCCGAGCAGGCCGGGGTCCCGCTCCAGCGCTTCGCCATGCGCAGCGACCTGCCGTGCGGCTCGACCATCGGGCCCACCACGGCCGCCCGCCTCGGGATCACCACGGTCGACGTGGGCATGGCCCAGCTGGCCATGCACGCCATCCGCGAGTACGCCGGCAGCCACGACCCGGCCGACTACCGGGCGCTGCTGGCCGCCTTCCTCGCCCCGGCCTGAGCTATGGACGTGACCGAGGCCCGCAGCGTGCTCGGCGTGGCCCGGGGCGACGGCTGGGACGCCGTGCGCGCCGCCTACCGCCGCCGCATCCGGGCGGCCCACCCCGACACGCAGGGCGTGGCGTCGACCCCCGAGGCGGCCCGGCTCAACGAGGCCTACGCCGTGCTCAGCCGGGCCAAGCGGTCCGGGCGCCTCGACGCCCCGGCGCCGTCGCCGCCCCCCGAGCCGCCCCCCGAGCCGCCGCCGGTCGGCCTGGCCCTGGTGGGCAACGACACGATCCTGCTGGCCGCCCCGCCCGACGAGGCGTTCGCC
>DATFRN010000040.1:0-29577 GCA_035263165.1 Acidimicrobiales bacterium | reverse complement strand
AGGATGGCCACGCCGCCCGCGGCGGCCATGGGATCGGGGACGTCCGCTGACCGGCGGCGAGGGTGGCCACGCCGCCCGGGGTGACCTCGCGGTCGGGGGACGCCCGCTCAGCCGCCGGCCACCGGTCAGCCGGTCGCGAGGATGGCCACGCCGCCCGCGGCGGCCGTGGGATCGGGGACGTCCGCTGACCCGTGGCGACGGTGGCCACGCCGCCCGGCGGGACCTCGGCGCCCACGGCCGTCGGGGGACGCCCCGGTCAACCCCGGCGAGCACCTGCCCCCAGCCCCGCCGCCGCCAGCGCGGCCGACAGCCGCTCGTGGCCCGCCGCCCCGCCCAGCGCCTCGCTGACCCGGCCGCTGCCTGGAGGATCGGCGACAGGTAGGCGTGCGTGACCCCCAGGCCGGCCAGGTAGCCGGCCGCCCCGGCGGCGGCGTCGAAGTCGAACCCCCGCGTGGAGCTGCAGCCGGTAGGTGGCGAGCGGCGCCGCCCCGGTCATGCCGGCGGGGCGAACGGGTCGAGGATCCGCGCGCCCGTGCCCGCCACGTCCCGCACGTTGCGGGTCACCAGGGTCCAGCCCCGCACCCGGGCGGTGGCGGCCAGCAGGCCGTCGACCACCGGCAGGCGGGTCACCGAGTTCATCCGCCCCCACTCGACCGCCACATCGGCGTCGACCGGCACGATGCGGTCGGCGTAGGACGTGCGCAGCTGGGCCAGCCACACGCCGTAGCCGGCGGCCCGCTCGGGGTCGCGGCGCCGCAGGCGCTCGATCCCCTGGAAGATCTCCCCGACCACCAGCGCGCTGAGGTACAGCTCGCCGGCGTCGACCGAGGCGAACCAGGTCGCCACCCGGGGGTGGGGCCGGGGCTTGCGGACCTCCGAGACGACGTTGGTGTCGAGGAGGTAGCCCACGGGGCCGCGGTCAGAGCCGGACCCGGCGGGCCATCTCGGACGGGCGCTCGATCTCCAGCTCGTCCAGGTCGGGTGCCCCGGCCAGGAACGCCTTGAAGTCGCCGCTGCCGGTGAGCCGGCGGTATTCGTCGGCCGCCACGATCACCGCCACGTCGCGCCCGTGGCGGGTCACGACCTGGGGGCCGTCGCCCTCGGCCTGGCGCACGACCTCGCTGAAGCGCTGCTTGGCCTCCTGCAGCTGCCAGCGCACGGCGGACCTCCCACGACAGATTTCTGTCTAGTCAGTCTAGATGGAGGGTGTGAGGCGGCGCAACAGGACGAGCGAGCGCTCGGTGACCAGCAGGTCGCCGCTCACCTGGTCGTCCCCGTCGGAGTCGGCCTCGGCGGCCGGCGGCTCGCCCGTGGCCGTGTCGAGCACGGTGGCCCAGGCCCCGGCGGCCGGCTCGCCCAGCGTCCACTTGCGGGGCTCGGCCGAGGCGTTGATCAGCAGCAGGAACGTGTCGTCCACCACCCGCTCGCCCCGCGGCCCCGGCGAGGGGATGGCGTCGCCGGCCAGCAGCACGCCCACGCAGGTCTCGTGGTGCTCGGTCCAGTCGTCCTCGGTCATCTCGCTGCCGTCGGGCTTGAGCCACAGCACGTCGGCGGTGCCGCGCAGCGGCCGCCCCTGGAACCACCGGCGCCGGTGGAACACCGGGTGGTCGCGGCGCAGGGCGATCAGCCCGGTCGTGTAGGCGTGCAGCGCCTCGTCGGGCCGGACCCAGTCGAACCACGACACCTCGTTGTCCTGGCAGTAGGCGTTGTTGTTGCCCCCCTGGGTGCGCCCGACCTCGTCGCCGGACAGCAGCATGGGCACGCCCTGGGACAGGAACAGCGTGGCCAGCAGGTTGCGCTGCTGGCGGGCCCGCAGGTCCAGGATCTCGGGGTCGTCGGTGGGCCCCTCGACCCCGCAGTTCCACGACCGGTTGTGGCTCTCGCCGTCCTGGTTGCCCTCGCCGTTGGCCTCGTTGTGCTTCTCGTTGTAGGAGACCAGGTCGCGCAGGGTGAAGCCGTCGTGGGCGGTGACGAAGTTGACGCTGGCCGACGGCCGCCGGGAGTCGGACTGGTACAGGTCGGAGCTGCCGGTCAGCCGGGATGCCAGCTCGCCGACGATGGCCGGCTCGCCCCGCCACACGTCGCGCACGGTGTCGCGGTAGCGGCCGTTCCACTCGGACCACTGGGGCGGGAAGTTGCCGACCTGGTAGCCGCCCTCGCCCACGTCCCACGGCTCGGCGATGAGCTTGACCTGGCTGATCACCGGGTCCTGCTGCACCAGGTCGAAAAAGGCCGACAGCCGGTCGACGTCGTGGAACTGGCGGGCCAGCGTGGCGGCCAGGTCGAAGCGGAACCCGTCGACGTGCATCTCGGTCACCCAGTAGCGCAGGCTGTCCATGATCAGCTGCAGCGCGTGGGGGTGCGCCATGTTGAGGCTGTTCCCGGTGCCCGTCGTGTCGTAGTAGTGGGCCGGGTCGTCGGGCACCAGCCGGTAGTAGGCGCAGTTGTCGATGCCCTTGAACGACAGCTGCGGGCCCAGGTGGTTGCCCTCGGCGGTGTGGTTGTAGACGACGTCGAGGATGACCTCGATGCCCGCCTCGTGCAGCGACCGCACCATCGCCTTGAACTCGGGCACCTGGGAGCCGCCGGCCCCGGCCGAGGAGTACTCGTCGTGGGGGGCGAAGAACCCGATCGAGTTGTAGCCCCAGTAGTTGCGCAGGCCGTGCTCGACCAGCCGGGCGTCGTGCACGAACTGGTGGACCGGCTGGAGCTCGACGGCGGTGACGCCGAGGGCCTTGAGGTAGTCGATGGCCACCGGGTGGGCGACCCCGGCGTAGGTGCCCCGCTCGAGCTCGGGGATGTCGGGGTGGGTGGCGGTGAACCCCTTGACGTGCAGCTCGTAGATGACCGACTCGTGCAGCGGCGTGTCGGGCGGCCGGTCGGCGCCCCAGTCGAAGTAGGGGCTGACCACGACGCCCTTGGGCACGTGGGGCGCGCTGTCGTCGTCGTTGCGGCTGCCCGGATCGCCGAAGACGTAGGGGAAGCAGGCCGGGTCCCAGTCGACCCCGCCGTCGACCGCCTTGGCATAGGGGTCGAGCAGCAGCTTGTTGGGGTTGCAGCGCTGGCCCTTGGCGGGGTCCCAGGGGCCGTGGACCCGGTAGCCGTAGCGCTGGCCGACGCCGATGCGGGGCAGGTAGGCGTGCCAGCAGAAGGCATCGACCTCGGTCATCGGGACGCGCTCCTCGGCGCCGGTGGCCGGGTCGAACAGGCACAGCTCGACCGCCTCGGCGACCTCGGAGAACAGGGAGAAGTTGGTGCCCGTGCCGTCGTAGGTCGCCCCCAGGGGGTAGGGGCGTCCCGGCCACACCTCGGTGTCTGGGTCCAAGGGGAGAATTCTAGGGCCCCGCTAGGAGACCGGGATCTCACCCCCCAGCCGGAAGGGGGGCACCAGGTCGAGGGCGTCGTCCCCGCTCCAGAACGTGCCCGGGTCGTACCAGCTGGCCGGGCGGCGGTCGGGGAGCAGGCCCATGGCCTGGTACGTCGTGGCCACCAGCTCGGCGCAGTAGACCGTGGCCAGCGGCGTGTGCCGCCGGACCCGGCCGTTGAGCCACTGGCGGGCCAGGCCCAGCGTGGTGGGGAACGGGCGCCCGTCGAAGCGGTCGATGACCCGCATCAGCCGGTCCTCGTGCTCGCGCCCGATGTCGCCCTCCAGCAGCCGCACCCAGGAGCGCTGGCCGTAGCGGGTGCGCCAGGTGGTGACGGCGTCGACCAGCCGGTGGAGCTGGACGCCCCGCTGGTGGCGGCCGGTCCACACGTCGGGGAGCGAGCGGCCCAGCTCGGCGTGCCACAGCAGCGGGGGCAGGTCGTCGATCGCCACGACCATGCCGACGTGGTTGACCGGGGCGTTGGTGGCGGTCTGGATGGCCCGGTCGGCCAGCGAGCGCCCCCGGAACAGCCACAGGTCGCCGGTGGACGCGGTGGCGACCGCCTCGTCCAGGGCCAGCCGGGTGTCCACGGCGGTTAGCGTAGGGAACCGGTGCGGACGGTCTGGAAGATGCTCGGCCTCGCCGGCATCGCCGGGGTGGCGGCCACCGGCGTGATCATCGCCCGCCGCCGGCGCGCCCAGCGGGACTACGACCCCGACGAGCTGCGGGCCCGGCTGCACCGGCGGCTGGCCGATGCGTCCCGGTAGTCCGGTGGGCCGGGCGGCGGCGCTGGCCGGGGCGGCGTGTGCGGCGCTGGCGGCGGCGGGGTGCCCGAGCCACGTCGACCAGCCCGACCCCGGCGACACGTCGCCGCCGGTGGTGACGCTGGACGTCGACCAGCTGCCGGGCGAGGGGCTGCTCACCGTCGGCTCGCAGCCCGAGGATCGTTCCGGCCTGCCCCGGACCGTGCGGCTCGGCCTGATCGCCGTGGCCCGGGACGGCGAGAGCGGGGTGGCCCAGGTCAGGCTGACCGGCCACATCACCACCGTGTGCCGGGAGCCGGGCGGCGGCGACCTGGGGCAGGACAAGCGGGCGGCGGTGCTCCACGTCGAGCCGACCACGGCGACGACGGGGACCGGCGGCCAGCCCGACCGGCGGGTGGCCCAGCTGACGGTGGCGTTCCCCTACTCGAACTGCGACGCCGGGCTCAGCCCGGTCGGCATGCGGGGCGACATCCACGTCGAGGGCCGCAACGGCGCCGGGGCCAGCGCCCGCAACGCCGACTTCACGTTCTCGTACAGCTAGGCCTGAGCCGCCTCCGGGTCGGCGGCGTCCTCGGCGGCGTCGTCGCCGCCGGCGCCGGCCCAGGCCGCGACCCGGGGTCCCACGGCCTCGGCCGAGCGGCGCCTCATGCCCTCCTTGAGGACGGCCATGACCTCGGCGAACTGGGCCTGCTGCTCGGCCGTGAGGTCGGTGAACAGGCAGCTCATGCCGGCCATCGCCGGGGACAGCACGACCTCGGCCGCCTCGCTGCCGCCCGCGGTGAGCTCGATCATCGTCGCCCGGCGGTCGGTCGGGTGGGGGCGGCGGGCCACCAGGCCCTCGGCCTCCAGGTTGTCGACCAGGGCCGTCATGTTGCGGGGCGACAGCTCGAGCTCGTCGGCCAGCGTGCGCATCATGGCCGGCCCGCGGCAGTGGAGCCGCTCGACCAGCCGCAGCCGGGGCAGCGTCAGCCCGTCGGCCGCCTGGGCGTCGATCCAGCGCAGGAAGGTGTGCGAGAACGCGGCCGTCTGCTCCACCAGCCGGCGCAACGGATCGACCTCGGCGTCCGCGGCCCGGGCGCTGGCGAGCCGATCGGCCGACGCACACACCTCGGAATCCATGGGACCAGCCTACCGGAACAATTCCCGGTTGTAATTGTTACTGGAGTAACTATAGTCTCTGTGACAGTCACTACCGAGACAGAGACCCGAACAAGATCCAACGACGAGGTTGCCCCATGTCCCAGACGAGCACCACCAGCACCCTTCCCCTGGTCACCGGCGACTGGGCGGTCGACGCCGCCCACTCCGGCGTGCACTTCAAGGTCCGCCACCTGGGCCTGAGCAACGTCCGCGGCCGGTTCGACGAGTTCGACGCCACCCTCCACGTCGGCGAGTCCCTCGACGACGTGTCGGTCACCGCCAACGTGGCGCTGTCCTCGGTCGACACCAACAACGCCGACCGCGACGCCCACCTGCTCTCGACCGAGTTCTTCGGCGTCGAGGCCAACCCGACCCTCGAGTTCCGCTCGACCCGCATCACCGGCGCCGGCGACGACTACCACCTCGAGGGCGAGCTGACCATCAACGGCCGGACCAACCCGGTGAGCTTCCCGGTCGAGTTCGGCGGCGTCGACATCTACCCGGTGGACGGCCGCCAGCACGCCGGCTTCTACGCCGAGACCACCATCAACCGCAGCGACTACGGCGTCGACTTCAACATCCCCATCGGCGTCGACAAGCTCGCCCTGGGCGAGAAGATCAAGGTCGAGCTCGACCTGCAGTTCGCCGCCCCCCAGACGGACTGAACCCCGAGCGCACCCCGGCCGGACGTGGCAACCCCACCTCCGGCCGGGGGTTGCCTCCCTTGGCGCTAGGTTGCCGGGCGCGGACGATGTGCCCATGACCTCCGACCTGTCGCCCCTCCGTCGGCTGTGGCGCGCCGGGCCGTTCACGCGCCGCACCTGGCGGGAGCTGCTGTACCTGGTGGCGACGACGCTGATCGCCAGCCTGGCGGCCGTCGCCGCCTGGGCGACGATCGTGACCGCCCCGTTCATCGCCATCACCGTGATCCTCCTGCCGGTGCTGGCGCTGATCGTGATCTTCGAGCTGCGCATGGCCCGCCGCCTGGCCAACGTCCAGCGGCGGCTGGCGGCCCGCAGCCTCGACCTCGCCGTACCCGGGCCGCCGCCCTTTCGCCGCCAGCCCGGCCTGTGGGGCTGGTTCCGCTCGTCGCTGACCGACGTCGACGGCTGGCGGGCCGTCGCCTTCCTGGTGGCCACCTTCCCGGCCAAGGCCGTGGCCATCTGGGCGACGTTCCTGGGCTGGCGGGCGGGCGTGAGCTGGGCCACCTACCCGGTGTGGTGGTCGGCGCTGAACCCCCACCAGACCGCAGCCGGCGTGCGCCACCACTCCGGCGTGTCGTTCGGCTACTGGTTCGCCGACACCACCATGGAGGCGTTGCTGGTCGCCCTGCTCGGCCTGGTCCTGCTGTGGGCGGTCGTGTGGGTGGCCCGGAGCCTGGCGGTGCTCGACCGGGCGGCGATCCGTTGGCTGCTCACGCCCCGGGAGGCCGATCGCCGCATCATCGAGGCCGAGGAGCAGCGGGCCCATGCCGTCGAGGACGCCGCCGCCACGCTGCGCCGCATCGAGCGGGACCTGCACGACGGCACCCAGGCCCGGCTGGTGGCGGTGGCCATGCAGCTGGACATGGCCCGCGAGCAGGTGGTCGCGGCGTCGGCCGCCACCAACGGCGAGGCCGAGGCCGAGCTGGCCGAGGCCCGGGCGCTGCTCGACACCGCCCACCGCAACGCCACCGATGCCATCACCGAGCTGCGGGAGGTGACCCGCAGCATCCACCCGCCGGCGCTCGACCTCGGCCTCGACACCGCGCTGGCCACGCTCGCCGCCCGCTCGGCCGTGCCGGTCCACCTGCGCACCGACCTGCCCCAGCGGCCCTCGGCGCCGGTGGAGACCATCGCCTACTACTGCGTGGCCGAGCTGCTGACCAACGTGGCCAAGCACAGCGGGGCCCGGACGGCCTGGGTCGACGCCATCGAGCGCGGCGACCGGCTCGAGCTGCGGGTCACCGACGACGGTGCCGGCGGCGCCGCGCTGATCGGCGGCCGGGGCCTGGCCGGCCTGTCCGACCGGGTCGGCACCGTCCATGGCCGGCTGACCGTCCAGAGCCCGCCCGGCGGCCCCACCGTGGCCACCGTCGACCTGCCGGTGGTGTCGTGATGGACGCCGGCACGACCCTCCGGGTCGTCATCGCCGAGGACTCCGCCGTGCTGCGGGACGGGCTGGTCACCCTGCTGGCCGGCCGCGGGTTCGACGTGGTGGCCGCCGTGGGCGACGCCCCCGGGCTGCGCAAGGCCGTGCTCGACCACCGGCCCGACGTGGCGGTCGTGGACGTCCGCATGCCGCCGACCCACACCGACGACGGCCTGCGGGCCGCGGTCGAGCTGCGCCGGGAGGTGCCCGACCTGCGGGTGCTGGTGTTCAGCCAGTACGTCGAGACCCGCTACGCCAGCGAGCTGCTGGCCGACCGGGCCGACGGCGTCGGTTACCTGCTGAAGGACCGGGTGGCCCACGTCGGCGAGTTCGTCGACGCCGTGCGCCGGGTGGCCGGCGGCGGCACCGCCCTCGACCCCGAGGTCGTGACCCAGCTGTTCGGCGCCACCCGCAAGCGGGACGCCCTGGCCGAGCTCACGCCTCGCGAGCGCGAGGTGCTGGCGCTCATGGCCGAGGGCCGGTCGAACACCGCCATCGCCGGCGAGCTGGTGGTCTCGGGCCGGGCCGTCGAGAAGCACGTGGCCAACATCTTCACCAAGCTCGACCTCCCACCCTCCGACGCCGACCACCGCCGGGTGCTGGCGGTGTTGCGGTACCTCAACGGTTGAGGAACTCCTCGACCGCTCGATTGAACGCCGCCGGCTGTTCCAGGTTGCAGACGTGGCCGGCGTCGGGGATGACGACCAGCGCTGCTCCCAGGGCGGCCGCCAGCGGGTCCGCCAGCTTCGCCGGCAGGGCGCCGTCCTCGTCGCCCCAGATGACCAGCGTCGGGCAGGCGATGCGGGCGACGTCGGCCCGGGTGTCGTGGGCGGCCACCGCCAGGGCGGCCTCGGCCCACGAGGCGGGGTCGGTCGACTGGGACTCCCGGATGTTGCCGCGCGCCACCTCGGGCTGCTGGGCCAGCGTGTACCGGCTCCAGATCGTCGAGCCCGCCACGTCGCCGCGGGCGTCGGGGAAGCCGTGGGCCCGCACCCGGTCGGCCTCGGCCCGCAGCCAGGCCGACCCCCGCTCACCCAGGTGGGTGCCGGTGTCGCACAGGACCAGCGCCTCCACCAGTGCGGGCTCGGCCAGGGCCAGCTTCTGGGCGATCATCCCGCCCATCGACAGGCCGACCACCCCGGCGTGCTCGACCCCGAGGTCGCGGCACAGGGCCGCCGCGTCGGCGGCGAACGCCTCGGTGGTGACCGGGCCGGTGATGCGGTCCGACCGGCCGTGGCCCCGGTGCTCGATCACGATCACCCGGTAGCGGTCGCGCCAGGCGTCGAGCTGGGGCTCCCAGTCGCGCCAGCACCCGCCGAGGCCGTGGAGCAGGACCAGCGGGTGGCCCTCGCCCTCGTCGAGCACGTTGATGTGGGTGTCGTTCACCTCGTGCAGCACGGGGCGAGTCTGCCTCAGGCGGTGGCCGTCGCCGCCACCACCTCGTCGACGTGGACCTCGCTGACGACCGGCCGCTTGGTGAAGAACAGCACGCCGGTCGTCACCAGCGAGCCGACCACGATGGCCACCAGCCAGGCCAGCGGCTTCTCGACCGCGCCCGGGACGAACAGGTCGAAGATGCCGCCGTGGGGCACGACGGTCGAGGCCCCGACGCCCAGCGAGATGGCCCCGGCCGTGGCCGACCCGACCACCAGGGCCGGGATCACCCGCACGGGGTCGCGGGCCGCGAAGGGGATGGCGCCCTCGGTGATGAACGACAGCCCGAGCACGAAGGCCGGCTTGCCCGCCTCGTGCTCGTCCCGGGTGAACCGCCCGGGGAACAGGATGGTGGCGATGGCCAGCCCGATCGGCGGGGTCATCCCGGCGGCCATCACCGCGGCCATGGGCCCGGTGACGCCGCTGTCGATCAGCCCGACGGCGAACGTGTAGGCCACCTTGTTGAGCGGCCCGCCCATGTCGCTGGCCATCATCGCCCCGAGGATCAGCCCGAGGATGACCGCGTTCGAGCCCTGGAGGCCCTCCAGCCAGTCGGTCAGCCGGTCCTGGAGCCACGACAGCGGCTCGCCGATGACGTAGAAGACGATCAGCCCCACCCCCAGCGTCGACAGCAGGGGCAGGATCAGCACCGGCTTCAGGCCGGCCATCGTGTCGGGCAGCTTGATCGTGCGGGCCAGCCACAGCGTGAGGTAGCCGGCGATGAACCCGGCCAGCAGCGCGCCGAGGAAGCCGGCGTCGACCTGCACCGCCAGGTAGCCGCCCACGAAGCCGGGGGTGAGGCCGGGCCGGTCGGCGATGGAGAAGGCGATGAACCCGGCGAACACCGGCAGGAACAGCGTGAGCGCGGCCGAGCCGACCTGGTTGAGCCGGCCGGCGAAGGTGTCGGCCAGGTCGGGGTCGTTGGCGTGGATGTCGAAGGCGAACGAGATGGCGATGAGCAGCCCTCCGGCCACCACGAACGGGAGCATGTAGGACACGCCGGTCATCAGGTGCTGGTAGACGCCGCCCAGCGCGCCCCGCCACCCGGCCGGCTCCTCGCCGCCGCCCCCGCCCCCGGTGGGCGGCGGGGCGACCACGGCCCCGCCGCCGCCGGCCGGCGCCTCGGCCGCCACGGCCAGCGCCCGGGCCAGGACGCCCTCGCCGTTCTTGAGCGCGTCGTTGGTGCTGGTCTCGTAGATCGGCTTGCCGGCGAAGCGGGACAGGTTGACCTTGGTGTCGGCCGCGATGACCACGGCGTCGGCCGCCGCCACGTCGGCCCGGGTGAGCACGTCCTGGGCGCCGACCGAGCCCTGGGTCTCGACCTTGATCTCGTGGCCCAGCGCCTCGGCCGCCCGCCGGAGGCCCTCGGCGGCCATGAAGGTGTGGGCGATGCCGGTGGGGCAGGAGGTGATGGCGACGAACCGCTTGCCGCCGGGGGCCGCGGCGCCGGGCTCGGCCTCGGCCGCGGCCGGCGCCTCCCCCGCCTCGGCCTCGGGCGGCGGGACCGGCTCGGCGTGCGCCGGCGCCGGCTCCTCCGCCTCGGCGGCGGCGACGGCCCGGTCGATCACCTCCGACGTCCGGCGGATGGCGTTGGCGGTCGACGTCGCCACCAGCGGCTTGCCTGCGAACCGGGCGGGGTCGACGTGGATGTCGGCGGCCACGATCACGGCGTCGGCCCGGGCGATGTCGTCGGCGCTCAGCCCGCCCGAGGGCCCCTCCGAGCCCTGGGTCTCGATGGCGATCTCGTGCCCGCCCAGCATCGCCTCGTGGCGCAGGGCCTCGGCGGCCATGTGCGTGTGGGCGATCCCGGTGGGGCAGGCGGTGACGGCGACGAACCTCATGACGAACTCCCCCTGTAGCGCGGGTGGGGCGCGGGCGGCGTCGTGCCGGCCAGGACCTCGATCTTCACGTCGGCCGCCCGCCGGGCCACGGCCTCGGGGTCCAGCCAGGGGCCGACGCCGGCCACCGCGGTGGCGCCGCAGGCGGTGGCCAGGCGGGCCACGCCGCCGATCGGGTCGCCCCGCAGCAGGGCGGCGATGGCGCCCGCCACGGTGGCGTCGCCCGCGCCGACGGTGCTGGCCACGACGACCGGCGGCGGCCGGGCGGCGACCGCCGCGACCTCGTCGACGAAGATCGCACCGACCGCCCCGAGCGACACGCACACCCGGGCGACGCCACCGTCCCGCAGCCGCTGGGCGGCGGCCAGCCGGTCCTCGGTGGTGGCGAGGGGCCGGCCGGCCAGCTCCTCCAACTCCTCGACGTTGGGCTTGACCAGGTCGGGCCCGGCCGGGATGGCGGCCGCCAGCGCCTCGCCGCTGGTGTCGAGGGCGACCGACGCGCCCCCGGCGTGGGCCGCGGCGGTGAGGCGGGCGTAGAGGTCGACCGGCACCCCCGGGGGCAGGCTGCCCGACAGCGCCACCCACGCCGCCCCGGCCGACGCCGCCGCCACGACCTCGGCCAGCGCCTCGACGTCGACCGGGCCGGGGGCGACGCCGGGGAAGTTGACGTCGGTGGTGGTGCCGGCCCGGTCGTCGACGATCTTGATGCCGGTCCGGGTGGCGCCGGGGACCCGCAGGAAGCGGTCGCCGATGCCGGCGTCGGCGAAGAAGGCGGCGAACAGCCCGTCGTTGTCCCGGCCGAGGAACCCGGTGGCGTCGACGTCGACGTTGAGTGCCCGCAGGGCGGCGGCCACGTTGACGCCCTTGCCGCCCGGGCTGCGGTCCTCGTCGGCCACCCGGTTGACCTCGCCCGCCCGGAACCCGGGGATCCACACCGTGTGGTCGACGGCGGCGTTGGCCGTCACGGTGAGGACCCGGTTCGCCGTCACGGCAGCGCCAGCCCCCGCACCTCGTCCGCCGTCGAGCACGCCAGCGCCCGCTCGGCCAGCGCCCGGGCGTCGGCCAGGGCCACGCCCCGCAGGCGGGCCTTGACCGCGGCCACCGCCGGGATGCTGACCGACAGCTCGTCGACCCCCAGGCCGGCCAGGATCAGCGCCCCCTCGGGCTCTCCCGCCACGCCGCCGCACACACCCACCCAGGCGTCGGTCGGCGCGGCCGCGTCGACCACGGCCTTGACCAGGCGCAGCACCGCCGGGTGGAGGGCGTCGGCCTGGCGGGCCAGGACCGGGTGGGTGCGGTCCATGGCCAGCACGTACTGGGTGAGGTCGTTGGTGCCGATCGACAGGAACTGGACCCGGGCCGCCAGCTCGGCCGCCATCAGCGCCGCGGAGGGCACCTCGATCATCACCCCGATGTCGACGGGGTCGGCCCCCAGCGCGGCCCGGGCCGCTTCGGCCCGCTCGACGGCGGCGTCGAGGTCCTCCAGCCGGGCCACCATCGGGAACATGAGCGACACCGGCCCCTCCCGGCTGGCCCGGTAGACGGCCCGGAGCTGGGCGTCGAACAGGTCGGGGCGGGCCAGCGACAGGCGGATGCCGCGGATGCCGAGGAACGACCCCTCCTCGGCCGGCAGGTCGATGTAGGGGACCTGCTTGTCGCCGCCGATGTCGAGCGTGCGCACGACCAGGGGCAGGCCGTTGAGGGCGGCCACCATCTCGGACAGGGCGGCGTGCTGCTCCTCCTCGTCGGGCGGGGCGTCGCGGCCGAGGAACAGGAACTCGGTGCGCAGCAGCCCCACGCCCTCGGCCCCGGCGTCGACGGCGGCGGCGGCCTCGGCCGGGGCCCCGATGTTGGCCACCACCTCGACCCGGTGGCCGTCGCTGGTGGTGGCGGGCCGGTAGCGGGTGCGGTGCTCCTGCTCGCGCACGTCGGCCAGGCCCCGCTGGGCCTCCTCGGCCGCGGCCAGGTCGTCGGGCTCGACGCCGACCCACAGCGTGCCGGCGCCGCCGTCGAGCACCGCCACCGAGTCGGCCTCCAGCGACAGCAGGGCGGGGCCGGCGCCGACCAGCGCGGGCAGGCCGAGGGCCCGGGCGATGATGGCGGTGTGGCTGGTGGGGCCGCCGGTGGCGGTGGCGAAGGCCACGACGCGGGCCGGGTCGATCGCGGCGGTGTCCGACGGGGTGAGGTCGTCGGCCAGCAGGATCACCGGGTGGTCGGGCAGGCTCGGGGCCTCGTCGTCGGACTCGGCCAGGTAGCGCAGAACCCGGTCGCCCACGTCGCCGAGGTCGGCGGCCCGCCCGGCCAGGACCGGGTCGTCGACCTGGCGCAGCTCGGCCACCCGGGCGTCGATCGTGTCCCGCCAGGCCCAGCCGGCGCTGTGGCCGGCCTTGACCGTGGCGGCCACGGCGTCGGCCAGGTCGGGGTCGTCGAGGAAGGCGGCGTGGGCCCGGAAGATGGCGGCCTCGCCGGGACCGGAGCGGGCGGCCACCTCGTCGTGGAGCTGGTCGAGCTCGGCCCGGGCCGACTCGAGCGCGCCCCGCAGGCGGCGCAGCTCGGCGCCGGGGTCCTGGGCCGTGCGCTCGACCACCAGGCGGCGGCGCTTGAGATGCCACAGGGGGCCGATGGCGATGCCGGGCGAGGCGGCCACGCCGGGGACGGCGGTGGCGTCGCCCCGGGGGCGGTAGGCGGGGCCGGCGGCGGCCGCCGCCCGTTCCGGCGGGGGCGCGGTCGCGGCCTCGTCCTCGCCCAGACCGCCCTCGACGCCCGCCTTCAGGGCGGCCAGGGCGTCCTCGGCGTCGTCGCCCCGGGCGGCCAGGGTCAGCGCCGCGCCCGAGCCGGCGCCGATCGACAGCAGCGAGGCCAGGCTCTTGCCGTTGGCCACCCGGTCGCCGTGGCGGACCCGGACGTCGGAGACGAACCCGCCGGCCAGGGCCACGAACTCGGTGGCGGGCCGGGCGTGGAGGCCGTGGGCGAGCTCGACCGTGACGTCGACGGTGGCGTAGCCGGCCAGGTCGGCGCCGGCCGGGGGCCGAATGGGCGCCGGGGGCGGGGCCTCGCCCCCGGCCAGGCGGGCGACGATGACGCCGGGATCGGGCGTCGTCGACAGCTCGTCGACCAGGGCGGCGTCGGCCAGGATGCGGGTGAGGTTGGCGAGGATCTGGAGGTGCTCGTCGGACGCGGCGGCGATGCCGACCACCAGCCGGACGGTCTCACCCGGGTTCCACTCGACGCCGCCCGGCACCTGGACGACGGCGAGCCCGGTGCTGTGGATGAGCTCGCGGTCCTTGAGCATCCCGTGGGGGATGGCGATGCCCTCGCCGAGATAGGTGTTGGCCACCTTCTCGCGGCCGAGCATCGACTGCTCGTAGGCGGGGTCGATGTGACCGGCCGCGGCCAGCAGGCCGGCGGCCAGGCCGATGGCCTCGGCCTTGCCGGCCGGCGCGGCGCCCGTCAGCACGGACTGTTCCGACAGCGTGGTCATGGCCGGTCCCCCGGGAGGCGGTGCGTGTTTGGTACCCGCCCGGGCCGGGGGTATCAAGGGGTGGTCAGCGCGCTGCGCAGCGCGCGCAGGTGCCGACCAGGTCGAGCCGGTGGTGGTCGGCCGCGAAGCTGTGGCGGCCGGCGATGGCGCCGAGGGCCCGGTCGATCTCGGACTCGACGCCCGGCGGCATGGTGAAGTCCCGCACCTCGCCGCAGGTCGAGCAGATGAGGTGGTGGTGATGACCGGTCAGGTCCTCGGCCAGCTCGTAGCGGGCGAACTCGTCGCTGGTGACGATGCGGTGGACGATGCCGGCCCGTTCCAGCACGGTGAGGTTCCGGTAGGCGGAGGACTGGGCCAGGCCGGGGGCCCGCTCCAGCAGCTGGGGGATGGCCAGCGGCGCATCGGCCGCCGCCAGCACGCTCACCAGCGCCCGGCGCCCCCGGGTGTAGCGCTGCTCGACCCCGCTCAGCCGCAGGGCGGCGGTCTCGTGCAGGTCGGTGGTGCGGTCACGCATGGCTGTGGTGGGGGTCGTCGAGGACGATCGTCCCGGTGGGGAGGTGGATGGCGCGGCCGCCATAGGCGGTCGTGAGGTGGTGCTCCACCAGGACCTCGGCCGGAGGGCCGTAGGCCACCATGCGGTTGGCCAGGAGCATGACCCGGTCGCAGCGGCGGGCGTCGTCGAGGTCGTGGGTCGAGACGATCACCGTGCGGCCGGCGGCGGTCTCCTCGGCCACCACCGCCAGGATCAGCTCGCGGGACACCACGTCGAGGCCCGTGACCGGCTCGTCCAGCAGCAGCAGGTCTGCCTCCTGGGCCAGGCCCTGGGCCACCAGCACCCGCTGGCGCTGGCCGCCCGACAGCTCGTTGAGCTGGCGGCCCGCCAGGTCGGCCACGTGCAGGCGCGCCAGCGCCGCCGCCACCGCCGCGTGGTCGGCCGGGCCGAGCCGGCGGAACGGCCCCCGGGTGGCGTAGCGGGCCATGCGGACGGTCTCGCCTACCGTGACCGGCAGGGTGCGGTCGACCTCGGTGGTCTGGAGGACCAGCGCCACCGCGCCCCGCCGCCCGGCGGCCTCGACCACCAGCCGCCCGGCCCGGGGCGCCAGCAGGCCGGCCGCCGCGCGTAGCAGGCTCGACTTGCCCGACCCGTTGGGCCCCACCAGCGCCACCGACGTGCCTGCGGGCACGGCGAACGTGGCCCCGATCAGGGCCGGGCGGGTGCCGTAGGCCAGCACCAGGTCGTCGGCGGAAAGGGCGTCCATCGCTAGAAAGTGAGAATGGCTCTCTGTATTATATACCGCCTGTGCGCCGCTCCCTGTCCGCCGTCCTCGTCCTGGCCGCCCTGGTGGCGGCCGCGGCCGGCTGCGGGGCCGGCGGCCCCGTCGGCGCCGGCAACGGGCCGTCCGTGGTGGTCACCACCACCATCCTCGGCGACGTGACCCGCCACCTGGTGGGCGACGACGCCCGGGTCACCGTGCTCATGCCCGCCAACGCCGACCCCCACGACTTCCAGGCCTCGGCCCGCCAGGCGGCCGAGATGCGCGAGGCCCGGGCCCTGGTCGTCAACGGCGGCGGGTTCGAGGCCGGCCTGGACGACACCATCGCCGGCGCCCGCGACGACGGCGTCGCCACCTTCGCCGCGCTCGACCACGTGCCCACCCGGCGCCAGGGCGGCCACGTCGACCCCCACTTCTTCAGCGACCCCGCGCGGATGGCCACCGCCGCCGAGGCGCTGGTTGGCTTCCTGGCCGACGAGGTGCCCGGCCTCGACACCGCCGCCTTCCGCCGGCGGGCCGCGGCCTACGTCGCCGACCTGCGGGCACTCGACCGGGCCACCGAGCAGACCCTGGCGGCGGTGCCGGCCGACCGCCGCAAGCTGGTGACCAACCACGACGTCTTCGGCTACTTCGCCGACCGCTACGGGTTCGAGGTGCTCGGCGCCGTCATCCCGTCGGCCACCACCGAGGCCCAGCCCAGCCCGGCCGCCCTGCACGACCTGGCCGACACGGTCCGCCGGGCCGGCGTGCCCGCCGTGTTCGCGGACACGTCGTCGCCCGAGCGGCTGGCCGACACCCTGGCCCGGGAGGTGGGCGACGACGTCGCGGTGGTCGCGCTCTACAGCGAGTCGCTCGGCTCGCCCGGTTCGCCCGGGGACAGCTACGTGGGCATGGTCCGCACCAACGCCCGCCGCATCGCCGCCGCCCTCGGGGACGGGGGGTCGCCGTGATCGGGTGGTTCGCCCAGGCCTTCGACCCCGCCTTCATGCAGCGGGCCCTGCTGGCGGGCGTCCTGGCCGCGGTGGCCTGCGCGGTCGTCGGGACCTGGGTCGTCCTGCGGGGCCTCACCTTCCTCGGCGAGGCGCTGGCCCACGGCGTCATCCCCGGCATCGCGCTGGCCGTGCTCTGGGGGTTCAGCCCCGCCCTCGGCGCGTTCGGGGCCGCCCTGGTCATGAGCGGCGCCGTCACCGTCGTGAGCCGGCGGGCGCCGGTCCGGGAGGACACCGGCATCGGCCTGCTGTTCGTCGGGATGCTGGCGCTCGGGGTGGTGATCATCTCCCGCTCGGCCACGTTCGGGACCGACATCACCACCCTCCTGTTCGGCGACGTCGTGGGCGTGACCCCCGCCGACCTGCGGGGCCAGGCGATCACGGTGGCGGCGGTCGTCGCCGTGTCGCTGCTGCTCTACCGGCCCTTCCTCGCCCTCGCCTTCAACCAGGACAAGGCCGCCACGCTCGGCATGCGCCCGGGCCTGACCCACGCGGTCCTGCTGGCCCTGCTGGCCACGGCCATCGTCGCCAGCTTCCAGGCGATCGGCACCCTGCTGGTCTTCGGCCTGCTCATCGGGCCGCCCGCCACCGCCGGCCTGCTGGTGCGGCGGGTGCCGTTGATCATGGCCACGGCCACCGCCCTCGGCGCCGCCACGGTGGCGGTCGGGCTGGCGCTCAGCTACCACGCCAACACCGCCGGCGGCGCCACGATCGCCGGCCTGGCCGTGGCCGAGTTCTTCGCCGTCCTCGCCGCCCAGGAGGCGACCCGGGCGGTGCGCGGCACCCGCCGTCAGCCGGTGTGACTCGCGCTCGGGAGGCGGGCGTCGCGGTAGGTCCGGGGGCTGGCGCCGAAGCTGCGCTTGAACGCGGTGCTGAACGTGAACGGGCTGCCGTAGCCGACCCGGCGGGCCACCGCGGTGACGCTCGCGCCCGGCTCGAGCAGCAGGTCGGCGGCCAGCGCCAGCCGCCAGGAAGCCAGGTAGGCCATGGGCGGCTCGCCCACCACGGCGTGGAACCGGCGGGCCAGCGCGGCCCGGGACGCGCCGACCTCGGCGGCCAGCGCGGCGACCGTCCACGGCCGGCCGGGGTCGTCCTGGAGCAGCCGCACCGCCGGGCCCACCACCGGGTCGCCGGCCGCCCGGTACCAGGCCGGCACCGCCGCGTCCGGCCGGGCGAACGCGGTGCGCAGGGCGTCCACCAGCACCAGGTCGAGCAGCCGGTCGAGCACCGCCTCCTGGCCGGGCTCGTCGCGGGTGATCTCGCCCGCCAGCAGCGGCACCACCGGTGAGGCCCACTCGCCCGGACCCAGCACGGTCAGCCGGGGCAGGGCGTCGAGCAGACGCCGGCTGACCTCGCCGTCGGTCGTGTAGGTGCCGGTGAGCACCACGTGCTCGCCGTCGGGGTCGGTGCCCCAGGTGCGCAGGCCCAGCGACATCGCCTCGGACAGGCTGACCCCGTCGGGCGTCGTGCACACCTGGGCCGGGTGGATGACGATCTGGGGCGGCGTGGCCGGGTCGTCGGCCACCGTGTAGTGGTCGGGGCCCCGGATCACCGCCACGCCCCCGGGCTCGATGGCCACCGGCGGGGCGTCGTCGTAGCAGACCCAGCACCGGCCCCGGACCATCGCCACCACGGTGAGCGGGGCCTCGTCGCGGATGCGCAGCGACCACGGCGGGTCGAGCAGCGACCGCAGCAGGAAGGCCTGCCGGGCCCGGGGCCCGTCGAGGAAGCCCGACAGCGTGTCCACGGGCGCACGCTAGACGATGACGAAGGTTTTCGATCGCCTGGGCTATGGAGCGTCTCGCCGTCGTCCGGCTTGATGGGGGCATGCTCACCGGAACCGCCCGCACCCTCACCCTCGTGGCCGCCGTCGCGTCCGCCGTCGTCGCCGGGGTTTTCTTCGCCTTCTCGACCTTCGTCATGCCCGCCCTGCGCCGGATGCCCGGCACCACCGGCATGCCGGCCATGCAGTCGATGAACCGCATGGCCCCGGCCTCGCCGCTGTTCATGCTCGCCCTCATGGGCACGGCCGCCCTGTGCGTGGGCCTGGCCATCTTCGTGCTGGTCACCCGCGCCGGCGAGGCCGGCACCGCCTGGGTGGTGACCGGCTGCGCCCTCTACCTCGTGTGCATCGTGATCACCGGCGCCTACCACGTGCCCCGCAACGACGCCCTCGACCTCGTCGACCCGGCGTCGGCCGGCGCGGCCGAGACCTGGCGCCACTACCTGGCCGGCTGGATCCCCTGGAACCACGTCCGCACGCTCAGCCCGCTCGCCGCCACCGTCGCCTTCGTCGTGGCGCTGGGCGCGTAGTGGGTGCGAGTGACGTAGGGTCATGACCGCACGTGGCTGCCGAACCTCGGAAGGTGGTAGCGATGAGTGTCTACAAGGTGATCGAGATCATCGGCACCAGCACGACAGGGTGGGAGGATGCCGCGTCGTCGGCGGTGGCCAAGGCCCGCGAGACCGTACGAGACCTGCGCGTGGCCGAGGTCGTGAAGCAGGACCTCGACATCGCCGAGGACGGCTCCCTGACGTACCGGACCAAGCTCTCGGTGTCGTTCAAGTACGAGGACGACGCCTAGACCCCTACACTGCGTCCCGATGGGCGGCTCAAGAGGAGCCGCCCGCTGAAGAGAAGAGTCAGTTTTGCCTACAGGTACCGTCAAGTTCTTCAACGCCGAGAAGGGCTACGGCTTCATTTCGCGCGAGGGCGGCGACGACGTCTTCGTCCACTACTCCAACATCCAGGGGAACGGCTACCGGTCCCTCGACGAGGGCCAGACCGTCGAGTTCGACGTGGGCCCCGGCCGCAAGGGCGACGAAGCGCAGAACGTGCGGGTCGTCTGACCTACCGGACATCGACGCTTGAGCCGCCGGTCCCGCCGGCGGCTCTGTCGCGTCCCAACCCCGCCTAGCCCGGCGGGGCGGCGTGGTCGTAGGGGTTGGCCGCGTCGACGCCGATGACCCGGGGCCGCAGGCCCGGCGGGTGGCGCACCTCCGCGGTGCAGCGCCCGTCGTCGGCCAGCGCCAGCTCGAGCAGGCCCGGCAGCTTCTCGCCCACCGGCCGCTGCCGGGCGTCGGGCTGGACGGCCCAGGTCGTCGGCGCCCACACGTGCAGCCGGCCGCCGGCCTCGTGGCGGAGCGACTGGTGGACGTGGCCCGACACCACCAGCGGGACCGTGGCCGCGTCGAGCAGGGCCAGCAGCCGGCTCCGGGCCGCGGGCGGGACATAGCGCGCGGCGCGGTCCTCGTCGCCGGGCGCCGGCAGCAACGGCTTGTGCGACACCAGCACCACCGGCGCCGCCCCCGCCCCGGCCAGCTCCGCCTCCAGCCACGCCCACTGGTCGGCCTCCTCGACGCCCCCCACGCCGAACAGCTGCGAGTCGATCCCGACGACCCGCCACCGCCCGACCGGCACGCTGAAGTGGCCGGGGCCGAACAGCGAGCGGAAGGCGTTGAGCCTGCCGGTGTCGACGGCCGGCCGCTCGGGCCCGTAGACCCCCGGGTTCTCGCCGACGTCGTGGTTGCCGGGCACCACCGCCAGCGGCGCCGTGATCCGCGCCAGCTGGTCGTGGGCGTAGCCGAGGTCGGTGGGCACGCTGCTGCCGTCGGCCGAGATGTCGCCGGCGTGCACGACCAGGGCGGGCGGGTGGGCGGCGAGGTCGGCGAGCACCGCCCCCCAGTGCTCGGCCGCCTCGGGCGTGCGGTCGGACAGATGGGTGTCCGCGACCACGACCACGCGCATCCCCGGCACCTTAGGGACGGTAGCTGGCGCCTCCCACAATCCCATCGGGTCGAGGTGACGTTTCACCCCGGCGCCACCGGACGTTCCGCCCCTGGTCAGCGCCCCGCACTGTCCCTTGCACCGCTGCCGCTGGGGGCGAGGATGTGGCGGTCGATCGTCGCCCCGGTGCCGCCCAGGCCCGACACGGTCACGGCGTCGTAGGCCAGCAGGCGGTGGGTGGTGCCGTCGAAGTACAGCACCGAGGCGGTGAGCGGCAGGGGCTTGTCGCCCTGGAGGCCCCGCAGCCCGCCGCCGCCGGTCGAGCCCTCGACCAGCAGCCGCGTCTCCTCCGGCTCCTCGCCCTCCGCCGCGGTCGTCGTGGTGGTCGAGGCGGTCGACGACGAGTCGGCGTCGTCGGCCTCGTCGGGGTCGGGCGGGTCGATGGTGCCGACCTGGACCTTGTGGGTGTGGCCGGCCAGCACCAGCGGGACGGCGCCGCCGAGGTCGGCGGCCATCCGCGGGTCGTGGACCATGGCCACGTCGACGGCGGGGGGCTCGTCGTCCACCAGGCTCTTGGCCACGGTGGGGGCGAAGGCCTGCGCCCGGTCCCGCTCGACGCCCTGCCCCACCGGCTGGTTCTTGTCGGGCGTGTAGCGGGGGTCGCCGATGCCCCAGAACCGCAGGCCGGCGACGGTGGCCGCCCGGCCGTCGAGCACGATCGTGCGGGGCTGGCGGTCGACGGCCGCCTGGGTGACCCGCGAGTCGTGGTTGCCCCGCACGTAGACGTAGGGCACGCCCAGCTTGCCGATGCGCTGGACCAGCCCGGTCTCGGGCTGGGTGCCCCAGTCGGTGAGGTCGCCGGTGTCGGCCACCACGTCGACGTCGAACTGGTCGATCAGCGTGTCCATCAGGTCGAAGGCCGCCGGGTTGAGGTGGACGTCGCTCACGTGCAGCACCCGGATGGTGTGGCGGCTGTCGAAGGTGGGCAGCCGCTCGCCCGCCAGGTACAGGGTGGCCACGTTGTCGACCAGGTCGGCCAGCTGGGCCCGGTACTCGCCGAAGCGGTCGATGACCTGCTCGACGTCGCCGACCGCCGCCGGGGCCCGGGTGAGCAGCCCGGTGTAGCGGGGCTCGGCCACGGCGTTGGCGTTGTAGGTGGCGTAGGAGCCGAGGCCGGTGACGGTCACCAGCAGGGCCGCCACCCCCACGCCGGCCAGCGCCGAGCGCCAGCTGGCGGTGGCGACCAGGGCGCCGAGCGCGCCGCCGATCATCGCCACCACCAGGCAGCGGATGGCCAGGCCCACCAGCGCCGAGCGCACCTCCCCGGCCGCCTCGTCGCCCAGGCGCCGGACCGCCTCGGGGTTGTCGGCGATGCGGTCGGCGTCGGCCACCGCGATCTCGTTCACCCGCAGGTCGACGGCGAGGGGCCAGTCGTGGGTGTCGAGCTCGATCGTCCCCAGCGGGGCCAGGTGGACGACGGTGTGCCCGGTCAGCGACGGGCGGGCGGCGATGGTGGTCTCGAACGGCCCGACCTTCGCCGGGACGCGGCCGGCCAGCGCCAGGGCGATCGACGCACCGACCAGGGCGAAGGCCACGATGCGCAGCCGCCGCCACCAGGGGCCCTGCGGCCGGTACTGCGCCAGCCGACGCAGTTGGTCGCGCACGGACACCAGTGTGGCCGCGGGATCCCGGGCTCACGCCCGGGATGCCGCCGCCGCCCGGACGGCTCAGCCCGCCTTGCGGGAGGCCGTCGCGGGCTTGGCGGCCTTGCCGCCACCGTTGCCGGGCTCGACCTTGCCGGCCACAGCGTCGCTGGTGCGGTCGGCGGTGGTGGTCACCCGCTCGGTGACGGCATCGGTCAGCCGCTGGGCGTCGCGGGTCACCGACTCGGTGACCTGCTGGATGCGGGGGTTGTCCCGCACCTTGCCGACGAGCTCGTCGAAGCGGGCCCTGCGCTCCTCGTCGGTCGTGCTCGCCCACCAGTAGCCGGCGGCGAACCCAAGGGCCAGTCCGATCTTGAACTTCATAGATGGTGACCTACCCACGGTGACGGGGGCTGAATCCCTGCGGTACACCTTCCGGCATGGCGGCCCACTTCCCCGACCCGGTTCCGGCCGAGGCCGTGCTCGACCACCTGGAGGACGGCGCCGACGTGATCGTGCCGCTGGCCAACGGCGAGCCGGTGTCGGTGCTCGACGCCGTGGAGGCCGGCGCAACCCGGTTCCGGGGCGTGCGCATCCACCAGATGCACGCCCTCCACGACCGTCCCTACCTGCACGGGACCATGCGCGAGCACCTGCTGCACGTGTCGTACTTCCTGTCGCCCATCACCCGGCCCGCCTTCTACGAGCGGGGCTGTGAGCTGGTGCCCAACAACTTCAGCGAGGTGCCCCGGCTGCTGCGGGAGACCACCCGGTGCTCGCTGGTGGCCGCGGCCGCCGCCCCCATGGACCGCCACGGCTACTTCAGCCTCGGCACCAACTGCGACTACGTGGCGTCGTTCATCGGGCGGGTGCCGTTCTTCCTCGAGGTCAACGCCCGGATGCCCCGCACCTTCGGGCGCAACCAGGTCCACGCCAGCCAGGTGGTGGGGTGGACGCCCGTCGACCGCCCGCTGGTCGAGGTGGCGCCGCACGAGCCCGACGAGGTGGCCCGGGCCATCGCCGCCCACGTGGCCGAGCGGATCCCCGACGGCGCCACCCTCCAGACCGGCATCGGCGGCATCCCCAACGCCCTGCTGGAGCGACTGCGCGACCACCGCGACCTGGGCGTCCACACCGAGCTGCTGTCGGACGGCCTGATCGACCTGGTCGAGCGCGGGGTCATCACCGGCACCCGCAAGCGGCTGCGCACCGGCAAGATCGTCGGCACCTTCGCCCTCGGGACCCGGGTGCTCTACGACTTCCTCGACGAGAACCCGGCGGTCGAGATGCTGCCGGTCGACCACGTGAACGATCCCCGGGTGATCTCGCAGGAGGACTGCTTCGTGTCGATCAACGCCACCACCGAGGTCGACCTGGTGGGGCAGTGCGCGTCGGAGACCGTGGCCGGGCGCTACTGGTCGTCGAGCGGGGGCCAGGCCGACTTCGCCCGGGGGGCCATGTACTCGCCCCACGGGCGGGGGTTCGTGGTGCTGCCCTCGACCGCCGCCGGCGGCACCTTGTCGCGCATCCGGACCACGCTGACCGAGGGGTCGATGGTGACGACGATCAAGAACACGGTCGACCAGATCGTGACCGAGTACGGGGTGGCCGAGATGCGGGGCCGGTCGATCTCGGAGCGGGCCCGGGCGCTGATCGCCGTGGCCCACCCGGCGTTCCGCGACGAGCTGGCCGCGGGGGCGAAGGCAGCGGGTTACCTGTGACGGCGACGAGGTACCATGGGGGTGTCGCAACGGACACGGATCGCAGAAGACGTGGAGGCCGCATGCCGCCGCCGAAGGCCGTCAAGCAGGACGCACCCCCCGCGGAGGAGCGCAAGCTCATGCCGTGGGAGGGGGGCGAGCCCGAGATCGTGGACGTCCACATCGACCCGCCGGACGGCGAGCTGCTCGCGCTGCTGGAGCGCCGGCGCCGGGGCCACATGACGCCCCAGGAGGCGTGGGTCTGCATCCTCAAGTCGAACGCCGTCCACGGCATGGACGGGAAGATCTACCGCTTCCACTACTGATCGCCGGCCCTCAGGGCGGTGCGCTGCACCCAGGAGAACCCGCCCCGGAGCGTGACCGCGGCGATCTCGGTGGGGCCGCCCACCCCGGGCCAGGAGAACTCGGGCGAGTGCAGGGAGGCGCCGAGCGAGAACCGCTGGACGTCCGCGGTGACCCGCAGGCACAGGGCGGCCAGGTCGACGGCATCCTGGAGGTTCATGGTCTCGAACGGGATGCGGTAGCCGCACTCGCGCAGGAGCGGCCTGAGCGCCTCGTACTCGCGCCGGAGGCCATAGCGGCCCACCACCCGCTCGAGCAGGGACTCGTCGAAGCCGACGAGCAGGCGGGAGACCACATCGCCCTGACCCCGCCACACGGCTGCGCCGCCCTCGGCCATGGTGGCGGCCAACTCGACCTCGCGGTCGGGCAGCCGCACCTCCCACGCCTCGCCCACGCCGGCCTGATCGTGGCCGGCGACGAGGAACCCGAGCGCCATGTCCTGCTGGGCGGCGATGGCCATCTCGGTCGGGAGCTGCTGGTCGCACAGGTCGCCGAAGTGGTCGGCCAGGGCCTCGGCCGCGGCCCGGGGGTGGTGGCAGTTGCCGGACTCGGCGTCGGCGAAGTTGGCCATGTGGTGCGCCACGCTGCGCCCGAGGACGAACGCCTCGCCCCAGGTGGCGATCGCCACCCGGCCCGAGCCGAACACCTTGTGGGTCGCGTCGCTGCCGACCCGGGAGGCGCGGAAGTTGTTGAGCGTGGTGCGGCTGTCGGCCGCCACCACCACGCCGTCTTGGCACACCACCGCCACCGCCAGGGTCATCCACGTCCTCCAGCACAACGTCGAACCGGAAGATCGTAACGACTGGGTATGACACTCCTGGACGGGCCCGGAGCGGCGTCAGGGCAGGTCGGCATAGGCCGGGTTGGCCACCGCCAGCTTGTCCTCGACCGTGGCCCGGACGGCCGCCGCGACCTCGTCCCAGCGGTCGTCCATCTCGCCGGCGCGGATGGCGGCGGCCAGGGCGGCCTCGTCGGCCACGCCCAGGGCGGCCAGGCGGGCGGCGTGAGCCTCGGCCTGGGCGGGGCCGACCGCCAGCTCGCGCTCGACCGTGGCCAGGGCCCGGGCCGCCACCCGGGCGTGGAACCGCACCCGGCCCTCGGTGGCGGCCATCACGTCACCCTCCAGGAACTCGCGCACGGCCTCGACCAGCTGGGCGGCGGTGGGGGCGTCGTGGGGCGCGGTCATGGCAGCAGCAGGAGCAGGTCGTGCTCCACCTCGCACACCCGGCGGCCGATCGCCGCCAGCTCGACCGACCGCACCACGCCGGTGAGGTGGGTGCCGGCCTGCACGGCGCAGATGATCCCCCACTTGAGCGTGCCCAGCACCTCCCACCAGGCCAACGCCTCCCGGTCGACGGCCGTGCCCGACGCCGCCTCGTAGGCCGCCACCAGGTCGTCGACGGGGCCGAACCCGCCCACTCGGGGCTCGGCCCCGAAGCGCCAGGCCCGCACGCACAGCCAGCCCAGGTCCTCGAGCGGGTCGCCCAGGTGGGCGAGCTCCCAGTCGAGCACGGCCCGCAGCCCGCCGGGGCCGACCACGAGGTTGCCGTTGCGGAAGTCGCCGTGCACCACCCGGTCGGGGCCGGCGCTCACGGGGCGGTGGGCGTCGAGCCACCGGAACCCCAGCTCGAACGCCGGGTGGGGCTCGCCGACGGCGTCGAGAACCACGCGGAACCGGGCCACCTGGTCGCCGCCGGCCAGGCCGGGGATCGGACCCGGGTCGATGCGGTGGATGCCGGCCAGCGCGACGCCGCACTGGCCCGCCAGCTTGGGCAGGGCCGTGGCGTACTCGGCGTCGCGCAGGATCCTGCGGGCGATCGTCTCGCCCTCCACCCGCTCGACCACCATCCACGCGGGCCCCAGGTCGCCGCCCTCGGCGTCGGTCGCCACCACGGCCGGGACGGGCACGCCCTCGGCAGCGGCCGCCCGCAGCAGCGCGGCCTCGGTCGCCATGCCCCCGCCCGCCACCCGCCGCGCGCCGGGACGCTCGCGCTGGAGGATCAGGCGCCGGCCGTCGGCGTCGAAGGCCCAGGTCTCGCGGGAGGCGCCGCCCGACAGCCGCACCAGCCCGGTGATCGCGTCGGGGCCGACGCCGAGCGCGCCGGCCAGCGCTTCCGCCAGGCGCTCGCTCACTCGATCGGCACCAGGGGGCGGCCCTCGTCGTCCAGCTGGTGCAGGTACTCGCTGATCCCGTAGCCGGTGCGGCCCTCGTAGGTCCACCGGGCCAGGCCCTCGTTGACCACCGTCGAGCGCTCGCCGGTCTTGTGGGGCACGCCGTAGACCCGCAGGATGTCGGTCCGCAGCTCGTGGACCCGGCCGGCCTTGTCGGTCGCACGCACGTCGCTGGCCGTGTGGGTGACGCCGTCGGCGGCCAGCTCGCTGGTGACGTCCCAGCGGCGGATCGACGTCGCCTCGCCGTCCCGCCACACCCAGCCCCGGTGGAGGTCGCCGGCGGGGGTGCCGATGCGGATGCCGCCGAAGTGGGTGCCGTCGTCGATGTTGATCGAGAACCAGCGCCACATCTGGGGGCCGCCCCAGCGGCGGGGGCCCCACGACTTGTCCCGGTTGCCCCGGGCGGTGGCCGGGTCGAGGGCCCAGGTCTCGCCGTCGCAGGCGATGGTGCCGGTCCAGGCGCCGGCCTGCTCGAGGTGGCCCTTGCCGACGGTCGTGGCGGTCGAGGCGGAGGTGTCGTCGCTGCGCCGGCTGCGGGCCAGCCCGTCGGTGCCGACCGGCGGGGTGAGGGCGGCGAAGGTGAGGTCCATGCTGACGTGGGCCGGCGTGCCGGTGCCGGTACGGGTGGCGAGGTCGAGCACCTGGGCGTCGGCCTCCGCGGTGAGCCGCCAGCGGGCCATCGGCTCCTCCCGCTGGTAGCGGACGCCGCCGACGTCGAGGTCGTCGTCGATCATCACCCGCTGCTCGCGCACGCCCCGGACGTTGGCGATGCGGTCGCCGGGCAGCCACAGCGACAGGCCGACGTCGATGGTCCCCTCGTTGGGGCGGACCCCGATGCGGGTGAACAGGCCGGCGTCGCTGGCCGGGTCGTAGCCGTTGAAGTAGTAGGACTCGGACCAGGCCGAGTCGCCCTCGACGGGGTGGGCGAAGTCGTGGCGGGCGTCCAGGACGGGCACGGTGACAGTTCTATCAGCGGGCGGCGGCGAGGTCCTTGAGCAGGGCCCGGGTGCGGGCGCGGCTGGCCTTGCGGTCGTCGCCGACGGGGAACGGGGCGGCCCACAGGTCGGTGACGCCGGCGGCGAACAGGTCGCCGACGGCGGCGGCCACGGCGTCCTCGTCGCCGACCAGGGCGGCGGCCGCGGGCTGCTCGATGCCGCCGGCGGCCAGCACCCGCTGGTAGTTGGGCAGCATGCCGTACATGGCGAACTGGCGGGCGGCGACCTCGCGGGCGGCGTCGGCGTCGTCGCTGACCGCCACCGGCAGCCCGCACACGACCCGGGGCTCGGGCCGGCCGGCGGCCTCGGCCGCCTGGCGGATCGTGGGGGCGATGAGGCCGGCGACGGCGGCGGCGTTGGCCATCCAGGTGATGGTGCCGTCGGCCAGCTCACCGGCCGAGGTCAGCGACCTGGGCGCCAGCGCGGCGACGACCACGGGGACGGGCGGGCCGTCGGCCCGGTCGCGCAGCTCGGCGTTGGCGGTGTAGTCCTCGCCGGCGAAGGCGACCCGGCCGTCGGCGAGCAGGGCGCCGAGGACGGTGAGGTATTCCCGCAGGTGGCGGGCGTTGTGGCCGTAGTCGAGGCCGTACATGCCCTCGATGACCGGCCGGTGGGACACGCCGACGCCGAGGGTGAACCGCCCCTCGCCGCCGACCGCCCGGGCCACGGCGGTGGCCTGCTGGGCCATGAGCACGGGGTGGCGGGGATAGGTCTGGACGATCGAGGTGCCGAGCTCGATGGTCGAGGTGGCCCGCCCGACGAGCCCGAGCACGGCGAACGGGTCGATGCCGGCGGCCCCGGCGTACCACAGGCTGGTGAACCCGTCGGCCTCGGCCTCGACGGCCTGCTCGATGAGGCGATCGACGGTCGCCCCTCCCCCGGAGATCCCGATGCGCATCGTCACGGCCGGCAAGCTACCCCCGGCCGTGGCGGTCACCACTCGACCGCCTCCCGATCCCGGAAGAACCCGCCCGTGGGGCCGCCGTCGGGCAGCTCGACCGCCCACACGATGCCGGCGGCGCCCTCCGCCACGGGTCGCCCGCCGGGCCCGCCCATGTCGGTGGCGACCCAGCCGGGGCAGACGCTGTTGACCAGGATGCCGTCCCAGGCCAGCTCAGCGGCGAGCATGCGGGTCAGGGCGTTGAGGCCCGCCTTCGACACCGAGTAGGCGGGCACGCTGCCGTCCATCCCCGCCAGCGAACCGGCGCCGCTCGACACGTTGACGATGCGGCCGTGGCCGCTCGCCCGCAGCAGCGGCAGGAACGCCTCGACTGCCCGCCAGGCGCCGACCAGGTTGGTGGCGAGGGCCTCGCCGACCACGTCCAGGTCGGCCGCCGTGGCCCGCTGCCAGGTGTCATAGTGGATGGCGGCGTTGTTGACCAGGGCGTCCAGGCGGCCGTGGCGCTCGGACAGCTCGGCTGCCACCGCCGCCAGGCTGGCCTCGTCCGTGACGTCGAGGCGACGCGGAAGGACCTCGCCCGGCACCGTCGCGGCGGCCTGCCCGCCGGCCGCCGGGTCGCGGGAGCCGAGGATCACCGTCCAGCCCGTCGCTGCGAGCTGGCGGGTCACCTCGCGGCCGATGCCGCGGTTGGCGCCCGTGACGACCGCGACCCCGGGCACCGGCGGTCAGTCGGTGGCGAACGTGGCCAGGCCGCGGGCGCGGACGATGGACAGGCCCGCCAGCCCGACCGCCAGGGCGCCGGCGATCTCGAGGGTCGACGCGATGGCCGAGAACCATGTCCACGAGTGGATCTCCCACAGGGGGTCGCTCAGGGCGCTCCACTGCGGCAGCCAGTGGGCGGCGAAGAACCCGAGCGCCAGGGGGAGGCCCGCGGCCGCCGCCGCCAGCGGGGCGAGGCGGTGGCGGGTCAGCACCAGGGTGATCACCACCGCCTGCAGGACCAGCGCCAGGTTGCCGGTCCAGTAGAGCGCCTCGGTCACGCTGCCCTGCCCCCGGCGCAGGTGGTCGAACGTGTGGACGGCGCTGCCCACGGCGAACAGGATGCCCGCCGCGTACAGCCGGCCCTCGCGGGTGCGCAGGTCCATCTCGTCGCCTCCCGGTGGCGGCGTGCCAGCCTGGGTCGGATGGCTGCCTGGATCTATTTCATACACCCGCCCCGCGACGACTTCATGGCCACGATCACCGACGCCGAGCGGGCGACCTTCGGCCGCCACGTCGAGCACCTCGAGCGGCTCCTGGCAGAGGGCACGCTGGTCCTCGCCGGCCCCACGCTCGGCCGGGTCAACACCGGCATCGCGGTCATCGAGGCCGAGGACGAGGCCGCCGCCCGGGCGATCATGGAGGCCGACCCCGCCGTCGCCGAGGGCGTGACCACCGGCGAGCTCCGGGAGCTACGGCTCACCTTCCTGCGCGGCCGCAGCTAGCGCTCCGGGTCCCGGAACTTCTGGTACTCCCACCACTCCTCGTCGTCGTAGGGCTCGTCGCCCCACCACTCGCGCAGCCGCCGCCCCACGTCGGCCTCGTGGCCGTGCGGCGAGGGCCGGTAGTAGACGCGGCGGACGGCCTCTCCCGCCACCTCCGGCGGCCGGTACTCCTGGGGC
>DATFRN010000039.1:0-5060 GCA_035263165.1 Acidimicrobiales bacterium | reverse complement strand
CGCTCCGCCAGCTCCCCCAGGATCTCGATCCGCTTGATCGAGTCGATCGACAGCTCCGCCTCCAGGTCGAGGTCCGGGTCGAGCATCTCGGCCGGGTAGCCCGTGCGCTCGCTCACGATCGCCACGATGAGGTCGAGCAGTCCCTCGGCCGCAGCCGGCGGGGCGACCGTCGCCGGCTCGCCGCCGCGGTCCTCGACCCACTCGACGATGCCGCGCAGGGTCTTGATCAGCGCCAGCTCCTCGATGACGCTCTCGTCCACCTCGCCGCCGTCCATCCCCGGCAGCCCCACCCGCTCCGCCAGCTCCCCCAGGATCTCGATCCGCTTGATCGAGTCGATCGACAGCTCCGCCTCCAGGTCGAGGTCCGGGTCGAGCATCTCGGCCGGGTAGCCCGTGCGCTCGCTCACGATCGCCACGACCGTGTCGAGCAGGGCTGCGGCCGGGGCGGCCGCGTGGCCGTTGCCGTTGGTGTGGACCGGCAGGGCCGGGGCCGCGGGGGCGGCGACGACCGCCGCCGGAGCCGGCGGGGCCGCGCCCAGGGCGGCGAGCACGACGTCGCGCTCCGCCGCCACCACCTGCTGCATCGTGCGCAGGTACTCGGCCACCAGGTCCTCGCGGCCGTGGCCGTTGCTCCGCACCGCCGGTGCGGCGCCGAGGGCGAGGGGCGCCAGCTCGCTGGCGGCGGGCAGCGAGCCCGGGGCCCGGCGGCCGTCGGCGTCGAGGACCTGGGCGCCGTTGAGCCGGTAGGGGGCGGGCCGGGGCGGCCGGGCCACGTCGACGACCGCGGCGTCGCGCCCGGCGAACAGCGCGTCGGCGTCGACCGCCACGCCCGCCGCCGCCAGCTCGCCCAGCGCCAGCAGGAACCGGCGCACGCCGGGCTCGCCGGCCACCTCGCAGGCCACCGCCGTGTGGGGCCGGTCGCCGAGGATGCGGCCCACCAGCTGGGTGAGCACCCGGCCCGGGCCGGCCTCCACGAACGCCCGGGTGCCGGCGGCGTACATGGCCTCGACCTGGTCCCGGAACGCCACCGGCGCCGCCACCTGCCCGGCCAGCAGCTCGCGCACGGCCGCGGGGTCGTCGCCGTAGGGGGCGGCGGTCGTGTTCGACCACACGGGACGGTCGGGGGCGGCCACCGCCACGTCGGCCAGCCGCTCGGCCAGGGCCACGGCCGCGGGTGCCAGGCCCGGGGTGTGGAAGGCGCAGGCCACCGGCAGGCGCCGGGCGGTCAGGCCGCGGCCGGCCAGGTCGGCCACCGCCGCCTCCACCTCGGCAGTCGGCCCGGACACCACGCACTGATCCGGGGCGTTGTCGTTGGCGACGATGACCGCCGGCCGGTCGGCCAGCGCAGCCCGCACCTCGGCCACCGGCCCCCGCACCGCGGCCATGGCCCCCGGGTCGTCGTCGGGCGCGGCGTCGAGGATGGCCTCGCCCCGGGCCCGGCTCAGCGCCACCAGCGCGTCCTCCGGCAGGGCGCCGGCCACCGTCAGTGCCACCAGCTCGCCGTAGCTGTGGCCGCCCAGCGCGTCGGCCCGGACGCCGCACTCGGCCAGCAGCGCCGCCACGGCCAGCCCGGCCACGCCCAGCGCCGGCTGGGCCGCCCGGGTGTCGGTCAGCGCCGCGGCCCGGTCGGGGCGGGCGTCGCCGAAGGCCGCCGGCGGGAACATGCGCTCGACCAGGTCGGGGCCGGCCAGGTCGAGGTAGTGGCGCAGGGCGGGGAAGGCCACGAACAGGTCGCCCACCATGTGGGGCCGCTGGCTGCCCTGGCCGGGGAACAGCAGCGCCACCGGCGGGGCGTCCGGCTCGGCGCCGTCGCCCGGCTCGGGGGCCAGGAACACGCCGTCACCGGCCCGGCCCGACCGGGCGCGGTCGAGCTTGGCCCGCAGGTCGTCGAGGTCGTCCGCCACCAGCGCGGCCCGGACCGGCCCGGGGCGGCGGCGCTCGTGGGCGGTGCGGGCCAGGTCCCGCAGCCGCCAGGGGCGGCCGGCCCCGTCGTTGGCGTCGAGCGCGGCGCCCAGCCGGTCGAGCTCGCCGGCGGCCTCGGCCGCGCTCGCCCCCCGCAGGAGGAACAGCTCGGCCGGCCACTCGTCGAGGGCATGGGCCGGCTCGTCACCCCCGCCGTACGCCGACAGCACGGCGTGGAAGTTGGCGCCGCCGAAGCCGAAGGCGCTCACCGCCGCCCGCCGGTCGGCCCCGACCCAGGGCCGGGCCACGTCGCCGAACACGAACGGGCTGGTCTTGGCGTCGTAGGCCTCGTTGGGGCCCGTCAGGTGGAGGGTGGGCGGCAGCACGCCCCGGTGCAGCGCGTGGACGGCCTTGATGACCCCGGCGATCCCGGCCGCGCACTTGGTGTGGCCGATCTGCGACTTGACCGAGCCCAGCGTCACCGACCCGGGGGCGGCGCCCTGCTCGGCGTAGACGTCGGTGAGCGTCGCCAGCTCCGTGCGGTCGCCGACCGCGGTGCCTGTTCCGTGGGCCTCGACCAGGCCAACCGCGGCCGGCGACACACCTGCGCGCTCGTAGGCCCGCTCCAGCGCCCGGCGCTGGCCCTCGCGCCGCGGCGCGGTGAGGCCCAGGCTGCGCCCGTCGCTGGAGGCGGCTACGGCGTCGATCACGGCGAGGATGCGGTCGCCGTCGCGCTCGGCGTCGGCCAGCCGCTTGAGCACGACGCAGCCCACGCCCTCGCCCAGCGCGATCCCGTCGGCGGCGGCGTCGAAGGTGCGGCACCGCCCGGTGGGCGACAGCGCGTGCACCGCCGAGAACAGCAGGTAGTCGTAGATGCCGTTGTGGAGGTCGGCGCCCCCGCACAGCACCAGGTCGCTGGTGCCGGCGGCCAGCTCGTGGCAGGCCGCGGCCAGCGCCGCCATCGACGCCCCGCACGCGGCGTCGACGGTGTAGTTGGCCCCACCCAGGTCCAGGCGGTTGGCGATGCGGCCGGCGATGACGTTGGCCAGGACCCCGGGGAACGAGTCCTCGGTGAGCCGGGGGATGTCCTCGAGTGCGGCGGGGACCTCGCCGACGAAGTGGGGCAGGGCCGCCCGGAACCCGTAGGCCTGGGCCAGGTCCGTGCCGGTCTCGGCGCCGAACACCACCGAGGCCCGCTCCCGGTCGAAGGGCCGGTCGGCGTAGCCGGCGTCGGCCAGCGCCGCGGCCGCGACCTCCAGGCTGAGCAGCTGGTCGTTGCCGATCGAGGTCAGCGAGCGGGGCGGGATGCCGTAGCGCATCGGGTCGAAGGGGACGTCCGGCAGGAACCCGCCCCACTTGGACGGCGTCTTCACCCCGGCCTCGGCCACCACCGCGTCGGGGTCGTAGTAGCGCTCGACGCTCCAGCGCTCGGGCGGGACCTCGCTGATGCCGTCGACCCCGGCCACGACGTTGGCCCAGAACCGGGCCACGTCGGGGGCGCCCGGGAAGATGCCGGCCGTCCCGATCACCGCGATGTCGGCCGGCGCGGGCCGGCGGGCCGCGCCCTGCGCCACGGGCCGGGCGGCGGTGAGGGCGTCGAGCCGGGCGGTGGCGCCCACGCTCACGTCCTCGTGCAGGTCGGCGACCGTCGTCGGCCGGTCCCGCAGGGCGGCGACCTGGCCGATCATGAACATGCCCTCGCGGGCCACCACGTCGGCGCCCACCTCGACCAGGTCGTCGCCCTCCCGGACGATGCCCTTGGCCGCGATGCGCAGCCGGCCGAGGTTGAGGCCCTCCAGCTCGGTCCACATCTCCCGCACGTCGGTGCCGGCCGCCACCAGCTCGGCCTTGCGGGCCCCGAAGGCGGCCACGTACTCGCTGGCCACGCAGCGGGTGGCGTGGCCCGGCGAGGTCTCCAGCAGCACGGTCTCGTCGCAGTCGAGGGCGGCCCGGCGGAACGTCTCGGTCACCGCCCCGGTGGCCACCGCCTCGTCGGTCAGCACGTAGGCGGTGCCCATGAGCACGCCCACGGCCGCACCCCGCTCGACCAGGGGGGCGGCCAGGGCGGCCACCATGGCGGCCGAGCGGGCGTCGTGGACGCCGCCGGCGAAGAACACCTCGCAGCCGGCCAGCTCGGGCTCGGCCAGCAGCCGGTCGATCTGGCGCTGCCACAGGGCGAAGCTCGACCGGGGGCCGACGTGGCCGCCGCACTCCCGGCCCTCGAACACGAACCGCCGGGCCCCGTCCTTCCAGAACCGGTCGAGCAGACCGGGCGAGGGCACGTGGAGGAAGGTGGTGATGCCCGCCGCCTCCAGCGGCGCGGCCTGCGACGGGCGCCCGCCGGCGATGAGCACGACCGGGGGCCGGTGCTCCCGGACGACGGCCAGCTGCTCGTCCCGCAGCTCGGGCGGCACGAAGCCGAGCACGCCGACGCCCCACGCCCGGTCGCCGACCGCGGCCGCGGTCTCGGCCAGCAGCGGGTGGATCTCGTCGGCCCGCATGAGCGACAGGGCCAGGAACGGCAGCGCGCCGCCGTCGGCCACCGCCCGGGCGAAGCCGGCCCGGTCGCTGACCCGGGTCATCGGGCCCTGGGCGATCGGGTACTCGGTGCCCCGGGTGGCGGCGGTCCCGTTGCCGGGGGCCAGCGGGGCCAGCTCGCGGGCGGCCACCAGCTGGGCCTCGATGGCGGCCCGCACCGCGCCGACGATGCCGCCCGCGGTCCTGTGCACCGCGGCCAGCGGCCCGGCGAAGCTGGCGTCCTGCCCGACCGGCAGGAGCTGGGTGCGCAGGTCGTCGGCGCCGAGGCGCGAGGCCACCTCGGCCGCCGGGGCGGCGGGGTCGACGGCGGGCAGGTCGGGCCGGGTGTAGATCCGGTGGCCACCGGCCACCACGGTCTCGCTGCCGTCCATGGCCCCGATGGCCGAGCGCACCGGCGCCGGCAGGGTCGACTCGCGGGCCAGGGCCAGCTGGGCGTCGAGCACGACGCCCACCGCCCCGCCGGCGACGGCGGCGGCCGCCGTGTTGAGCCCGATGCCGCCCTGGGCCCAGATCGGCAGGTCGACGCCGGCGACCAGCCGCTGGAGCAGCACGAAGGCGGTCTCCTCCCCGATCCGGCCGCCGGACTCGCTGCCCTTGGCCACCAGCCCCTCGGCCCCGGC
>DATFRN010000038.1:0-22005 GCA_035263165.1 Acidimicrobiales bacterium | reverse complement strand
CAGTCGCTGCGACCCCACAGCGGCTCGACCGGGCGGGGCGCGCCGGTCACCCCCGGGGCGGCGATCCGCTCGGCGGCCGCGCCGTGGCGGGCGTTGACGGCCACCACGACCAGCGCCCCGACGCCGGCGGCGATCGCCGCGGCCACCATCGCCCGGCCGGCAAGGGCGGCCCGCCGGTCGTCGGGCGGGACGCCGGCGGGCGCGGCCTGGGTCACCTCGGTGGCCATCGCTCACGCCTCCCCGAACCGGGCGACCATGTGGGCGCTCGTGCCGTCGGGGTCGAGCCGGCGGGCCACCAGGTAGCCCGCCCCCATCCAGCCCCGGCGGGTCCAGCGGCCGAAGGACAGGCGGGTCCCCGGGGCGCCCGACGCGGCCGGCAGCATCTTGACCCGCTCCAGCGCCTCCTTCACCCCGCGGGGCGACAGCGGCCGAGCGTCGGCGAACGCGTGCAGGAGCACGGTGGCCAGGTCGCGGTTGACCACGGGCACGCAGTACTCCGGCCGGCGGCCGTAGCGGGCCGCGAACCGGTCGAGGAACGCCTGGCCGACCGCGTTGCCCTCGTCGTACTGGTCGAGGCCGGTCCAGCCGAGGATGGCCTCCCACATGATCGGGTTGATCCAGGCGTTCTGGAACGCCGTGCCGAGGAACCGGGGCGGGTCCCAGTCGAGCTCGCGCAGCACCGGGTTGACGAACACGATCCCGAAGCCGAAGCCGCAGTGGACCAGCGCGTCCGGCTTGGCCGCGTGCAGGGCCCGCACGGCCCGGCCGACGTCCTGGGCGGTCTGGGCGATCGACTCCTCGGCCACGACCCGGATGTCCCGCCGGCGGCAGGCCTCCCGCAGGTTGGCCACGTAGCTCTGGCCCACCAGCGACTGCTCCACCAGCACGCCGACCTCGCGGTGGCCGCCCCGGGCCAGCAGGTCGGCCCAGAAGATGGGCTCGTCGGTCATCGACCCCATGGACAGGGAGAAGGTCCACTCCCCCAGCCACTCCTCCGAGCCGGTCACGCTGATGGCCGGCACCCGGAAGCGCTCCTCGATCGCCTCCCGGGTGGGGACGGCGTTGTCGGTGATCGCCGGCCCGAACACGGCCAGGCAGCCCTCGTCGACCAGCTCGCCGTAGGCGTCGACGACCGCCTTGACCGTCCCCTTGGGCAGGCCCTCGACCTCGCGGAACACGATCTCGACCGGCCGGTCGATCACGCCCTGCTCCAGGCCCTCGGCGAACACGAGCTCGAACGACCGGGTCAGGTCGGCCCGCATCTCCTCCGGGTAGCCATCGGGCAGCACGAAGTCGAACAGGTAGCCGAGCTTGATCGGCTCGGCGCTGCTCTCGTACGCCACGCTCTCCCCCCTTCCTCGCTCAACCGTCGTCGTCCGCCAGGTAGGCGTCGACCATCTGGCCCAGGCCCTCGCCGACCAGCGGGTCGTCGCTCAGCGGCCCGGCCACCGCGGCCCGGGCGGCGGTCCGGGCCGGCAGGCCCTCGGCCACCAGCCGGCCGGCGGCGATCAGCACCCGGGTCGAGGCCACCTCCCGCAGGCCGGGGGCGTCGAGGCGCCGGATGGCCTGGCCCAGCTGGACCAGCCGGGCCGCCAGCTCGTGGTCGACGCCGGCCTCGTGGGCCACGATCTTCTCCTCGACGTCCGGCGGCGGGAAGCCGAGCTCGATGGCGACCATGCGCTGGCGGGTCGAGTCCTTCAGGTCCTTGAGCACGCTCTGGTAGCCCGGGTTGTACGACACCACCAGGCCGAAGCCGGGGGCGGCGTCGAGCACGATCCCGAGGCGGTCGATCGGCAGCTGGCGGCGGTGGTCGGCCAGCGGGTGGATCACCACCGTGGTGTCCTGGCGGGCCTCGACGACCTCGTCGAGGTAGCAGATGGCACCCTCCCGCACGGCCCGGGTGAGCGGGCCGTCGACCCAGCGGGTCTCGCCGCCCCGCAGCAGGTGGCGCCCGACCAGGTCGGCGGTGGTGAGGTCGTCGTGGCACGACACGGTGACGAGGGGCCGGCCGAGGTCGTGGGCCATGGCCTCGACGAAGCGGGTCTTGCCGCAGCCGGTGGGGCCCTTGAGCAGGACGGCCAGGCCCTGGCGGTGGGCGGCCGCGAACACCTGCTCCTCGGGGCCGACGGGGACGTACCAGGGACGGGCGGGCGAGGTCACGGCGCCCTCCGGTCGCCCAGTGCCACGCCGACCAGGGGGCCGATCAGCGCCGGGAGCCGGTCGGGCGTGGGGACGGTGGCGTGGGCGGCCGGGCCGAACACCCGCCGCAGCGCGACCGGCTCGGTGCCGGCGCCGACGCTGAGGCACAGGCAGCCGATGCCCCGCCGCCGGGCCTCGGCCAGCGCCCGCCGGGCGTCGGCCTCGCCGTAGCGGCCGCCGTAGCCGTGGTCGTAGGCCAGCCCGTCGGACAGCACGAGCAGCAGGCGCCGGGGCGTCCCGCCCCGCTCGTCGAGCACGTGGGCGCCGTGGCGGATGGCCGCCCCCAGCCGGGTGTAGGCGCCCGGCACCAGGGCGCCGAGCCGGCGGGCCGCCCGGCCGTCGAGCCGGTCGTCGAAGCCCTTGACCCGGGTGACGTGGACGGCGGTGCGGCCCTGGGAGTGGAAGGCGTACAGCGCCACCCGGTCGCCGAGGTCGTGGAGGGCGGCGGTCAGGGCGCCGGCGGCGGCGCGCTGGTGCTCGTGCACGGTCCGCCCGGCCGGCCCCGGCTCCCCCGCCGAGCCGGACACGTCCAGCAGGACCAGCACGGCCAGGTCGCGCCGGCGGCGCAGGCTCTCGACGTAGACGGCCTCGTCGGCCGGCACCCCGGCCAGCGCCGCCACCCGGGCCTCGACGGCGGCGTCGAGGTCGACGTCGTCGCCCTGGGGGCGCCGGTGGGTGCGGTCGAGGCCGGTGCCCAGCCGGGCCAGCGGGCGGCGCAGGCCGGCCCCGCCGGGCAGGGCGGGCGCCGGCCCGTCGCCGGCGGGCGCGGTGCGCTCGTGCACGGTGCACCAGGCGGGGCGGTAGCGGCGCCGGTGGACGTCCCACTCGGGGTAGACGCGGTCGCGGGGACCGAGCGCGGCGGCCGCCCGGCCGAGCCCCTCCGGGGCGCCCCGGGCCGCGGCCGCGCCGCCGGCGGGACGGGATCGTCCCACCCGGGCGGGGGCGCCGGCGCCGACCGGGCCGGTGCCGCCGGGGCCCCGGGCCGGGCGGAGCAGGCGGGCCAGCAGCCGGCCGAGCGCGCCCCGGCCACCGACCGGGCTGGTCAGCACCGACCCGACGTCCTCGTCGGGGTCGGCGTCGTCGTCGTCGACGTCGGGCAGGCGCCCGGCCGCCGCCGCGGCGGTAGCCGCCGCCTGCTCCGCATCGGCCGCGGCCGGCAGGGCGCGGGGCCGGAGCGTGCCGAACGCGGCCGGCGGGTCGGGCAGCGCGCCCGGCCCGCGGGCGACGGCCAGCGAGCCCGGCGGGTCGGCGGCGAGGGCGGCGATGACGTGGTCGACCAGGGGCCGGAGCCCCGGCGGCAGCAGGTCGCCGTTGGCGGCCAGCGCCCGGTGGCCCTCGACGGCCAGATAGCGCCGGGCCAGGGCCGGGCGGCGGGCCAGGGGCCGCACGACGTCCGGCGCCAGGCTGCCGCCGGCCACCAGCGAAGCCTGCACGGCCACCGCCCGCAGCCGGTCGGCCGGCGCGGCGCCGGGGTCGACGAACACGGTGGCGCCGTCGGTCCAGGCCGGCTCGCCCGGGCCGGCGGCGCCCACGGCCAGCGCCCGCCCCGCGAGCGCGGAGGCCAGCAGGCCGAGGGGGGCGACGTCCTCCGCCACGCGCCTAGGCCGCCGGGCCGAGGAGCATCGGGAAGCTCGCCAGGGTGCGGATGCCGGCGGTGTAGACCAGCTCGGCGCCGGGCGTGATCCGGTAGTCGGGGATGCGCCGGTGCCACTCCCGCAGCGCCACCCGCAGCTCCAGCCGGGCCAGGTGCGAGCCGAGGCAGCGGTGCACGCCGCCGCCGAAGGCCAGGTGGCGGTTGACCTCCCGGTCCCAGCGCAGCTCGCCCGCCCCCGGGAACTCGGCGTCGTCGACGTTGGCGGCGCCGATCACCGCCATCACCGGCTCGCCCGCGGCGATGGGGCACCCGCCCACCTCGGCGTCCCCGGTGGCGACCCGGGCCACGGCCATGACCGGGGTCTCCCACCGCAGCAGCTCCTCGACCACCGCCGGGATGGCGCCGGGCTCCTCGACCAGAGCGCGGCGGTCCTCGGGGTGCTCGGCCAGGTGGCCGAAGAAGCAGTCGAGCGAGGCGGTCACCGTGTCGAGGCCGGCGATCAGCAGCAGGAAGCAGATGTCGAGGACGTCGTCGCGGCTCAAGCGGTCGCCGTCGAGCTCGGCGTGCAGCAGGGCGCTGAGCAGGTCGTCACGCTCCTCGGCCGCCCGCTCGTCGAGCATCCCCTCGAAGTAGGCGTAGACCTCGTCGGCGGTGGCCTGCTGGAGGGCCTCGGTCTCGGGGTGGCCGAACTCGTGCCCTGCGACGTGGTCGGGGCGGATGATGCCGTCCTTCATGCGCAGGAAGGCCGGCAGGTCGGCGAGCGGCAGGCCGAACAGGGTGAGGAACACCCGGGACGGGAACGGCACCGAGAACTGGCGGGCGAAGTCGATCTCGCCGGCGTCGCCGAAGCCGTCGATCAGCTCGTCGACCAGCGCGGCCACCGGCTCCTCCAGCGCCCGCATGCGCTGGGGGGCGAACAGCGGGTCGAGGATGCGGCGGTAGGTGCGGTGGGCCGGCGGGTCGATCTGGAGCGGGATGAGCGGCCGGCGGGCCTTGAGGTCGTGGGCGATGGCGGACGAGAACAGCCCGGGGTTGCGCAGCACCTCGTCCACGCCGGCCCGCGAGGTGACGATCACCCCGACGCCGTCGACCCGCAGCACCGGCGACCCCTCCCGCAGCGCCGCGTACGTCGGCTGCGGGTGTCGGGCCAGCTCGGGGCTCATCAGCTCCGCCATCGCGATGCCGTCGCTCTGCGCCCGTTCGGCCATGGGGCCGACAGTAGCATCGCTGCGAACCTAATATTTGTTCACCACAGACAGAGGGAGGCGCCGGGTGGCGACGATCGACTTCAGCGGCCAGGTCGTGGCGGTCACCGGGGCGGGGCGCGGCCTCGGCCGGCTGTACGCGCTCGAGCTGGCCCGGCGGGGCGCGGCGGTGGTCGTCAACGACGTGGGCGGCACCGCCGACGGCCGGGGCGGGGACGCCGGCGTCGCCGGCGCGGTGGTCGAGGAGATCCGGGCCGCCGGAGGGTCGGCGGTGGCCTCGGCCGACTCGGTGGCCACCCCCGAGGGCGGCGCGGCCGTGGTGGCCGCGGCGGTCGCCGCCTGGGGCCGGCTCGACGCCGTCGTGAGCAACGCCGGGATCTTCCAGACCGTCGGCTTCGCCGATCTGGCCCCCGCCGACTGGCGGCGCATGCTGGCCGTCCACCTGGATGGCGCCTTCCACGTGTGCCAGCCGGCCTTCCGGATCATGCGGGACCAGGGCTACGGGCGGTTCGTCCTCGTCGCCTCGTCGGCCGGGCTGTTCGGGCAGCACGAGGTGGCGCACTACGCGGCGGCCAAGGCCGGGATCCTCGGGCTGGCCAACGTGATGGCGCTGGAGGGCGCCGGGCACGGGATCGTGGCCAACGCGGTGCTCCCCTTCGGCACCTCCCGCATGGTGACCGACACCGTGGCCGGCCGGGAGCAGGTCCCGGAGGAACTGGCGTTCCTCGATGCCATCCGGCCCGAGCTGGTGGTGCCGCTGGTCGTGCACCTCGCCAGCCAGGGCTGCGCCGTCAGCCACCAGGCCTACTCGGCCTGCGCCGGCCGGTACGCCCGGGTCTTCGTCGGCCTCGGCGACGGCTGGCTGGCGAACCCCGGGACCGTCCCGACCGCCGAGGACGTCGCCGCCCGGCTGGGGGAGATCTCCGCCACCGAGCCGTTCACCGTCCCCGGGTCGATCTACGACGAAGTGGCCGGGGTCTGCGCCCGGCTCGGCATCATCTGACGGGCGCGTCACCAGGACCCGCGCACGAAGCCCCAGGTCAGGGGCTATTGCGCCGGGGAGGCCTCCCGGTCGAAAATCGGAGGCGGTGGTGACAGGGCGGGCAAGGGGGGCTGGGACGGGCCGTGCTGGCTCTCACGCGCCCCTGGACCCGACCCCCGGCGCCGGCGGCGACGCGGCGCGCTCGTCGGTCACGGGCAGCGATGGGCCGGGCAAACGCCGGCGCACGCGGCGGCCGTGGGTCCGGGTGCTGTCCCGCCTGCGGGTCGACCTACCGGTGGCGTTCGTCGACGCCATGCTCGTCGTCGGGTCCTTCGTCTCGCTGCTGGCCGTGCGCTTCGACGGCGACATCCCCGACGAGTACTCGAGCCGGATGTTCGCCTTCCTGCCCCTGGTGGTGACCATCCACCTCGGCTCCAACCTGGCCTGGGGCCTCTACGGGCAGATCTGGCGCTACGCCGGCGCCACCGAGGCCGGCCGGGTCGTGCTGGCCGGCAGCTGCGCCGGCATCGTCGTGTTCGTGGTGAACCCGCTGCGCGACCTCCCGGTCCCCCGGTCGGTCGCCATCTTCGGCGCCGTGGTGGCCACCATGTTCATCGGCCTGGTGCGCTTCCAGCACCGCCTCTTCAGCTTCCGGCGCCGCATGGACCGCTCGGCCAGCCGGGTCGTGATCGTGGGCGCCGGGTCGGCGGGGGCGGCGATCGTGCGGGACATGCGCCGCTCCGGCTACGGGGGGCCCACCCCCGTGCTGGTCGTCGACGACGACCCCCGCAAGCAGGGCCGCTCGCTGCTCGGCGTGCCGGTCGTCGGCGACACCGACCACCTCCAGGACCTGGTCCGCCGGGCCCGGGCCGACCAGGTGCTCCTGGCCGTGCCCAGCGCCGACCAGGGCTTCGTCGTGCTGGTCATGCGGGCGGCCGAGGCCGCCCACGTCCCGCTGAAGGTGCTCCCGCCCGTGCGGGACCTGCTGGGCGGGGCCCCCTCGGTGCGGGCCGCCCGCGACCTGCGCATCGAGGACGTGCTCGGCCGCCAGCAGGTCGGCACCGACCTCGACCGCATCCGCGCCGCCGTGGCGGACCGGCGGGTGCTGGTCACCGGGGCCGGCGGGTCGATCGGCGCCGAGATCGCCGCCCAGGTCGCCGCCCTCGACCCCGCCGTGCTGCTGCTGCTCGACCACGACGAGACCCACCTGCACGACGTGGCCGCCCGGCTCGGCCCTGCGGTCCCGATCGACCTGGTGCTGGCCGACATCTGCGACCGCGACCGGCTGGCGGCGCGATTCGCCGCCGCACGACCCGCACTCGTCTTCCACGCCGCCGCCCACAAGCACGTGCCCCTGCTCGAGGCCCACCCGCTGGAGGCCGTCGAGACCAACGTGCTGGGCACGGCCAACGTCGTCGACTGCGCGGCCGCCGCCGGCGTCGGGCACCTGGTCTTCATCTCGTCCGACAAGGCGGTCAGCCCCAACAACGTCCTCGGCCGCTCCAAGCGGCTGGGCGAACAGGTCACCATCCGGCGGGCCCCGGACGGCGCCCGCTGGTGCGCCGTCCGCTTCGGCAACGTGGTCGGCAGCCGGGGCAGCGTGGTCCCCACCTTCGCCGCCCAGATCGCCGCCGGCGGGCCGGTCACGGTCACCGACCCCCGCATGACCCGCTACTTCATGAGCGTGCACGAGGCGGTCCAGCTCGTGCTCCAAGCGGCCGTGCTGGCGCAGGGCGGCGAGGTTTTCATGCTCGACATGGGCCAGCCGGTCAACATCCTCGAGCTGGCCGAGCGGATGATCCGGCTGTCGGGCCGGGTCGTCGGCACCGACGTGCCCATCCGCATCGTCGGGCGGCGTCCGGGCGAGAAGCTGGCCGAGGACCTGCGGGCCGCCGACGAGCGCTCGACGCCCACGGCTCACCCCGCCATCCTGCGGGTGGACACGCCGTCGCTGCCGGCGGACGAGCTCGACCGGGGCATCGACCGGCTGGCCGGGCTGGTGGCCGTCGGGGCCGAGGACGACGCGGCCCGGGTCCTCGGCGAGCTCGCCAACCAGCACGTTGCGCTCGACGATGGCACGATGAGTGCGGCGACCCCCCGATGAGGTCCCCGCGACGAGGCGGAGCAGCATGACCCCCAGCGAGTACCTGACGATCCTGCGGCGCCACTGGAAACTCGTCGTCGGGCTGGTGGTCGTGGCCGCGGCCGTCGTGTTCTGGACCTCTCCCCGCAGGGAGAAGGCGTCGTTCGAGGCGACCCACACCCTGCTGGTCGAGGCGCCTCAGGGGCGGGGCAGCGCCAACGCGCCGAGTCCCCAGGTCGTGGCGCTCTACACCACCAAGGGCGAGGTGCCGAAGCGGGCGGCCGCCAAGCTGGGCTACACGGGCGACCCGGCCAAGCTGGCCGACAAGGTGACCGCCGACGGCAACCGCGACCTCGGCACCGTCGACATCACCGCCACCGACAAGAACCCCAAGCGGGCCGCCGAGATCGCCAACACGTTCGCATCGTCGGTCGAATCGTTCCTGACCGACAAGCAGGAGGCGGCGATCGAGGAGAAGCGCAAGGAGAACGAGGCCCGGGCCGACGAGCTGAAGGGCCAGATCACCGCGCTCGACGCCCAGATCGCTGCGGCCCCCACCAACACCGCCCTCGCCGACCAGCGCACGGGGCTGGTCCGGAAGCTGACCGACGTGCAGGCGACCGACCCGGCCGCCGACATCGGCACCGTGCGGTTCACGACGCTCCAGGCCGCCTCGACCGGCCACCAGCAGAGTTCGCTGCCCGGCACCCAGAGCCGGGAGCAGCGCATGCTGCTGGCCGGCCTGGTGGCGCTGGTCCTCGGGTTCGGGCTGGCCATCGCCCTCGACCGGGCCGACACCCGCATCCGCAACCGCCAGGTCGCCGAGGCCCACTTCGGCCTGCCGGTGCTGGCCGAGATCCCCAACTTCTCGCTGCGGGCCCGCCGCCGCAAGCTGGTCGTCGTCGACGAGCCCGACACGGTCAAGGCCGAGGCGTTCCGCACGCTGCGGACCGCCATCATGCTGGTCCACCCCGACGGTGACCACCGCAACGGCAACGGGGCCACCGCCCGGCCGGCCGCCGGCCAGCAGCCGGGCCGGACCGTGATCCTGGTGACGTCGGCCGGCGCCTCGGAGGGCAAGACCACGACGTCGGCCAACCTGGCCGCCGCCTACGCCGAGACGGGCGCCTCGGTGCTCGTGCTCAGCTGCGACCTGTGGCGGTCGAGCGTGGCCCGCCACTTCGGCACCAAGCTCGGCCGGGGCGTGAGCGACCTGCTGTCCGGCGACGGCACGGCCCGGCTGGCCGACCTGGTCCACGAGACGTCGACGCCGGGCGTGCGGGTGGTGACCGCCGGGCTGGCGGTGCGGCGCCCGGGCGGCCGGCTGGTGGCCGAGCAGCGCATGATCGACGAGGCCCGCCGGCTGGCCGACATCGTCATCGTCGACACCGCACCCGTGCTTACCGCGGCGCTCACCCGCGAGCTGGCCACCATGGTCGACGCCCTGGTGGTCGTCTGCCGGGTGGGGCGGACCACCGCCGGCGAGGCGAACCGCTGCGCCGACCTGCTCTCGCAGCTGCGGGCGCCGGTCCTCGGCCTGGCGCTGGTCGGCGTGGCCACGCCGCCGTTCTACGACTACTACGCCTACTCCAACCCGCGACGGGGCCGGAAGGAGAAGGCTCGGGCCCAGGCGGCCGCCGCCCGCTCGGAGGCACCGCCACCGCGTACGACAGACCCCGAGAGAGCGCCCTGACCCGGCGGCATGACGGTCACAGGGCGGAACGAGGGTCACGGCTCGTCCCCGGCGTCCCTCCGGCACGACGGGCCGGAGCCGACGCTCGTCGGCATCGCGGCCGTGGGGCTGGCGGGCAGCCGGCGGTTCCTGGCCGGCGGGCCGGCGCGGGCCGCTGACGGCGCGCGGCTGATCGCGCGCTGCGCGGCCGAGGGCCTGAGCGGGATGCTGGCCGCGGCGGTGAACGGCGGGACGGTGGCGCTGGACGGGGACGGCGACGGCCGCCACGGGGACGGCGAGGGCGTCCTGGCCGACCGGGCGTCCGAGGCGGCCGCCGAGGCGGCCCGGGCCGCGGCGGTCGTGACCGGCGAGGCGCTGGCGCTGTCGGCCGCGCTGGCGGCGGCCGGGATCGACCACCGCGTGCTCGACGGCCCGGCGCTGGTGCCCCGGGTGTACGCCGACGCGGGCCTGCGCCCGTTCGCCGCGGCCGAGGTGGCCGTCGCCCCCGAGGCCGGCGACCGGGCCCGGGCGCTGGCCGGTCCGGGCGTGCGGGTGCGGACCGACCTGCTGCCGTCGGAGGCCGGTCCCCGCCTGAGGCTGGCCGATCTCGGCGACGCGCCGGTGCCCGTGGCGGTGGACGGCGGCACCCTGCCGGGGCTCCCGCTCGACGTGGCGCTGCTGCGAGCCGCGGTGGTGGCGGCCGGCGCCGGCTCCCGCAGGCTGCTGGCGCTGCGGGACGTCGCCCAGATCGCCCTGGCCGGGCCGCTCCCGGGCGAGGCGGCGCGGGCCCGGGCGGACGGCTGGCGCTGCGCCGCGCTGCTGGCCGCGGGGGTCCACGCGGCCTGGGACACCTTCGACCTGGCCGACAAGACCGACCTGTCGGTGTGGGCGGCGCACTACGGCGACCCACCGTTCCCCGGACCGGGCCGGCGCCTGCGCCACGCCCTCGGGCGGTGGGGCCGGTGAGGCGGCCGGCGCTGGCGGGGGGCGAGCCGGCGTTCCCGGACGGGTTGCCGTTCGTCCGCCCGGCGGCGCCCGACCTCGACCGGGTGGCCGCCCGCCTCGCGCCGTCCTACGACCGGGGCGTGTTGACCAACGGCCCCCTGGTCCGCGAGCTGGAGGAGGCGGCCGCCGCCCGGCTCGGCGTGCCCCACGTGGTGGCCGTGTCGTCGTGCACCGCGGGCCTGATGCTGGCCATGCAGGCCGTGGTCGAGCCCGGCCGGGCGGTCGTCATGCCCAGCTTCACCTTCTCCGCCACCGCCCACGCCGCGGCCTGGGCCGGCGGGCGGCCCCGGTTCGTCGACTGCGACGAGGACGACTGCCTGGTCGACGTGGCCGAGGTGGCGGCCGCCCTCGCCGACGGGGACGGCGACGTCCCCGGGGCGCTGGTGGCCACCCACGTGTTCGGGGCGCCGGCCCACCCCGAGCGCCTCGACGCCCTGGCCGGGGCGCAGGGCGTGCCGGTCGTCTACGACGCCGCCCACGCCTTCGGCTCGTGCCACCGGGGCCGGCCGGTCGGCGGGTTCGGGGCGGCCGAGGTGTTCAGCCTCAGCCCGACCAAGCCGCTGGTGGCCGGCGAGGGCGGGCTGATCGCCACCCGCGACGCCGGGCTGGCCGCCCGCCTGCGTGCCGGGCGCGACTACGGCAATCCGGGCGACTACGACACCCGCTTCGCCGGCCTCAACGCCCGCCAGTCCGAGCTGCACGCGGCGGTGGCCCTGTGCTCGCTGGCCGACTTCGACGAGCACCTGGCCCGGCGGCGGGCCCTGGCGGCCGCCTACGCCGCCGGCGTGGCGACCGTACCGGGGCTGCGGGTCCAGGCGTTGGCCCCGGACGACGAGTCGACCTGGAAGGACCTCACCGTGATCGTGGACCCCGACCGCTTCGGCGTCCCCCGCGACCTGGCCGTCGCCGCCCTGGCGGCGGAGGGCGTCGGGACCCGCTGCTACTTCGACCCGCCCGTCCACCGCCAGGCCAGCCACCGGGTGCCGGGCGGCCCGGCCCTGCCCCGCACCGACCGGCTGGCCGGCGCGGTCGTCAACCTGCCGATCTGGCCCGCCCTCCCGGACGCCGCCGTGTCGGCGGTGGTGGACCTGCTCGGCGACATCCACGACCAGGCGGCCCGGCTGGCCGCCGAGGAGGCCGCATGCGCGCGCTCGTGACCGGCGGCGCCGGGTTCATCGGGTCCCACCTGGTCGACGCCCTGGTGGCGGACGGCGCCGGCGTGGTCGTGGTCGACGACCTGTCGACCGGGGACGCCGCCCACCTGCCGGCCGCCGCCGACCTGCTCGAGGGGGACGTGGTCGACCCCGGCCTGCTCGACCGGGCCGCGGCCGGCTGCGACGTCGTCTTCCACCAGGCGGCCCGCCGCTCGGTGCCCCAGTCGGTCGAGCACCCGCTCGACACCACCCGGGTCAACGTCGACGGCACGGTCAACGTGCTGCGGGCCGCCCAGGCCGCCGGCGTGCGCCGGGTGGTGCTGGCCTCGTCGTCGTCGGTCTACGGCGGAGCCGGGCCGCTCCCGACGCCCGAGTCGGTGCCCCTGGCGCCCCGCTCGCCCTACGCGGTGTCCAAGCTGGCCGGCGAGCACTTCGCCCGCGTCTGGTGGGAGGTCCACGGGCTGGAGACCGTGTGCCTGCGCTACTTCAACGCCTTCGGGCCCCGGCAGTCGCCCGAGAGCCAGTACGCCGCCGTGATCCCCCTGTTCATCTCCGCCCTGCTGGCCGGGGAGGCGCCCGAGGTCCACGGCGACGGCCTCCAGACCCGGGACTTCACCTACGTGGGCGACGCGGTGGCCGCCAACCTGGCCGCCGCCCGGGCCCCCGCCGGGGCGTGCGCCGGGCGGGCCTACAACGTGGCCCGGGGCCACCCGGCGTCGCTGCTCGACGTGCTGGCCCTGCTGGGCGAGCTGACCGGCGCCGCGGTGCCGCCCCGCCACACCCCCCGGCGGGCCGGGGACGTCCCCCGCTCGCACGCCGACATCGCCGCCGCCGCAGCCGACCTCGGCTACGCCCCCCGGGTCGGCCTGGCCGACGGCCTGGAGCGCACCCTGGCCTGGTTCCGCGACCGGCGGCCGGCCGCCGAGGTGCCGGCCCGGTGACGCCCGGGGCGGCGGCGACCGCGCTGGCCGACCGGGTCCTGGCCCGGATCGACGACCGCACGGCCCGGGTGGCCGTGGTCGGCCAGGGCTACGTGGGGCTGCCGGTGGCGGTGCGGGCGGCCGCCGTCGGGTTCCCCGTGGTGGGCCTCGACGTCGACGCCGACCGGGTGGCCGCCCTGGCCGCCGGGCGGTCCTACGTCCCCGACGTGGCCGACGACGACCTGGCGGCCGCCCTCCTGTCCGGCTACCGGCCGGTGAGCGACCCGTCCGACCTCGGCCCCTTCGACGTGGTCGTGATCACCGTGCCGACCCCGCTGACCGACGGGCTGCCCGACCTCAGCCACGTCGAACGGGCCGCCGACGCGGTGGGCCGGCGGCTGCACACCGGCGCGGTGGTCGTGCTGGAGTCGACCACCTACCCGGGCTCGACCGAGGAGCTGGTGCGGCCCATCCTCGAGCGATCGGGCCTGCGGGCCGGCGACGAGTTCTTCCTCGGCTACTCGCCCGAGCGCATCGACCCCGGCAACCCGACGTGGGGCTTCGTCAACACGCCCAAGGTGGTCTCGGGCGTCGACGAGCAGTCGCTGCGCTGCGTCGAGGCCTTCTACCGGGCGCTGGTCGACAAGGTGGTGCCGGTCGGCACGACGGCCGAGGCCGAGCTGGTCAAGCTGCTGGAGAACACGTTCCGCCACGTCAACATCGCGCTGGTCAACGAGCTGGCCATGTTCGCCGCGGACCTGGGCGTCGACCTGTGGAGCGCGATCGACGCCGCCTCGACCAAGCCGTTCGGCTACATGCGGTTCACGCCCGGCCCGGGCGTGGGCGGCCACTGCCTGCCCATCGACCCGTCGTACCTGTCGTGGCGGGTCAAGCGGCGCCTGGGCCGCACCTTCCGCTTCGTCGAGCTGGCCAACGACGTCAACGAGCACATGCCCGACTACGTGGTCACCCGGGTCGTGGTCCTGCTCAACCGGGAGGGGCGGGCGGTCAACGGCGCCCGCATCCTGGCCCTGGGCCTCAGCTACAAGCCCGGGACGTCCGACTGGCGGGAGTCGCCCTCGCTGGCCGTGGTCGAGCAGCTGGCGGCCCTGGGCGCCGACGTGCGGGCCTGGGAGCCCCACCCGCCCCCGGTCGGCGGCCCCGAGCCGGCCGTGCCGCTGGTGGCGTGCACGCCCGAGGAGATCGCGGCGGCCGACCTGGTGATCGTGCTGGTCGACCACCCCGAGCTGCCGCTCGACGACGTGGCCGACCACGCCCGCCTGGTCCTCGACACCCGGGGCAGCCTGAGGGGCCGGCCCCACCGGGGCGAGCAGCTCTGATGGACGCGCCGGTCGCCGGCACGTGCGACCCGGCGTTCGAGGGGGTGCGGCGGGCCTTCGCCGACAACTTCGCCGACCGGGGCGAGGTGGGCGCGGCGGTGTGCGTGATCCGCGGCGGCGAGACCGTGGTCGACCTGGTGGGCGGGTGGGCCGACGGCGCCCGCACCCGGCCCTGGACGGCCGGCACGATCGTCGACTTCTACTCGGCCGGCAAGGCGCTGCTGGCCCTGCTGCTGCTCCGGCTGGTCGACGCCGGGCGGGTGGGGCTCGACGACTCGATCGCGTCGGTCTGGCCCCAGTTCGCCGCCGCCGGCAAGGGCGGCGCCACCGTCCGCCACGCGCTGAGTCACCGCGCCGGCGTGCCCGCCATCCGCGAGCCGCTGACCGACGACGACCTGTTCGACTGGGAGCGGATGACCGGGGCGCTGGCCGCCACCGGGCCGTGGTGGGAGCCGGGGACCCGGGCCGCCTACCACACCAACACCTTCGGCCACCTGGTCGGCGAGCTGGTGCGCCGGGCCGGCGGTGACCCGCCCGGCGAGGCGCTGCGGGCGCTGGCCGGGCCGCTCGGAGCGGACGTGTGGTTCGGCGTGCCCGCCGGCGAGCAGCACCGTTGCGCCGAGGTGCTGTGGGCGCCCAGAGCACCGATCCCGGCGGTCGACGTGCGCCGGCTGACCGGCGACGCGCTGATGGTCGCGCTCGCCCACGTCAACCCGCCGGGGTACTCGTCGATGGGCGTGGTCAACACCGCCCGGTGGCGGGCGGCCGAGATCGGCTCGACCAGCGGCCACGGATCGGCGTCGGGCCTGGCCCGCGTCTATGCCGAGCTGGCCCGGCCCGGGCGGCTGCTGTCGCCCGACCTCCAGGCCGAGGCGACCCGCCCCCAGTCGGTGGGGCCGTGCCCGATCCTCGGCGAGGAGCTCGTGGCCGGCCTGGGGTTCACGCCGACCACCGCCCGCCGGCCGTTCGGGCCCAACCCCCGCGCCTTCGGCCACTTCGGCACCGGGGGCGCGCTCGGGTTCGCCGACCCCGACGCCGAGATCGGCTTCGGCTACGTGATGAACCACGTGATCCCCCGCTGGCAGAGCAGCCGCAACCGGGCCCTGATCGACGCCGTCTACGCCGCGTCCGGGCCCTGACCGGGCGGGGGGCGGCGGCGGGGCGGCGTCCAGTCCCAGTGGCGGCGCCTCGGCCGGGTCACCACCGCCGCGCCGGTGGCCGCTGCGGCCTCGGTGGGCTCGGCCGCAGGCGGTGCCCGCCGGGCCCGGGGCGCCGGGGACCGGCGGTCGAGCAGCGGGATGGCCAGCAGGACCAGCACGAACGGGAACACCTGGGTGCGCTGGCGGGTGATGATCCCGAAGTTGCCCACCGAGCTGAAGGCGAACACGAACATGGCCGTGTACGCGGCCGCGAAGGTGACGTAGGGGGTCGTCACCAGCATCCGGGGCAGGCGGGCCAGGCGGGGCAGCGACAGCACCACCAGCAGCGCCACGAACGTGCCCTCCAGGGCCGCCACCATGGCCTGGGCGTTGCCCGCCTCCCACGGGAACGGCCGGAACAGCACGGTCGTCACGGCCTCGGGGTACTCGCCCGGCGACTTGGGCCGGGACACCGCGTACTGCGAGTTGCCGGTGGCCGACTGGTTCTGGGTGCGGTCGAGCACGGTGGACACCGAGCCCGGCTTCACGTCCTGCAGGTGGAAGTAGCTGGCCGCCTGGGTCAGCAGGAGGCCGCCGATCAGCGTCAGCACGGCCAGGCCCGCGAGCCGGCCGAGCAGCCCGGTGTCCGAGTCGCGCCACGACCGCCGGCGCAGCAGGTAGGCGATGAACAGGGCGGCGAACGCCAGCAGGCTGACGTGGGGCCGCACCGCGGCGGTGAGGGCCAGGCCGAGCCCCAGCACCAGGTAGCCCCGCGTCCGGTAGCGGAGGACGAGCGCCACGCCGTAGGCCGTCAGGCCCAGCGTGCACAGCATCCACGCCTCCTTGCCGATGCTGGAGGGCCAGTACAGCAGCGACGGCAGGAAGAACAGCAGGAGGGCGTAGCGGCGGTGGTCGCCCTCGGGGAAGCCGACCCGGAAGGCCCGGTAGCACCAGTAGAGGCCCCAGAACCCCAGCCAGGAGAACACGAGGAACCCGCCGAGCTTGGTCGGCCCGGTGCCGATGTAGACGAGGCCGGTCACCAGGCGCAGGAACTCGGTGCCGCCCATCTTCCCGACCTCGGCGGCGTAGACGGTGGCCCAGTTGCCGCTCCAGAACGCCTCGGCCAGCCGTCGACCCGAGCCGTGGTAGCCGCCGGCGTCGGCCCGGCCGGCATAGACCTCGAACGTCACCGCGTAGCGGACCAGCGAGCCCGCCATCTTGGCCACGAACGCCGCCACCAGCAGCCGCCCCATCCGGGGGTCGGACTCCCGGCGGATGGCCGCGCCCAGCAGCGGGATGCTGATCGCCACCAGCACCGGACCCACCACCATCGCCCCCCAGATGTCGAAGGACAGGTGGGCCATGCCCAGCGCCAGCGCCAGCAGGTAGCCCGAGGCGGCCAGGAAGGCGACGGTGGCGTCGAACCGGGGGGCGTGGGGACGCACCCGACCCCGGGGCCGGTCGGGCGTCGCCGGGGCCGGCGTGGCCGTGCTCACCACGGGATCGCCCCCGGTCGCAGGGCGCGGTCGTAGATCGCCTCCAGCCGGCGGACGGCGGCCCGGATGTCGAAGTCGGCGGCCCGCTCCGCCGCCCGGGCCCCGAGGTCGGCCCGCCGCTCGGGGTCGGCCAGCAGCTTGCCGAGTGCGGCGGCCAGCGCATCGGGGTCGCCCGGCGGGACCAGCAGGCCGTCGACGCCGTCGGTGATCACCTCGGGGACGCCGCCCACGGCGGTGGCCACGCAGGCCCGACCGGCCGCCATGGCCTCCAGCAGGGCGATGGGCAGCCCCTCGACCCGGGAGCTGAGCACGAACACGTCGAACGCGCCGAGAATGCCGGCGACGTCGCCCCGCGACCCGCCCAGCACGGCCCGGTCGGTCAGCCCGGCCCGGGCCGTGCGGGCCCGCAGGTCGGCCTCCAGGGGCCCGGCGCCCACGACCACGAGCCGGGCGTCGGGCCGCTCGCCGCTCAGGCGGGCCATGGCCTCGACCAGCGTGGCGTGGTCCTTCTTGGCCGTCAGGTTGCCGACCGTGCCCACGACCGGGCCGGCGGGATCGAGGCCGAGCGCGGCGCAGGCCGCGGCCCGGGGCAGTGGGCCGGCGCGCTCGGCGGCGTCGAGGCCGTGCACCACCACCTCGGGCCGGGGCCGGCGGGCGCGGACCGAGCCCGCCACCGCCTCCGACACCGCCACCGCCGCGACGTTGCGCCGCCAGGTGAGCCGGTTGGCCCAGCGGGTGGCCGGACGGTACCGGCCCCACAGGTTGTGCTCGGTGTGGACGAACGCCGGCGCCCGGCCGGGCAGGGCCAGGCGGGCGGCGGCCGCCGGGGCGGGCATGTGGGTGTGGACGAGGGCGACGTCGCGCTCGCGCACCAGGCGCCGCAGCCGCCCCAGCCAGGCCAGGGACGTGGGGCTGGGCGCGTCGAGGCAGACCACGTCGGCGCCCGACGCCGCCACCTCGGCCACCAGCGCGTCCTTCCAGGGCAGCAGGTAGGCGACCACCACGCGGAAGCGGGCAGGGTCGAGGTGCGCGACCGTGCCGACGAGCAGGCGTTCGCTGCCGCCCCGTCCCAACCCTTTGGTCAGCATCAGCACGCCGACCGGGTCGCCGCCCGTTCGCGATCGATCCGTCACCCGGCCCACCATGATTGCGGGCCGGGCGCATCGCGGCAATGATCGTGGGACGCGCTGCGTGCGGTGGGCGGCGCGATGCGGGGCCGCGCGGGCGGCGATCTCACAGGGGCGGTGAGCACATGGGTAGCCCGGCGGCGGCGGTCAGCGGACCTCCGCCGGATCTCATCTTCCGTCGGCACCTCCGGCCGGGGGCGATGCTGCGCGAGCTGTGGCAGCGCCGCGAGCTGGTCACCGTGCTCTCCGAGCGCGACCTGCGGGCCCGCTACAAGCAGACCCGGGTCGGCTTCGCCTGGGCGCTGCTCACGCCGTTCCTGATGATGGTGGTGTTCACCGTCTTCTTCAAGCAGGTGGCGCACATCCGCACGCCGAAGAGCATCCCCTACCCCATCTACTCCTACGTGGGGCTGCTGGCCTGGACGTTCTTCTCGGCGGCCATCGGCAAGGGCGCCACGAGCATCACCCAGAACCTGACGCTGCTCAACAAGGTGTACTGCCCCCGCGAGGTGTTCCCGACCGCGTCGGTCGCCATCGCCGGGTTCGACACGACGATCGCGGTGTCGATCCTCGGCATCCTGTTCGTGATCTACAGCGTGGTGCCCGCGGCGACCTCGGTGTGGGTCCCGGTGCTGATCCTGGTGGAGGTGGCGTTCACGCTGGGGCTGACGCTGCTGCTGTCGGCGCTGGTGGTCTACCTGCGCGACATACGCCAGGTCATCCCCATGCTCCTCCAGTTCGGCCTGTTCGCCACCCCGGTCGGCTACGGCCTCGAGGAGATCCCGCACCGCTGGTGGCCCGTGTACTCCGCGCTCAACCCGCTGGTGCCGGTGATCGACGGCCTGCGGCGCTCCGTATTGCTGGGCGAGCCGCCCCGGATGAACCTGCTCGTCATCGGGGGCATCAGCAGCCTGATCTTCCTCGTCGCCGGCTACCTGCTGTTCAAGCGGATGGAGACGGGGTTCGCCGATGTCGCCTGAGGACGCGCCCGGCACCGTCGCCGCCACGCAGATCTGGAAGCGCTTCCGGGCCGACCCGACCCAGCAGTCGCTGCGGGCCCACGTCGCCCGGATGAAGCGGCTGGCCCGGGGCCAGGGCCGCCGCGGCTGGCGCTGGGCGCTGCAGGACGTCGACTTCGTGGTCGAGCCGGGCGAGTCGGTCGGCCTCGTCGGCATCAACGGCTCGGGCAAGTCGACGCTGCTCAAGATCCTGGCCCGGGTCATGTACCCCTACGCCGGCCACGTCGACGTCCGGGGCCGGGTGGGCGCGCTCATCGAGGTCCGGGCGGGCATCCACCCCGAGCTGACCGGGCGGGAGAACATCTCGCTCTACGGCACGCTGCTCGGCCTCCCCCGCCGGCAGGTGGCCGAGCGCTTCGACGAGATCGTCGAGTTCGCCCAGCTGGAGGAGGCCATCGACCGGCAGGTGAAGTTCTATTCGAGCGGGATGCAGATGCGGCTCGGCTTCGGCGTGGCCGCGTTCCTCGAGCCCGACATCCTGCTGGTCGACGAGGTGCTGGCCGTGGGCGACACCGCCTTCCAGCAGCGCTGCATCGACCGCATGCGGGCGATGATGCTGGCCGGCACCACGCTGGTGTTCGTGTCCCACGACCTGGCCGCGGTCGAGGGCATCAACGAGCGGGCCGTGTGGCTGCACAACGGCCGGGTCGAGGCCGACGGCCCGGTGCGCGAGGTGCTGGCCGGCTACCGGCAGGCGCTGGAGCAGGTGGCCGAGGTCGAGCTGTCGAGCGACACGCCGGTGCGGGCGGTGAAGGTGGCGGTCAGCGGTGCGGGCGGGACCGCGGCCCGCACCCAGGAGGCGGCCGAGGTCATGGTCGTGCTGCGGTCGATCCAGCCGGCGGCGGGGCGGGTGTGCATCGGGGTCAGCGAGGGGCCGGCGTCGCCGATCTTCATGCTGCGCCGGGACATGCACCTGCCGGACGACGGCGAGGTCACGGCCCGGTGCCGGATCGAGCACCTGCCGCTGCCGGGCGGCCGCTACTACCTGTGGCTCGGCGTGTTCATCGCCCGGGGCGAGCTGCTGCCGTGGAGCCCGGTGGCCCACTTCGACGTCATCGGCCCCGACCTGGATGCCGGCCCGGCCGGCATCGGCCGGCTGTCGCCCGTGCACGTCGCCTCCAGCTGGGAGGTCTCCGGCTCGTGACCGGCCCCGGCGGCCCGGAGGACGGCCCGGGACGCACGGTGCTGTTCGTGAGCGTCCCGACCGGCGTGGGCGGGTCGACCCGCTCGCTGGCCACCGTGCTGGCCGGCCTGGAGGGCGAGGTGCGCCGGGTGCTGGCCGGGCCGCCGATCGGCAGGTTCGTGGCCCTGGTCCGCGACCAGGGGGCGGCCGAGGAGCACCTCGCCGTCGTCTCGCCCCGCCGGACGCTGCGCCCGCTCCACCGGGCGTGGACCGCCGCCCGCCTGGCCCGCTGGGCCAGCCGCCACCGCCGGGACCTCGACGCCATCCACGCCAACGGGCTCAAGGAGCTGAGCCTGTCGCTGCCCGCCGCCCTCGTCAGCCGGGCGCGGTTGGTCGTGTGGGTCCACAACTTCCTGCTGCCGCCGTCCGTGCGGTGGTTCGGGTGGCTGTGGCGGCTGCTGCTCCCGCGCTGCGACGTGCGCTGGGCGGCGGTGTCGCCGCTGGCCCGCGACCTGGTGGTCGAGGCCGGGCTGACCACCGCCGGGGCCGTGAGGATCGTGCCCAACCCGATCGACCCGGCCGACGTGGTGGCGGCCGAGCGCCCGCCGGCGGGCGGGCCGGTCACCGCCGCCTACCTGGGGGCGCCCCGGGCCTACAAGGGCTTCCAGGACCTGCCCGCCATCGTCGAGGCGGTGCCGCCGGACGCGCCGGTGCGGTGGCTGGTGTTCTCGCACCCGACCGACGACGACCTGGCGGCCACCTGGGATGCGCTGCGGGACCTGGAGGCGGCCGGCCGCCTGGAGGTGCGGGGCAAGCTCACCGACGTGCGCCAGGCCTACGCCCGCTGCGACGTGGTGGTGTGCCCGTCGCTGCGGGACTCGTTCTGCCGGGTGGCGGCCGAGGCCATGCTCAACGGCATCCCGGTGGTGGGCAGCGACCTGCCGCCCATCCGCGACCTGCTCGGTGAGGACGAGGCGGGCCTGCTGGTCCCGCCGCGGGCGCCGGTCGAGGCGGCCAAGGCCGTCGTCCGCCTGGCCGAGGACCCCGACCTGCGGGCCCACCTCGGCGCCGAGGGCCGGCGCCGGGCGGCGGCGTACGCGCCGACCGGCGTGTGCGAGGCGCTGCTCGGGCTCTACCTGGCCCCCTGACCGCCGCCCGACCGCCAGGTACCCGAGACCGACGCCGCCACCGCCCGCCCGCGCCGGGCCGCACCGGGAGGCCGGCACCGGCCGGCGTGTGCGGGGCGCTGCTCGGGCGCTCGCCCCCTGACCGCCGCCGACCGCCCCGACCGCCCGGCACCCGAGACCGACGCCGCCACCGCCCGGCCCGCGCCGGGGCGCACCGGGAGGCCGGCACCGGCCGGCGTGCGCGGGCGCTCCTCCGGCGCCGTGACCGCCGCCGACCGCCCGACGGGCCGCGCCGGGGAGGCGCGCCCCCACTTGCCCGCCCCCGCGCCGGCAGGCCGGCGTCGGGCGCCGCTCCGCCGCTACCTGGCGCCCTGACCGCCGCCGACCGCCCGACGCGCGGCGCCGGGGAGGCGGGCGCGGGTGCGGCGCACCTGCCAGGCGGCCCGGCCCCACGCCACCCGGGCCCTCGCCCGGGCCGGGACGCGGGCGGCGGCCGCCCGCTCGTAGCCGAGGTCGTCGAGCAGGTCGCCGGCCACCGCCTCGAACGCCGCCACGTCGGCCCGGTCCATGGTGGTCCGCCAGCCGCGGGCGCCGGGCGACAGCGGCTCGGCCAGCCGGGCGTGGCGGGGGTTGTCCCGCACCTTGGCCGGCGTCGCCTCGGGGTGCTCGGTGTGGCGCAGGGTGGCCCCGTCCCACGGCAGCCCGGCGAAGGCGCACAGCGCCCGCAGGGCGGGCTCGGGCTCGGCCACCAGGTCCTCGTAGCGCACCTCGTGGTAGCGGCCGGGGCCGAGGGCGGCACCGTCGCCGCGACCGGCGGCGA
>DATFRN010000037.1:0-4799 GCA_035263165.1 Acidimicrobiales bacterium | reverse complement strand
CCCCCAGGCAGAGCAGTGCGCGCCCCCAGGCAGAGCACCGCACCAGCAGCGAAGTGCCCCCACTCGACACCAGCGCCCCGCCGGGCGCGCCCCCAGGCAGATCGCCGCACCAGCAGCCGCCCACCCGGCGGACTGGCGCTTGATCCGCTCGGCGCATCCGGGTAGAGCGAACTGCGAACGTTGTGCGCAGCAGCGCCGGCTGCGGTGTTCCACGTGGAACACCCTCCTCGGCGTCAGAACAACGGGCGTTTGGTGGGTTGGCCGGTGCGGCGAGGGTAGGCGTCCGGGCAGAGGGTTGCCTGGCGGAAGCGGCGGTAGTGGTACGGGGTTCGGCGCTCCGCGTCGGGGGTGAGGCCGACCAGGGCCAGGCCCTCGGTTGGCCAGCGGGCCGTCGGTTCTGCGTCCGGGGGTTCGCTGACCACCAGGTGGCCGTCCTGGTGCAGGAACGGGGCGGCGCACTCGGCCGTGGCCGGTGGCGGACCGAAGCCTCGGGCCGTCACCAGGTCGAACTTGGCTCGCAGGTCGGGGTCGCGGCCGGCGTCCTCGGCCCTGGCTCTGTGGACTCGGACCCGGGGATTCCAGCCCAGCGTCGCGACCGCCTCCTCCAGGAACGCGCAGCGGCGTTCGGCGGCGTCCAGGAGGACGACCTCGGTCTCCGGCCACACGGCCGCCAGCACCAGGCCCGGGACGCCTCCTCCGCTGCCCAGGTCGAGGAGACGGTGCGGCACCTTCTCGACCGCTTCGGCGAAGCCCTCGGCGTGCTCCTGCTGGACGCGCAAGGAGCCGGGCCCGAGGAATCCCAGGCGCCGGCTCCTTTCCAGGACGGCTCGCAGGCCGTCCACGTTCATTACTCGATCACTCCGGGCGGATGACCACCCGGCGGTTGGCGTCCACGCCCTCGGACACGGTGACCACGCCGTCGATGTCGTTGACGACGTCGTGCACGACCTTGCGGTCGGCCGAGCCCATGGGGTCGAGGGCCTTGGCCACGCCGGACTCCTTCACGCTCTCGGCCACGCCGGTGGCGAAGCGCTCCAGGGCCTCCTTGCGGCGGGCCCGGTAGCCGGCCACGTCGACCCGCACCCGGGCGTGGGCCTGGCCCACGAACTGGCGCTGGACCATGCTGCGCACCAACTCCTGCACCGCGGCCAACGTCACGCCCTTCTGGCCCACCAGGAGGCCGAGCTCCGACCCCTCGATGGTCGCCTCGAGCGCCTCGTCGTCCTCGGCCACGGTCACCGAGACCGTGGCATCGTCGCGGCCGAAGGCCGCCATGAGGTCCCGGAGGAACTCGTCCACCGCCGTCCGCTGGGCGTCCAGGTCCATCTCCTCGGCCGGGCTCACCTCGGCCGGCTGCGTGCTCTCGCTCACCATTGCTCCCTCTGCCGTACGCGACGCGCGGCTCCGCCGGCGCCGCCTGCTGCTCGACGAGCCCCCCGAACTTCTGCCCGCACCCGCCGTCGAACCCTCGCTGGTCGATCCGTCATCGTCCGCCGGGGCGTCCCCGCCGGCCCCCGAGGCGCCGCCGGCGCCCACACGCTCACGGCTGCCCTTCTTCGCCCGCTCGCCACCGCCCTCGCGGCGGCGGCGGTCGCCCCGGCGGCGCTCGCGCCGGTCGACCTTGGGCCGCGGCGCCGTCGGCCGCACCCGGGCCCGCACCTGGGCCTCGGACCGCAGGCGCCCGAACAGGCCCTTCTGCGGCTCCTGGACGACCTCGACCTCGGCATCACGTTCGTCGACCCCGAGCTGGTCGAGCGCGGCCTCGGTGGCCTCCTCGATCGTTCGGCCGGTCGTGACGACCCATTCCACGGCGATCTACTTCCTCTTCTTCTTCTTGCGGGAGCGGGGGTGCGGCTTGGCCCCCGGGGACGATCCGGCCGCGCTGGCCGCCGGCTGTCGGCTGTCGCTGGCGTCGGCCTTGTCCCGGGTGGCGCCGTTGCCGCCGCGCCGCGCCCCGCCCGTGGTCGTCGCCTTGCGGGCCGGCGCAGCCTTGCCGGCCTTGACCGCCTTGGCACCGTTGCCGCTGCCGTTGCCACCCTCGGCCTTCTTCTGCGCCCGCATCTCGGCCATGGCCTTCTGGGCCTGGACTCCGGCGGACTCCTCGCCCCGGTACAGCGACCGGGTGATGAACGCCTGCTGGCCCACCCGCCAGAGGGTGGAGACCAGGAAGTAGATGCCGATGGCGGCGGGGCTGATGAAGGCGAAGAACACGTACATCAGCGGGCCGATGCGCATCATCAGCTGCTGCTGCTGGGTCACCTCGGCGTTGGGGTTCCGCCCCATGATCTGCTTCTGCTGGACCCAGCTGAGCCCGGCGATGATCGCCACCAGCAGCAGGTAGGGGAGGGCGTGGAGGAAGCCCTTGGTCAGCGCCTCCGCCGCGCTGTCGGCCAGGTTGATGCCGAACGACATCATGGTCGTGTGGCCGACCAGCGACTGGTACAGCTCGGTCGAGCTGTGGACGTACTTGGGTCGGAAGCCCTCCGTCGTGTGGGTCGGCGGGGTGAGGTGGTAGCTCGCCAGCATCGCCTGGACGGCCACGAACTTGGCCGGCGTCGTGAGCCCTCGGATCACGTAGAAGAGGATCGAGAACACCGGCGCCTGGATGATCAACGGCAGGCAGCCGCCCACCGGGTTGATCTGGTGCTCCTTGTAGAAGGCCATCAACTCTTCGTTGAGCTTCTGGCGATCGTCCTTGTACTGCGTCTGGATGCGGCGGATCTGCGGTTGCAACCGCTGCATCTCGATCATCGACCGCGTGCCCTTGAGGGTCAGCGGCGTCGTGATGATCATCACCACGCAGGTGAGCAGGGCGATCGCGATCGCGTAGTTGTGCGTCAGCTCAAAGAAGAAGTTGAGCGTCCCGGCGACGAGCTCGAAGAGGCCGTTGAGCATCAGTGGTGCTTTCCTTCAGGAACGGGATCCCACCCGTGTCCACCCCAGGGATGGCAGCGGAGCAACCGGCGGAGGGTCATGGCGCCGCCGCGCACGGCACCGTGCTGCTCCAGCGCGTCGAGGGCGTAATTTGAACAGGTGGGCACGAAACGGCACGGTGAGGGCCGTCCGCCCATCACCTTCTGGTAGGCGCGCACGCCGCCGTGCATGGCTTTGGCGACCGGCGTCATGACGGGGACCGCCCGCCGGCCCGAGGGGCCGGGGTCGTGGCCGCCGCCGTGGCCCGGGCGCACGCGGCGCCCAGGTCGTCACGCAGCGCGGCGTAGCTCGCCCCGGCGGCCGCGGGGCGCACCGACACGAGGTAGGCGCCGGCCGGCAGGCCGCCGGAGGCGCGGTCGAGGGCCCGCACCGCCTCGCGCAGGCGCCGACGGACGCGGTTGCGCGTCACGGCCGGTCCCACGCGGCGGCCGATGGCATAGGCCACTCGCACCCGGTCCCCGGAGGGGCGGGGCGCAGCCGCGGCGGGCAGGTAGGTGACGGTCACCGGCCCCTGCCGGCCCCGTCGTCCGTCACGCGCCAGCGCATCGAAGGTCGCACGGTCGCCGACGCTTCCGATCAGGCCGAGAGTCGGGCGCGGCCCTTCTGGCGCCGGGTGCGGAGGATCGCCCGGCCGGCGCGCGTCTGCATCCGGCTGCGAAAGCCGTGCCGCTTCGCTCGTCTCCGGTTGTTGGGCTGATACGTGCGCTTCAACTTCTGCCTCCTCGGCCACGCGGCCTCCTCGCGCTCAGCGGGGCCAGCGGCGGGATAGAAACCAACTCGACGACGCGCGGCGGTAGGACACCCGCGCCGGTGCCGCCTCAACGCTAGAGCCCGGGAGGCAGGCCACGCCAACCGGCCCGGTCTCGGGCTGCGCGCGCTGCGTGAAAACCTAGCGGTGGCAGGGCCGCAGTCCACACCGCGCCCCCAGGTTCCGGTCCCCAACCTGTGGACGACCCCTGGTCCCGGCCCTGCCCCGGTGCTAGCTTGCGTCGACCCCGGCCACCGCGTCGGGGCGCCAGAGCCGGGGAGGCGGTCCGCCCCCTGGCGGTCGACGGCTCCCCGACGCCCGGCGGCCACCTGGTGTCAATCCTTGTGCGGTCATCCACAAGTGTGGATGGTGTTGTGGATGTCCCGCATGGCCCCGGAGGACGTTCTGACGTGATCAGCGATGCGCACCGCTTGTGGACCATGTGCGCAACGCTGCTGCGGGCCCAGGTGTCCGACCCGGTGTGGCACACGGCGTTCGAGGGAGTGCGGGCCGTGGGCTACGACGGGCGCACGCTGACCCTCGGTGTGGCCAGCACGCTGGCCAAGGAGCGGATCGAGGGTCGCTACCTCGGCCTGGTCCGCGACGCCCTGGCCGAGGCCGGCGCCCCCCACGTCGAGCTGGTGCTGCGCATCGAGCCGCCCGAGCCCCCCGCGCTGTGGACCGTCCCGCCCCCCGAGGCCCCGGCGGCCACCGGCATGACGGGCGGCCCCCCGGCGGCCGGCGGGTTCCCCCTCGCCCGCACCCCGGCGGGCGGGCCGAGCACCGGCGGCGGCAACGGGATGCCCACCGGCGCCCCGCAGCAAGGCCCCCCGGTCGGCGGCGGCCCCCTCGGCCCCGGCCGCAACGGTGGCCCGCCGGGCGACGTCGAGCTGAACCCCCGCTACACGTTCGAGAACTTCGTGATCGGCGGGTCGAACCGCTTCGCCCACGCCGCGGCCCAGTCGGTCGCCGAGATGCCCGCCCGCCGCTGGAACCCGCTGTTCATCTACGGCGACGCCGGCCTGGGCAAGACCCACCTGCTCCAGGCCATCGCCAGCTACGTGAACGACAACTACCCGGCCTACCGGGTCCGTTACGTCACGTCCGAGACCTTCCT
>DATFRN010000036.1:0-27219 GCA_035263165.1 Acidimicrobiales bacterium | reverse complement strand
GTCGTCCGCCTGTTCGATGGCGAGGTGGGGTACCGGTGAGCGGGTTGCTGGACCTCGGTGTGTCGGTGGTGGCCGGCTGCGGGGTGGTGGCGGCGGTCGTCCGCCCGTTCGATGGCGAGGTGGCGTACCGGTGACCGGGTTGCTGCTGGCGGTGGCGTGTGGGGCCGGGGTGTTCTACCTGTACACCTCCCTCGTGCTCGGGTGGCGTGGCCTCGGGGTGGTGCCCGGCGGCGGCGCGGGCCGGGCGCGGCCCGGGCCCGGCGAGCTGCTGGCGCGGGCCGGGCTGGGCGAGGTCGATCCCCGTGAGCTCGCCGCCGTGACCGCGGCGCTGGCCGCGGTCGGGGCGGTCGGCGGGCTGGTCGTGTTCGGGGCGGCGCTGCCGGCGCTGGCCGTGGGCGCGGCTGCAGCCGGGGTGCCGGTCGCGTCCGCCCGGGTGCGCCGGCGGGAGCGGCGGGCCGCGGCGCAGGAGGCGTGGCCCCGGATGATCGAGGAGATGCGCATCCTCACGTCGTCGCTCGGCCGCTCGGTGCCACAGGCCCTGTTCGAGGCCGGGCGGCGGGCGCCGGAGAGCCTCCGCCCCGCGTTCGCCGCGGCGCAGCGGGAGTGGCTGCTGTCGACCGACTTCGAGCGCACCGTCGCCGTGCTCAAGGCCGGGCTGGCCGACCCGACCGCCGACGCCGCCTGCGAGACCCTGCTCGTCGCCCACGACGTGGGCGGCACCGACCTCGACCGGCGGCTCGACGCGCTGATCGAGGACCGCACCCTCGACGTCCAGGGCCGCAAGGACGCCCGCTCGAAGCAGGCCGGCGTGCGGTTCGCCCGGCGGTTCGTGCTGCTGGTGCCGGTCGGGATGGCGCTGGTCGGCATGACCGTCGGCAACGGCCGGGCCGCCTACGGCACGCCGTGGGGGCAGGTGATGGTGGCGATCGGCATCGCCTGCATCGTGGCCTGCTGGCTGTGGGCCGGGCGGCTGCTGGCGCTGCCCGAGGAGGAGCGGGTGTTCACCGAATGAGCCTGCTCCTCCTCGTCGCGCTGGCCATGTTCGCCGGGGCCACCCTGCTGCTGTCCGAGCTGCGCTGGTTCCGGCGCCGGCCGCTGGTCGACCGGCTGGCGCCCTACGTGCCCGGCGGGGGCGCCGCCCGCCGCGCCGGCGGCGGCGTGATGCCGGCCGCCTCGTTCGGCCAGGTCGTCGGCCCGCTGGCCCGCGCCGTCGGCGAGCGGGCGGCCCGGGCGTTCGGCGTGACCGAGCCGCTGGCCGTACGGCTCGAGCGGGTCCACTCGCCGCTCGACGTGACCGCCTTCCGGGTCCGCCAGCTGGCCACCACGCTGCTCGGCCTGGTGGCCGGGGCGCTGGCCGCCGTGGCGCTCGGGGCGTCGGGCCCGCTGGCGCTCGGGTTCGTGGCCGGCGGGGCGCTCCTGGCCTTCCTGGTCGTCGAGCAGCGGCTGGCGTCGGAGTCGGCCCGCTGGCAGCGGCGCATCTTCCTCGAGCTGCCGGTCGTGTCCGAGCAGCTCGGCATGCTGCTCGGCGCCGGCTACTCGCTGGGGGCGGCGCTGTCCCGGCTGGCCGCCCGGGGCAAGGGCGCCTGCGGGCGCGACCTCGAGCGGGTCGTGGGCCGCATCCGCCAGGGGCTCACCGAGGTCGAGGCGCTGCGGGAGTGGGCGACGGTCGCCGACGTCGACGCACTCGGCCGGCTGGTGTCGGTGCTCGCGCTCAACCGCCAGGCCGGCGACCTCGGCCGGCTCATCGGCGAGGAGGCCCGCTCCATCCGCCGGGACGTCCACCGCCAGCTGGTCGAGGTCATCGAGCGGCGGGGCCAGCAGGTGTGGATCCCGGTCACCGTGGCCACGTTGGTCCCCGGCGTCATCTTCCTGTCCGTGCCGTTCATCGAGGCCCTGCGCCTCTTCACCACCACCTGAGAGGAGCCACCATGGCCAGGCGAGACCGATGGGACGACCGGGGCGAGGGCGTCATCTCCGCCGCCATCGTCGTGCTGATCATGGCGGCCATCGGCGCCGCCATGTGGCTGGCGTTCAACACGATGTGGAAGGGCATCCAGGACCGCACCGAGGACAAGGTCGAGCAGATCGGTGACGGCTGAGCCCCACGACGACACCGACGAGGCCGACCGGGGCGCCGGGGTGTTGTCGGCCGCCATCGGGATGGGCGTGTTCCTGGCCTTCCTGTTCCTGGCCGTGCAGGTGACCTTCGGCCTCTACGCCGCCTCGACGCTGCGCGGCGCGCTGGCGGACGCCGCCGCCCGGGCCGCCCGGGGTGACCCGAGCCCGGCCCGGCTGGCCGCGGTCGAGGACGAGGCCCGCACGTCGCTCGGCGCCATGGGCCGCCGGCCCACGACCGTGGTCGACCTGCGGGTGGTCGACACCGACGGCGACGGGCGGGGCGACGTCGTCGCCGGGCACGCGGCCGCGGTGCCGCCCCGGTTCATGCCGCCCGGCGTCGGCGGCGCCCTCGGGTTCGACCACCTCACGGCCGACGTTCGCGTCCGGGTCGAACGTCCCCGCTGACAACGCACGCTTACTGCGAGTAATCTTTCCGTCGAGGCCCGCTCGGCCTCGTTCCAGGGTGGCCGCCCGAGGGGAGGAACATCGCCATGTCCGCCGTGACAGACGATGCCGTACGAGCCGTGAGAACCGCACGCGACGACGTGACCGTGCGAGACGTCGCCCGCTGGCTGGCTGCGCTGGCCATGCTGGGCGCCGCCGTCATCCACTTCGCGTTCGCGCCAGAGCACCTGAGCCAGCAGACCTCGCACGGGATCTTCTTCCTGACGGTCGCCTGGGCCCAGCTGGGCGGGGCGATGGCCCTGGCCTTCGACTGGCGGCCGGCCCGGGCCTGGCTGCTCGGCTCGGCGGCGCTCAACACCGTCGTGGCCGGGGTGTGGCTGCTGTCGCGCACGTCCGGCCTGCCCGGCCAGGCGGCCGAGCCGGTCGGCTTCCCCGACTCGCTGGCGAGCGGCCTCGAGGTGCTGGCCGTCGTCGCCGCCCTCGCCCTGGCCTTCGGTTGGCTGGTCGACCGCCCGGTGAACCTCACCCCACTGGCCGTGGCCGGCGTGCCGGCGCTGGCCGTCATCGCCGTCGTCACCGCCTCGGTGGTGCCGTCGCTCGGCGGCGGCCACACCCACGCCGCGGGCGACGCCCACGGGGGCGGGGCCCACGACGAGGCCGCCGGTGGCGGCGGCCACGATCACGGCACCGCGGGCGCCACGGCCACGCCGGCCAACTGGGACAAGACCCGCTACGCGGCCCTGAGCGGCCACCTGCAGACCGACCAGATCAACCAGTTCAAGCAGGTCAACCGCGCCTACCTGGCGAACATCCTGCGCACCCGGTCGCGTGTCGTGCAGGCGCTGCCGGCCGACGAGCAGGCCGCCGTGATCGACAGGTTCACGAAGTGGACGGTCGACAACGCCCTCAACGGCGAGGACGCCACCAACAGCGCGATGCCGTCGATGCACATGCACGGCGTCGAGCAGTGGCAGGAGATCACCAACCCCGCCGATCAGGCCAAGCTCCAGAAGGAGCTGGAGGTCGCCGGCACCGTGATCCCCAAGATGGCCACGGCCGCCGACGCCATGAAGGCCGGGTTCATCCAGGTCACGCCGTACGTCCCCGGCATCGGGGCCCACTATCTGAACGTCGACCGGCTCACCCGCGACGGCTTCAAGCCCGGCGAGCCCGAGATGCTGCTCTACAACGGCAACGAGCCGAGCTCCAAGCTGATCGGCCTCAGCTACGGCGTGCTGGGCGACAAGGCGCCGGCCGGGTTCACCGGCCCCAACGACATGTGGCACGTCCACCCGTCGCTCTGCATCCTCGGCGGCCTGGTCGTCGGCCCCGACAGCACGCCGCAGGCGCTGTGCGACTCGATCGGCGGGCGCAAGGGCATGCCGTTCGGCAAGCCGATGTGGATGGGCCACCTGTGGCAGGTCCCCGGGTGGGAGTCGCCGTGGGGCCTGTTCAGCGGCGAGAACCCGAACGTGAACATCGCGACCACCGAGGTGGGCCACTGACCGTGGCGTTCCCCCGGCACGCTGCCGCTGGGTAGCGTGCCGGGGTGGCGCAGGAGCAGGACGATCGGGGCGGGGGCGCCGAGGGCGGGTTCCGCTCCGGCTTCGTCACCCTGGTCGGGCGGCCCAACGTCGGCAAGTCGACGCTGCTGAACCGCATCCTCGGCCACAAGGTGGCCATCGTCTCGGACAAGCCGCAGACCACCCGCCACCGCATCCAGGGCGTGCTCGACCGCCCGGACGCCCAGGTCGTGTTCGTCGACACCCCCGGCATCCACAAGCCCCGCACCCCGCTCGGTGAGCGGCTCAACACCGCGGCCGAGGCGTCGATCGGCGACGTCGACGCCGTCGCCCTGGTCATCGACGCCACCGCGCCGCTGGGTCCCGGTGACCGCTGGGTGGCGGCCCGGGTGCCGGCCGACGCCGTGGTGGTGGTCAACAAGGTCGACATCGCCAAGCCCGGGGAGGTGCTGGCCCAGCTGGCGGCGGCGGCCGAGCTGGACCTTTCCGACTACTTCCCCGTGTCGGCCCGGACCGGCAAGGGGGTCGCCGCACTGGTCGAGCACCTGGTGAGCCGGCTGCCGGTCGGTCCCCGCTACTACCCCGAGGGCATGGTGAGCGACGTCCCCGAGGCGCTGCACGTGGCCGAGCTGGTGCGGGAGCAGCTGCTGGCCGTGGCCCGGGAGGAGCTGCCCCACTCGATCGCCACCCGGGTCACCGAGTGGGAGTGGCCCCACATCACCTGCGAGATCCTGGTCGAGCGTCAGTCGCAGAAGGGGATCGTGATCGGCCACCGGGGCGCCGTGCTCAAGCAGGTCGGGACCGCGGTGCGCGAGCAGCTGCCCGAGGGCGCCTTCCTGGAGCTGCGGGTCAAGGTCGACAAGGACTGGCAGCGCCGCCCCGGCTCCCTCGACCGGCTGGGGTTCTAGGCCGCCCGCAGCTCGCGCAGGAACGTCTCGATCTCGGAGCGGTCGCGGGTGCGGCGCATGCGGGGGAGCGTGGCGACGATCTTGGGCCCGTAGCTCGCGGTGGCCAGGCGGGGGTCGAGGACCGCGACCGCGCCCCGGTCGGCCACGGTGCGGATGAGGCGGCCGGCGCCCTGGGCCAGCAGCGTGGCCGCCCGGGGCACGTCGATGGCGCCGAAGGCGCCGGGGCCGGCGTGCTCGCGCCGGGCCTGGAGCAGTGGGTCGTCGGGGCGGGGGAACGGCAGCCGGTCGATGGTGACCAGCGACAGCGACGGTCCGGGCACGTCGATGCCCTGCCAGAAGCTCATGGTGGCGAACAGGCAGGTCTCGGGGTCGGCGGCGAACCGCTCGACCAGCGCCTGCTTGGGCAGGTCGCCCTGGGCGTCGAGTGGGTAGGGGAGCCGGGGCCGCAGCGCCTCGACCGCTCGGTGCATCGCCTTGTAGCTGGTGAACAGCGCCAGCGTGCGTCCGCCGGCGGCGGCGATGAGCGCGGCCAGCTCGTCGATGGCGGCGTCGGCCCAGCGGGGGTCGGTGGGGCGGGGCAGCTTGGCCGCGCAGTAGATGAGGCCGTTGCGGGGGTAGTCGAACGGGCTGCCCACGTCGAGCAGCTCCTCGGGGCCCTGGGGGAGGCCCAGCCGCGGGGCGAAGCCGGGGGCGAGGGTGGCGCTGGTGAGCACGGCGGTGCGCTGGGACCACAGCCGCTCCCGGAGCAGCCCGGACACGTCCAGCGGGGCCAGCCGCAGGGCCGGGGCGTGGTCGGGCCCGGTCACGAACAGCACGTGCAGGTCGGTGGGGGCGGCCACGGCGTCGAGGTCCTCGAGCAGGGCGGTGGCCGCCTGGCGGGCCCGCAGGGCGCGGGCGGCGGCGTCGTCGCCGACGTTGTCGGGGATGTTGCGCAGTGCCACCTGGGCCGCCTCGACCCGGCGCCGCAGCGCGGCCAGGGCGGTGGCCAGCTCGGGGGGCAGCGGGGTGGTGAGGCGCTGCTCGCGCCGCCCGGCCAGCGCGCTCGTGAGGAGGCCGGCGCCGTCGAGGACGTCGGTGACCGTGTCGCCGGCCTCGGCCAGGATGCCCCGCAGCACCCGGCCCAGCTGGGTGAAGCGGCCGGGGCCGAGCTCGACGCCGGCGGTGGCGGAGATGACGTCGTCGAGCTGGTGGGCCTCGTCGATGACGGCGACCTCGTGCTCGGGGAGGATGGCGCCGTCGGCCGCCAGGTCGAGGCCGTAGAGGTGGAGGTTGACCACCACCACGTCGGCCTCGGCGGCCCGGGCCCGGGCCCGCTCGGCGAAGCAGCGGTCGCCCCGCGGGCAGCGGGCGGCGCCGGGGCAGTCGCGCGAGCCGGTGCTGACGGCGGCCCAGGCCCCGTCGCTGGGCTCGACGTCGAGCTCGGCCCGGTCGCCGGTCGGCGACCCGGCGGCCCAGGTGGCCAGCCGGCGCAGCTCGCCGGGCGCCACGCTCTCGGCCAGCCCGTCCAGCGCCAGCTGCGCCGCCGGCCCGGACGTCTCGCCGCCGCCGTCGCCGTCGCCGCCGTGGCCGAGCTCGGCCAGGCGCTGCACGCAGACGTAGTTGGACCGGCCCTTCAGGATCGCCCACCGGAACGGCCGGCCGAGGTGGCGCTCGAGGAACGGCAGGTCCTTGGCGGCCAGCTGATCCTGGAGGGCTCGGGTCGCGGTGGCGACCACGACGGTGCGGCCCGACAGCACGGCCGGGACCAGGTAGGCCAGCGTCTTGCCGGTCCCGGTGCCGGCCCGGACCACCAGGTGGCGCCCGGTGGCGATGGCCCCGGCGACCGCGCCGGCCATCTGCGCCTGCCCGGGCCGGGCCTCGCCGCCGCCCGGCAGCTCGCGCACGAGCCCGGCGAGGGCGGCGTCGATTCCGGGATCGGGCACGGCGGCCGACCGTAGCCCGGGGTCCTGCGGCGGCGGGGTGATGGTCGCGGTCACGTGGTCACCAGCCCGTCGTCGCCGGCGGCGGCCTTGGCCCGCACCTCGGCCGCCGCCGCCGCCAGGTCGGGGAGCCGGCGCTCGACCGCCCCCTCGGGCGTGAGGAACACGAACACGACGTCGACGACCGGCTCGCCGGTGGCGTCGGCCACGGCCAGGGCGTAGGCCGCGCCCTGCATGCGGTAGCGGGCGACCAGCGGCTCGAGGTCGGCGTCGAGGCCGGCCGGGCCGGTCTTGTAGTCGACCACCACCAGGCCGTCGTCGCGCCGGTAGAGCAGGTCGACGTAGCCCTCCAGCGTCCGGCCGCCGCCGAGGGGGACGCCGACGTAGACCTCCCGCCACCGGGGGCGCGTGGCCGCCTCGGCCACGGCCGGGGCCGCCAGCGCGGCCCGGACCAGGGCGGCCAGGTGGTCCTCGAGGCCGACGACGCCCTCGGCCACCGCCTGGGCGGCGACGGCCTCGGCCAGCCCGGCGCCGGTGGCGAGGTCGATCGTCTGGAGCACCCCGTGGGCCGCCCGGCCGACGGCGGTGCCGTAGCGCCCCTTCTGCCACGGCGGCAGGTCGAGGTCGCGGGGGCGCTTGTGGAGGCCGGGGTCGGCCACGGCGTCGGGCCGGCCGTCGTCGGTCAGGGCGGTGGCGGCCACGGTCCCGGGCACGACGGCGACCGCCAGCGCCGTGTCCCGCTGCCGCCGCCAGTCTTCGAGGCTCGGCAGGCCGGCGCCGTTGGCCGAGGCGGCGGCGTCCGCGGGCCCGGTGGGCCGGGGACCGGCGGGCGGCCCGGCGGCGACGGGGGCGGCCGCGTCGGGCAGGGCGGCCAGGTCGTCGTCGAGCGCCATCGCCAGCAGCTCGGCACTGGTGAGCCGGGTGGCGCTGTCGGCCGGGGCGGCCCGGGCCTTGCGGTGCAGCGACAGGACCAGGTGGTCCTGCGCTCGGGTGCAGGCCACGTAGAGCAGGCGGATGCGCTCGTCGTGCGACATCTGCTCGTCGATCGGCCGGTGCTCCTCGAACGTCTCCGACACCACCGACCGGCCCACCCGGATCATGCACGACCCGCCCGGCGGCCACACCACCTCGGCCCCGGCCCGGCTGCGGTAGGGCTGGGTCGACAGCCCGGCCAGGATCGTGATCGGGAACTCCAGGCCCTTGGCCGCGTGCACGGTGAGGATGCGCACCGCGTCGTCGTCGGTCTCGGGCAGCACGGCCTCGGCCACCCGGGTGCCGGGCGCGGTCTGCTGGCGGATCCAGGCCAGGTACTGGCGCAGCGTGCCGTCGGTGGCGTCGGTCCAGGCCCGGGCCTGGTCGACCACGAAGCGGATGCGCCGCCACAGGTCGCGGGGCCGGCCGTCGGCCTCGCCCAGCTCGAGGACCCGGCGGTCGCGCACCACCCGGTCGGCCAGCTCGCTGGGGGTGAGCCAGCGCCGCTCGGCGTGCATGGCCCGCAGGTAGGCGAGGCCGGCGGCCACCGGGTCGCCGGGGGGCACGCCGTCGGGCGGCGGCCGGGTGTGGTCGAAGCTGCCCTCGTGGTCGCGCCGGTAGCGGTAGAGGTCGTCGTCGCCGCAGGCGAACAGCGGCGAGCGCAGGGCGGCCACGGTCGTCAGCTCGTCGCTGGGGTCGTCGATGGCCCGCAGCGTGAGCAGCAGGTCGCGCACCAGCCGGCTGGCGTAGACGAGCGAGGCCGACTCGGCCCGGTAGGAGATGCCGGCCGAGCCCAGCGCGTCCTCGAGCGCCGGCAGCGACATGCGGGTCGGCAGCAGGATGGTGATGTCGCCCAGCCGGGCCGGGCGCCAGGCCGGCGGGCCGCCGGGCGGGGCGTCGTCGACCGCCCAGCCCTCGGCCAGGATGCGCCCGATGGTGGCGGCCACGTCGGCCGACTCGCGCCGGCGCAGCTCGGCCGCACTCGGCTTGTCCCCGTGGATCTCGGCCCCGATCACCGCCACCGCCGGGCCGGCGGGGGCGTCGGGCCGGACCGCCACGAGCGGCTCGTAGGCGGGCTGGGACTTGTTGCCCGCCACCTCGACCGCCTTGATCAGGTCGCCGAAGGTGGCGTTGACCAGGTCGATGATGGCGGCGCCGGTGCGGTAGTTGGTGGTGAGCGCCAGCCGCCGCCCGCCGGCACCGAACCGCTCGGCCGCCTGCAGGAACAGCGAGATGTCGGCCCGCCGGAAGCGGTAGATCGACTGCTTGGGGTCGCCGACGAAGAAGAGGTGGCCGTCCCGGGTGGGGATGGCGTCCCAGGGGGCGTCGCCGTCGCCGTCGCTCTCGCCGGCGATGAGGACGGCCAGGTCGATCTGGATGGGGTCGGTGTCCTGGAACTCGTCGATGAGCAGGTGGCGGTAGCGGCGGCGGAGGGCGGCCCGCACCGCGGGCCCGCCGGCCGGGTGGCGCAGGGTGTCGCGGGCGAGCACGAGCAGGTCGTGGAACTCGAGCTCGCCGGCCCGGCGCCGCTCGCCCGCCGCCTCCAGCGTGAACCGGCGCAGGTCGACGGCCAGCCGCATGACCGCCTCGTAGGCCACCTCGCTGCGCAGGCCCCGCAGGCGATCCTTGGCGTCGTTGAACCGGTCCTTGAGCGCGGCCAGGTCGTAGCCGGGCCAGTTGTCCTTGCGCCCGCCGGCCCGGGCCTTGGGGACGCTGCCGAGCAGGAGGAGCTGGGCGTACTCGTCGCTGGCGGCGGCCACCCGCCGGGACCACCCGGCCAGCTCGGCCAGCTGGGGCGGGAACCGGTCGCCGTCGTCGCAGCAGTGCTCGACCTCGGCGCACAGCTCGTCGACCTCGGCCAGCAGGGCGTCGAGCGTGCGGGTCCACTGGCGGACCTCGGGAGCCTCGCTCGGGGCGCGGGCGGCGGCCAGGTCCCAGTTCTGGTTGAAGGCGAGGGCGATGAGCTTGAGGTGCTCGGGGCGGACGCCGGCCGCGGTGGCCAGCAGGAGCGGCCGCTCGACCGCGGGGTCGGCCAGCAGCTGGTCGAGGAAGCCGGCCCAGCGGTCGTCGAAGGCCACGGCCGAGCCGACCTCGTCGAGCACCTCGATGCGGGGCGGCAGCCCGGCCTCGATGGGGTGCTCGGTGAGGATGCGCTGGGCGAAGCTGTGCAGCGTGCCGATGGCGGCCCCGTCGAGGTCGTCGAGGGCCTGGCGGCAGCGGTCGGCCGTGGCCCCGTCGCCGGCCGCCCGGGCCGCGACGCCCTCGGCGTCGAGCCGGCGCCGCAGCCGGTCGCGCAGCTCGGCCGCGGCCTTCTCCGTGAAGGTGATGGCGGCGACGGCGCCGAGCTCGGCGGTGCCCGACGTGACCAGCCGCACGACCCGGTCGACCAGCGCCCGCGTCTTGCCCGACCCGGCCCCGGCCTCGACGAACAGCGTGGCCCCGAGCTCGCCCACGATCGTGTCCCGGGCGGCCTGGTCGGGCGGGGCGAGCGGGGCGGGCGGGGCGGGCGAGGTGGCCGGCGTCATCGGACCGCCGCCGGGGCGTCGGGTGCGGGCTCGGGATCGGGCTCGCCCTCGGGGACGGGCTCGACCAGGTCGGCGTAGGGGGCCATGGCCGGGTCGGAGCGCTTGCGCTCCCACTGGCGGCGGAGCTCGGCGACCCCCATGCCGTCGGGGTCGCAGTAGGGGCACACGACCCACGGCTTGAACTGGTCGTCGGGGTGGGACGGGAACACGCCCTGCTCGATGCCGGCCACGATCGTGGCCAGCGTGCCGGCCACCCGGCCGAGGACCGGGCCGTCGACCTCGTAGCCGAGCCGGGCGAAGTCGCCCCGGTCGGACACGAACCAGTACTGCGCGGTCACCGGGGCGTCGGGGCGCCCGGCGGCGGCCCGGGCGGCCTGGGCGTACACCGCCAGCTGGAGCTTGGTGCCCCGCTCGTCGGGGTTGTCGGGACCGAGCGCCTTGTACTCGTCGGGGCGCCCGGTCTTGTAGTCGAGGACCAGCAGGCCGCCGCCGGGGACCTCGTCGATGCGGTCGGCCGACCCCCGGAACCGCAGCGTGCGGCCGTCGGGCAGGGCGATGCCGACCGGCGGGATGCCGTCGTCGAGCCCGAAGGCGTACTCGGCGGCGATGGGTCGGGCGCCGCCCGCCCGCCGCTTGTCACGGTCGTCGTCGAGGAACCGGTCGACCTGGGCCAGCAGCTGGGCCCGGTCGCGCCGCCAGAACACCGGGCGACCGGTGACGCCCCGAGCCTGGTAGTCGTCGCACACCTGCTCGGTGATGCGCCGCAGCAGGGCCCGGTCGTCGGCCGACCAGTCGTCGCCGGGGCCGGGCCGGTGCTCGGGCGGGCGGGCCAGCACGTCGGCGATGAACTGCTCGAGCACGGCGTGGAGCAGCGCGCCCCGGTCCAGGGGCGACATCTGCATCGTGTCCTCGGGGTCCTCCACCGGCTCGATCCGCAGCAGCCGGCGCCCGAAGTAGGCGAACGGGCACACCGCCCACGACTCCAGCCGGGTGGACGAGACGACGTCGTCGACCGGGGACGGGACGTCGGCGCCGGCCAGGTTGCCGTCGAAGCGGGTGAACGCCGCGCTGCGCCGGGCCCGGATGACCTCGCCACCCCGGGCCACCAGCGGGTCGGGCGGGGCGGCCGGGCCCGCCCGCAGCCGATACTCCTGCTCGGTGGCGGGGAAGGGCACGTGGGTGACGCCGTGGGCGAACGACGGGACGACCTCGAGCCACGGGGCGCCCCGGGGGCCGAGGACGTCGGGGCCGGCCCGGTCGGCGCCGAGCCCCTCGGCGGCGTCGACCGCCCAGCGGGACGGCACCCGCTCGCTGGTGGCCCGCAGGTCGCCCCGGGGGACGCACAGCAGGTGGCGGTCGGCGGCGGCCAGGGCCGCCAGCAGCCGCCGGTGCTCCCGGCCGACCCGGTCGCGCCGCAGCGGCAGCTCGCCGCCCGCGGCGGCCCGGTCGATGTCGGGGAGGAGGGCGTCGTCGCGCACCGGGGCGGGGAGGCTGCCCTCGGCCAGGCCGAGCACGACCACGAGGTCGAGGTCGAGGCCGACCGCGTAGTCGAGCGGGCCCACCAGCACCCCCTCGCCGAACCGGCCGAGACGGCCGAGGTCGGCGTCGAGCTCGAGCTCGAGCGTGCGCCGGAACACGTCGAGCGGGGCGGGGTCGTCGACCGTGTCGAGGCCGGCCAGGCGGTCGAGGGCGGCGTCGATCTTCTCGGCCGCCCGGATCTCGTCGGCGGGCCAGGAACCGGTGGGCGTGACCGCGTCGCCGGTACGGGCCACCAGCGCCCGGAGCCAGCGCACCCGGGCGGCCCACGGCGCGGGGCGGGACCGGGCCTCGCCGATGCCGTCGATCAGCGCCAGCGCCCGGCCGCGCAGCTCGCGGGTGCGCTCGGCCTGGCGGCGGACGGCACCGGCCTCGCTGACGCTGGCGCCGGTGCCGGCCCGGGGGCCGGTCGGGACCTCGACGTCGGGGTCACGGCCCGTGGCCTCGGAGGCCGCCGCCCGCTCGTCGAGCTCGCGGGAGAGGCGGCCGAGCAGGTGGTCCCAGTCGGAGCGGCCGGACACGACGCCGGCCCGGCGCGAGATGCGCTCCCACGCCGCGGCGGGGACGCCCTCGCCGGCCCGGGCCAGGAGGCCGACGACGTCGGCCCGGCGGAAGTCGTGGTCGGCCAGGGCGAGGAGGTCGAGCAGCGCCCGGCCGGCCACGCTGGCGGCGAGCGGGCGGACGGCGGCCCCGTTGCGGGGCACGCCGGCGGCGCCGAGGTGCTCGTGCAGCAGCCGGCCGTAGGGCCGTTCGGTGCCGTAGAGCACGGCGATGCGGTCGAGCGGCGTGCCGCCCCGCGTGGCGTCGATGACCGCCCGCACGGCCGCCCGCACCTCGTCGTCGGCGTCGGAGGCGGTGAGGATCCGGGTCTCGCCGGCCGGCACCGCCGCCACCGGGTCGGACGCCGTGGGGGCCGGGGAGGCCCCGGGGGAGGGAGCGTCGAACGGGAGCGTCGGCTGCGCCGGCTCGGGCGGACGGACCGGCGGGGCCAGGCCGAGCCGGGCCAGCGTGTGGTCGACGCCGGCATCGGCGTCGGGGTGATCGGTGCGGCCGACCACCACCGTGGCCGGGCAGTGGCGGGTCACCGTGGCCAGCAGGGCGGTCGGGGCCGGGCGGAGGTCCTGGGGGAGGTACACGATCACGTGCCCCAGCTCGGCCGCCAGGCGGTCGCCGCCGGGGCCGTCGAGGGCGGCGGCGGCCGCGGCGCACAGGTCGGTCGGGTCGTACCACGCCGCGGCCAGCCGGTCGCGGGCCTGGCGGCACAGGCGGACCACCTCGTGGGCCCGGCGGCCGGCCCGGGCCAGCGCGTCGAGCGCCGCCGGGGTGACCTCGGCCAGCTCGGCATACGTCCCGACCAGCGCCGTCTCGGTCGCGGGGTGGTCGGCCACCGGCCGGAACATGCCCGGCTCGGCCGCCAGGACCCGGCGGAACGCGGCGGCCACCACCGGGGGCGACGCCGGGCGGCGGCCGGCGGCGGCCAGGGCCGGGGCGCCCAGCAGCTCGGCCAGCCGGTAGGCGGTCAGGAAGCTCACCGCCGCCACCCCCGCCCCCCGTCCCGTCACCACCCCGAACGCCCCGCCCGCCAGCCGGCGGCGGGCCGTCACCCCCACGTGGTTGGTCGGGACCACCACCGTGACGGGGGCGAGCGGGTCGCCGGCCTTGCCCGCGGCGACGGCGGCGCGCAGGGCGGCAAGGGCGGGACGGCCGTAGGGCGTGGCGGTGACCTCGGCGGGCACACCGTCAGGGTAGGCACGGGGTGTGACAGCGAAGCCGGAACCCGATCAGCCGTCGGGTTGCGAGCCGGTCGCCTCGCTGACCGCCCCGCCCCGGTTGGCCTCCAGCGGCACCTCCCCCGAGATCCGGGGCACCTTGATCTCGACCGTCACGGTCCCGTACCGCTGCTCGTGGCGCACCACGTTGAACGCCGACGCATACACGGTCAGCCGGGAGAACAGCGCCAGCCAGGCCAGGATGGCGAACACGACCCCCAGCGACCCGTAGAGCGCCGAGGACGAGGACACCAGCCGGGGCACGTAGACGGTCCCGACCAGCTTGAGCACCTCCAGCCCCACGGCGCCGGCGAGCGCCCCCGGCAGGAAGTCGCGCCAACCCACGGCCACGTTGGTCAGCGCCCGGAACATCCACAGGAAGATCACGACGTCGAGCCCCAGGGCCAGGATCACCGTGGGGACGATGGCCGGCCCCGGCAGCCGGCCCGACACCCCGCCCATGGCCAGCGACAGCAGGAACAGCATGCCCGCCCCGACCAGCCAGGCCAGGTCGAACCCCTTGCCCTTCCAGCCCCGGCCCGTGACCTGCCAGGTGGCGTTGAAGGCCTGCCCCAGGGTCCCCACCACGCCGAGCCCGGCCCACAGCAGGCCCACCAGGCCGACCACCGAGGCGGCCCGCCGGCTCTGCTCGGCGGTGGCGATCGCGTTCAGCACCTGGTTGGCGGCCTCGCCGGTGAGGCCGAGCTGGTCGACGACGTTCTGGGGGAAGTCGCTGTTGCCGGCGGAGATGAAACCGAGCACCGAGATGCCGACCAGCATCAGCGGGAACAGGGACAGGAACCCGGCCAGCGTGATCGACGACGACAGCGGGCCGCCCCCCACGTCGGACACCCTCTGGTTCACCGCCAGCACCGTGCGTAGCCAGGGAAGCCGTCGGCACAGGCGTTCGAGCACGGGTCACCTCGGGGCCTCGAAGGGGCCCGGGATGGGGCCCCGCCTACCCCTTCGTCTACCCGCCAGGCGGTAGTTTGCCCAGGTGATCCCCGACGGCATCGACCCCGACCGCATCCCCGGCCACATCGCCTGCGTCATGGACGGCAACGGGCGCTGGGCCGAGCGCAAGGGGCTGCCCCGCACCGACGGGCATGCCGCGGGCGAGCAGGCGCTGTTCGACACCGTCGAGGGCGCGCTCGACATGGGCCTGCGGTGGCTGACCGTCTACGCCTTCTCGACCGAGAACTGGCGGCGGCCGGCCGACGAGGTCCGCTACCTCATGGGGTTCAACGAGCAGCTGCTGCTGCGCCGGCAGGACGAGCTGCACGCCAAGGGCGTGCGCATCAAGTTCATCGGCCGGCGGGACTGGCGGGTGCCCCGGCGGGTGCTGCGGCGCATCGACGACGCCGTCGAGCTGACCCGGCACAACCGGCGCATGACGCTGACGATGGCCTTCAACTACGGCGGCCGGGCCGAGATCGTCGACGCCGTGCGGGCCCTGGTGGCGGCGGGGACGCCGGCCGACAAGGTGTCGGAGAAGCGGATCCGGGCCCACCTCTACGACCCCGAGATGCCCGACCCCGACCTGGTCGTGCGCACCTCGGGCGAGTACCGGATCTCCAACTTCCTGCTGTGGGAGCTGGCCTACAGCGAGCTGGTGTTCACCGACGTGCTGTGGCCCGACTTCCGGCGCGAGCACCTGTTCGACGCCGTGCGCGAGTTCCAGAGCCGCGACCGCCGCTTCGGGGGCGTGCGCACCCGATGACCGGGGCCTGAGCCGCCGTGCCGCTCTACCACGACCGCGGCGTGGTGCTGCGCACCTACAGGCTGGGCGAGGCCGACCGCATCGTGGTGGTGCTGACCCGGGGCCACGGGAAGGTGCGGGCGGTGGCCAAGGGCGTGCGCAAGACCAAGAGCCGCTTCGGCGGCCGGCTGGAGCCGGCCAGCCACGTCGACCTGCTGCTCTACGAGGGCCGGGGCGACCTCGACATCGTGTCCCAGGCCGAGACCGTCGACCACTTCCGGGCGCTGCGGGACGACTTCGACCGGGTGGCCCGGGCGATCAGCATGCTGGAGGTGGCCGACCAGCTGTGCCAGGAGCGCGAGGCCAACGCCCGGCTCTACGAGATGCTGGTCGGGGCGCTGCGGACCCTGGCGGCGTCGGACGCGCCGATGGTCGTGCCCGGCTTCTTCCTGAAGGCGCTGGCGCTGGAGGGGTTCCGGCCCGAGGTCGACACCTGCGTGGCCTGCGGCAGCGAGGGGCCGCTGGTGTCGTGGGCCCTGGAGGAGGGCGGCCTGCGGTGCGCGGCCCACCGGCTGGGGCCGGCGATCAGCCCCGAGGCGGTGGCGGTGCTCCAGGACATGCTGGGCGGCCGGCTGGGGGCGGCGCTGGCCGAGACCCGCCCGCCGGTCGTGTCGGAGGTGGACCACCTCGTGGTGCGGGCGATGGAGCACCACCTCGAGCGCCGGCTGCGCTCGGTCAACACCCTGCACCGGGCCTAGGGCCCCGGGCTAGAGGGGCTTCCACTCCTTGGCGGTGTCGTCCCAGCCGAGCCAGCGGCCCTGGTTGGGCTCCCAGACGATGTAGGTGTTGCGGGCGGCGTCCCACTGGGGGTTGTAGCCGCCGCCGCCCTGTCCGGCCGGCTGGACTTCGGTGGGGTCGGCGGTGGGCTGGACCTCGGTGCGGTCACCCTCGCCGCGCTGGACCTCGGTGGGGTCGGTGATGCTCGGCTGGACCTCGGTGGCGTCGGCCTCGGGGACCGGCTGGGCGCCGGACGGCTCGGCCGTGCCGGCGCTGCCGGGCGAGTCGATGACCCCGCCCACGGTGCCGGCGCTGCCGGGGCCGCGGACGTCGCCGACTGCTGGCTCGTCGGGGGCGTCGGGCCCCGACGGCGTGGCCGCCGGCGTCTCGCCGGAGGCGGGGGGCATGGCGAACGGCGATCGGGCGGGCGTCTCGCCCGACGGGCTGCTGGGCGATGCCGTCGCGTCGGGCTCGCCGGAGGGGGCCGTGCCGGGTCCTCCGGGCGGGGTGTAGGGCGACGGGGCGGGCGCGGGGCCGCCGGGCGGGGCGTAGGGCGACGGGGGCGTCTCGCCGGAGGCGCCGGGTGCGGGTGCGGGGCCGCCGGGCGGGGCGTAGGGCGACGGGGCGGGTGTCTCGCCGGAGGCGCCGGGTGCGGGTGCGGAGGCGGAGGCGCCGGGCGGGGCGTAGGGCGACGGCGCGGGCGTGGGGCCGCCCGGTGGCGCGTAGGGCGACGCCGTCGGGGACGGGGTGTCGGTCGGCGCGGCCGGGGGCGGGGCCCAGCCCGGGGCGGCGGGCGGGGGAGCGCCCCACGGCTGGCCCGGGGGCTGCTGGCCGCTCGGGTAGCCCGGTTGCCCCCAGCCCGGGGGCGGGGCGCCGTAGCCGCCGGGGGCCCAGCCCATGGGGCCCTGGGGCGCCGTCAGGCCCGGGACGACCGGCGGCCGGCCGGCGTAGGCCTTCCCGACCACCAGCGTGTTGGCGACCATGTCGCCCACCCGCCGGTGGCCCTTCGTCGCCATCGCCGTGATCAGCCCGACCAGCGGGAAGCACCACGGGGCGCCGTCGACGATCCACAGGATCGACCGCAACAGCGATCTGCCCACCCCGGGCGGCTGTCCCTGGCGGTCGACCACCTGCACGCCGAACAGCGCCTTGCCCGGCGTGACCCCCTTGAGCCCCTGCAGCACGCCGTAGATCAGGATGAACCAGGCCAGCGACACCAGCGCCTGGATGGCGGCGTCGCCGTCGCTCGTGAAGTACGCCCGGTCGCCGACCTCGACGCAGCCGGCGGCGTCGCCGTTGTCCCGCAGCGTCCCGCAGGCGTCGGTCACCCCCGGGGGCACCTCGACGTACTGGGCCAGCGGGCTGAGCGGCGTCGGCCCGAAGAACGACGACAGCAGCAGGAAGAGGAGCAGGTCGACGATCCAGGCGCCGATCCGGCGGCCCATCACCGCGGTGGGGTCGGTCGCCGCGTCCATGGCGTAGGGGGCGGCCGGGGCCGAGGCCGGATACTGGTAGGCGCTCACCCCCGTGGTTCTACCACCGCCCCGTCACCCGGTCGTGCGCATCACCAGCCCAAACCCCGTGCGGCCGCGAGCCGCCCGCTCCCTACACTGGGTCGCCATGCCCGAGCCCCAGGCCGACCCCGCGCTGTTCGACAAGGTCGTCAACCTGTGCAAGCGGCGGGGCTTCGTGTTCCCCTCCGCCGAGATCTACGGCGGCTTCCGCTCGACCTACGACTACGGGCCCGTCGGCGTGCTGCTCCTGCGCAACGTCAAGGACGCCTGGTGGCGCTCGATGGTGCAGCTGCGCCACGACGTCGTCGGCCTCGACGCCGCCATCCTCTCGCCCCCCGCCATCTGGGAGGCGTCCGGGCACCTGGCCAACTTCACCGACCCGCTGGTCGACTGCAAGAAGTGCCACGAGCGGTTCCGGCTCGACAAGCTCGCCGACCCCGAGGTGTGCCCCAACTGCGGCTCCGAGCACAGCTTCACCGAGGCCCGCCAGTTCAACCTGATGTTCAAGACCTACGCCGGCCCGGTCGAGGGCAAGGGCGCCGAGGTCTACCTGCGCCCCGAGACCGCCCAGGGCATGTTCGTCAACTTCAAGAACGTGCTGGAGACGTCGCGCAAGCGGCCGCCGTTCGGCATCGCCCAGATCGGCAAGTCGTTCCGCAACGAGATCACGCCGGGCAACTTCGTGTTCCGCACCCGCGAGTTCGAGCAGATGGAGCTCGAGTACTTCGTGCCCCCGGCCGACGGCCCCCGGTGGTACGAGTACTGGTGCCGCGAGCGCATGCAGTGGTACCTCGACCTCGGCATGCCCGCCGACCGCCTGCGGCTGCGGGCCCACGACGCCGACGAGCTGTCCCACTACTCCGTCGGCACCAGCGACGTCGAGTACCTGTTCCCCTGGGGCTGGGACGAGCTCGAGGGCATCGCCAACCGCACCGACTACGACCTGCGCCAGCACGCCGAGCGCTCGGGCGAGCGGCTCGAGTACTTCGACCAGGCCGCCGGCGAGCGCTACATCCCCCACGTGATCGAGCCGGCGGCCGGCGCCACCCGCACGGCGATGGCCTTCCTCATGGCCGCCTACGCCGAGGAGGAGGTGGCCCGGGAGGGCCAGGGCCAGGGCGAGACCCGGACCGTGCTGCGCCTGCACCCCCGGCTGGCGCCCTACAAGGTGGCGGTGCTGCCGCTGTCCAAGAAGCCCGAGCTCCAGGCCCCGGCCAACGAGGTGCTGGCCCAGCTCCAGCCGCACTTCATGTGCGACTACGACGAGACGCAGGCGATCGGCCGCCGCTACCGCCGCCAGGACGAGCTGGGCACGCCCTACTGCGTGACGGTCGACTTCGACAGCCTGGACGACCACGCGGTGACCGTGCGCGACCGCGACTCGATGGCGCAGGACCGGGTCCCGATCAAGGACCTGCTCGACCACCTCGGCCCCCGGCTGACGGCCTGAGCCGCCGGGGCGGCCCGAGCCGGCCCCCGCTCAGCCCGCGGCGCGGGTCTGGGCCCGGATGTCCAGGGCGTGGGCCCGCAGGATCCCGCCCGCCCGGGTCAGCACGTCGACCACCGCCCGCAGCTCGTCCTCGCTGAACTCGGACTGGAGGGCGACCATGTCGGCGATCATCCCGCCGATGACCGGCGCGGCCTCACCCAGCTTGGTCGGGTCGAGCTCGACCACCACCCGGCGCCGGTCGGCGGGGTCGCGGGCCCGGCGGGCGAACCCGGCCGCCTCCAGCCGGTCGATGACGCCGGTGATGGCCCCGGTGGTGCGACCGGTCAGCTCGGCCAGCTGCCCGGCGGTGAGGCCGCCGGGAGCGTCGTCGAGCAGGGTCACGCACTCCCAGTCGGTGGGGTGCAGGCCCAGCCGCTCGGCGCAGGCGTGGTTGAACATCGAGGAGGCGTGGCCGAGCGCGCGCCCGGCGCTGACCAGCGTCTCGGTCATCGCCGCCCGGCTGCGGCCCTCCCGGTCGGGGGGTGACGTCGGTTGCTCGCTCATCGGATCTACGCTCGACGCAAATGGTACTTGTGGCTAAGAGTCTTAGCCACTAAGGTAATTCTTGCCCTTCCGCCGCCGACTTGCAGGGCGATTCATAGCGCGTGCTCGTCCCGGAGGTGGTCCCCCATGCTCAAGCGCCTCGCCCGCCTGTGCCACCGGCGCCGTTGGTCCGTCCTCGGCGTCTGGGTCGTCCTATTGGTCGGCCTGGTGGGCCTCAACTCCACGGTCGGGGGCAAGTTCCTCGACAAGTTCGAGCTGCCCGGCTCGGACAGCCAGAACGCCGTCGACCTCATGGAGGCCCACGGGTTCGACACCCGGGCCGGCGCCGCCGGCCAGGTCGTGTTCCAGGCGGACGACGTCCGTGACCCCGAGGTCCAGCGGGGCATGGAGCAGCTGTTCGCCAGGGTCGACAAGGCCGTGGCCCCCGGCGACATCGTCAGCCCCTACAGCCCCGAGGGCGCCCGCCAGATCAACGGCGACGGCACGATCGCCTACGCCGAGGTCAACATGGGCGACCGGGACAGCGACCAGTACCTGAAGGTCGGCGAGAACGTGCGGGCCATCGTGGCCGACACCCACGTGCCCGGCACCCGCATCGAGCTGGGCGGCGACGCCTTCGCCTCGGCGCCCGAGTTCTCCAGCGAGGCCTTCGGCTTCCTGGCCGCGATGATCATCCTGCTCATCGCCTTCGGGTCGCTGCTGGCCATGGGCCTGCCGCTCATGACGGCCCTCTTCGGCATCGTGACCGGCATCGCCCTGGTCGGCCTGGTCGTCAACGTCATCGACATGCCCAGCTTCTCCACCCAGGCCGTCGCCATGATCGGCATCGGTGTGGGCATCGACTACGCCCTGTTCATCGTCACCCGCTACCGGGAGGGGCTGCACGACGGCCTCGACCCCGAGGCGGCCACGCTGCGATCGCTCGACACCGCCGGCCGGGCCGTGCTGTTCGCCGGCACCACCGTGATCATCGCCGTGCTGGGCATGTTCGTGATCGGGCTCGACATGATCCGGGGGCTGGCCGTCGGCATCTCGCTCGGCGTGCTGACCACGATGCTCGCCTCGGTCACGCTGCTCCCGGCCATGTTCGGCTTCGTCGGCCGCAACATCGACCGCCTCGGCCTGCCCCACCGCAAGCGCACCGAGGAGGGCGGCCGCCAGTCCGTCTGGTACCGGTGGAGCCGGGTCATCCAGCGCTGCCCCTGGCCGGCCCTGGTGGCCAGCGCCGCCGTGCTGATCGTGCTGGCCCTGCCGACCTTCGCCATCCACCTCGGCTTCGGCGACGCCGGCAACCGGCCGACGTCCGACACCACCCGCCGGGCCTACGACCTCATCTCCGAGGGCTTCGGCCCCGGCGCCAACGGCCCGCTGATCCTGGCGGCCGAGGCCAAGCGGGGCGACGTGGACATGGGCGCCCTCACCGCGCTGTCGGCCAGAGTCGGCGACACCCCGGGCGTCGCCTCCGCGTCGCCGCCCATCCCCGGCGAGGACGGCCGCGCCGCGCTGATCATGGTCCAGCCCACGACCTCGCCCCAGGACCAGGCCACCGAGTCGCTGGTCCACCGCCTGCGCGACGACGTCATCCCGCCGGCCGTCGGCGGCAGCGACACCGTGGTCCACGTGGGCGGGTCGACCGCGGCCGTGGCCGACTTCGCCGAGCTGACCGCCCAGCGGCTGCCGGTGTTCATCGGCATCGTGCTGGTGCTGTCGTTCCTGCTGTTGATGGTCGTGTTCCGCAGCGTGCTGGTCCCGCTCAAGGCCGTGATCATGAACCTGCTGTCGGTCGGCGCCGCCTACGGCGTGATGGTGGCCGTGTTCCAGTGGGGCTGGGGCAAGGACCTGTTCGGCCTGGGCAAGGACGGGCCGATCGAGGCCTGGGTGCCGATGATGCTGTTCGCGGTCATCTTCGGCCTGTCGATGGACTACGAGGTCTTCCTGCTGTCCCGCATCCGGGAGGAGTACGACCGCACCGGCGACAACGCCAACGCGGTGGCCAACGGCCTGGCCTCCACCGCCCGGGTGATCACCGCGGCCGCCGCCATCATGTTCTGCGTCTTCGCCGCCTTCGTGCTCGGCTCGGACCGGTCGCTGAAGCTGTTCGGCCTGGGCCTGGCCACGGCGGTGCTGCTCGACGCCACGGTCGTCCGGCTCATCCTCGTGCCGGCCACGATGGAGCTGCTGGGGGACCGCAACTGGTGGCTGCCCCGCTGGCTCGACCGGGGCCTGCCGGTCGTGCACGTCGAGTCGAAGGGCGAGGACGCCGAGCGCCAGCCCGAACCGGCCGGCGTCTGACCCTCTGACCGACCCGGCTCCCGCCGGTGGTGCGCCGCCGCCGCTCAGTCGGCGGCGGCCACCGCCGCATCTATCGCCGCCTCGACCTCGTCGGGCGGCCGGGCGGCGTCGACGGTGACCAGCCGGCCCCGGTCCCGGTAGAGGGCGAGCAGGGCGCCGGCGTCGGCGTGGTAGACGCGCAGGCGGCGGTCGATCACGTCGGGGTCGGTGTCGTCGCTGCGGCCCTCGTCGCGGCCCGCCAGCCGCTCGCGGGCCACATCGTCGGGCAGGTCGAGCTGGACGGCGAGGTCGTCGGCCGGCAGCCGCTCGGCCTGGGCCCGCGTGCGGGGGAAGCCGTCGAGCACATAGCCGCCGGCGGCCCGGGCCTCGGCCAGCGCGGGGCGCAGGGCGGCGAGGATCACGTCGTCGGGGACCAGCTCGCCGCGGTCGAGGTAGCCGGCCACCCGGCGGCCCCGGTCCGTGCCGGCGTCGACCTCGGCGCGCAGCAGCTCGCCGGTGGACAGGTGGCGGACACCGAGTCGCTCGGACAGGCGGGCGCCCTGGGTGCCCTTGCCGGACCCCGGCGGGCCCAACAGCACGATGCCCATGGCCCCAGCATCACAGATGGGTGGGCGGTTACCATGCGCTGACCCGCGGCGGAGAGGAGGCGCTTCGTCCCGTGCGAGGTCATCAGGGATCTGCCGTGCTGGCGCGCGGCGACCACGTGTGCGGGTTCTACTTCGGGCCAGAGGAGCGTGACCTGCTGCTGCGGGAGATCCTGCGGGCCGGCCGACGGGCCGGCGCCTGGTGCGCCTGCGCCGTCAACGACGACCCCGACCTGGTGGCGGCCCGGGTGCGGGCCGAGCTGGGAGCCGAGCTGGTGGGCGACGGCGGCTGGTTCAGCATGCGGGGCATCGCGGACGAGGCCCGCGAGGCGATCGCCTTCCCCCAGGACCGGATGGTTCAGTACCTCGACACGGTGGCCGCCGACGCCGTGGGCCACGACATGTCGTGGGTGGCGGGGGAGATGAGCTACGCGTTGGCGCGGCCCGACCTGGTGCCCCTCCTGCTGGCCCACGAGCTGGAGGCCGACGCCGTGATCCACGGGCGGCCCCAGGCCATCGTGTGCCTCTACGACCTCGAGCTGGTCGGCGCCGGACTGCTCACCGAGCTGCTGCGCACCCACCCCAAGCTGCTGCTCGGCGACGTGCTCGTGGACAACCCGGCCTACGCGCTCGCGCTCTGAGGGTCGCCATCCTCGCCCACCGCTGCGGCGGGGGAACCGAGCGTGCCGGCGTTGGCACCCATCAGGACGTCGGTGCGGGCCAGCAGCTCGGAGAGGTATTTCCTCGCCGGGCCCAGCTTCGTCGCGATGGCGTTGGTCTCACGGTACGCGTGGGCGGAGCGGCCGACTGCGTCGAGCCGGGTGGCGAGCAGCTTGGCCTCCTCGGCCCGCTTGCCGGCATTCAGGGCGGTCGCAAGGCTGGCGAGCCCGGCGCCTATCAGCCCGAGCACGCCGACGACAGTCCGCCACTGCCCGTGCAGATCGCTGAGGCTGCTGGCGCCGGCGAGGCCGGCGAGCAGGGCCGCAGGCAGACCGATCGCGAACTGCGCGGTCTGCCAGCCCCGGGCGTACCGGCGCTGCAGGTTGGCGCGGCTGAACGCCAGCCAGGCCGCCTCGCCGATCTCCCGCAGGACGACCTCGGCCTCCGGGTTCTGGGCCGCCGCCGCGGGGCTCGTGGCCGCCGCGGCTGGGGTCGTGGCCTTGTCCGCGCCCGGGCCGTCCCAATGGCTTTGCCGGGGGAAGAGGTCGCGCGGGTCCCAGCTGTCCCTGCCGCGGCGTCGCCGCCGCGGCTCGTCCGGGGGGGCGGGCGTGCGGGGCCGCAGCACCCAGTACGACAGGAAGGCGGTGATCGCCGCATCCACGAGCAGCCCCGTGGCGGCGCCCCACACGACGGCGCTGGCGCGGTCGTTGGCGAAGACGGCCGCGACCACGCCCAGGCCGAGTCCCGCTGCCACCGCCAGGGTGCACGGGATCCAGGTGCGGGACGGGTCGAGCCGCCCTGCCACGTCGGCGGCCCACAGGATGCAGGCTGAGCCGGTCACCCCGATCAGCGCGATCGGGATCCAGGCCGCGGCGCTCGTGTCGCCATCGTCGATCGCCAGCCCCATCAGCACGACTGCCAGCACGAGCAGGGCCAGCCCCACCACGATCACCAGCCGGCCGCTCCACAGCGCACGGCGCCGCTCGTAGACGTCCCATCGATCGGCCATCGTCGCCTTCCCGCCCCGTTCACCTGTCCGCGCCGGCACACTACGCCCGACCCCCGCGCGCCCGGTGTGGCACCGGGTGTCAGGGGTCGTCGCCGGGGCGCCAGGCGCGGGAGCGCTTGCGGTCGGCGGCGCGGCGTTTGGCGTCCAGGCGGGCCTGGCGGGCGCGCCGCGACGGGCGGGTGGGGCGGCGCTCGGCCACCGGGGCCGCGGCCTCGTCGATCATGTCGGCCAGCCGGCCCCGGGCGACCATGCGGTTGCGCCACTGCGAGCGCGAGTCGTCGGCCCGGACCCGCACCTCCTCGCCGAGCACCCCCCGGGCCCGGGCCGCGCCCGGCCCGGCCAGCGCGTTGAGGTCGGCCACCAGCTCCACCGCCGAGGCCGTCACGTTGCGGTGCTGGCCGCCGGGACCCGAGCCGCGGGCGAACCGCTCGTCGAGGGCGGCGGCGGGCAGCCGCAGGCCCCGGGGCGTGGTCAGGTCGCGGGGACCGTCGGCGGCGGGCACGTCCCCCAGCTTGCCCGGGCCCGCCAGTCAGGGCAGCAGCATGCGCCCGAGGCGGGTGCCCGCCACCCGCATGCCGGCCAGGCCCATGAGCGCCAGGTAGGCGCCGTTGAGCACCAGCACCGGCGACGGTGCGCCCAGCACCAGCGCCCGCTCCATGACCACGCCCTGGTAGAGCGGCGTCAGCTTGACGACGAAGGCCAGCGCGTCGGGGTACTGCGACAGCGGGAAGAACGTGGCCGAGAACAGGAACAGCGGGGCGATGCCCAGTTGCACGTAGTCGAAGTCGAAGAACGACCGCATGTAGGTGGTCAGCCCCATGCCCAGCCCGGCGAACCCGAAGCCGATCAGCGCCGCCACCGGCACCGCCAGCACCGCCCACCACGACGGCACCAGGCCCATGACCAGCATGACCACGAAGAACACCGTCGACTGCAGCGCGCCCCGCAGCACCGCCCACGTCAGCTCGCCCCGGATGACGTCGTCGACCTCCAGCGGCGTCGCCAGCATGCCGTCGAAGGCGTGGGAGTACTTGTACTTGAAGAAGAACCCGAAGGTCGTGTCGAAGATGCAGCCGGTCATCGCCGCGGTGGCCAGCAGGCCCGGGGCCACGAACTGCTCGTAGTCCACGAGGTGGCCCCCCGGCCCCTCGACCTTGCCGACGAGGGCGCCCACGCCGATGCCCAGCGAGAAGAGGTAGAGGATCGGCTCGAGCCAGGTGCTGAGGAACACCGGCCACCAGCGCCGGTAGACCCGGGCGTTGCGCTCGACGATCCGCACCACCCGCCGCGTGCCCATCAGGGCCAACGCCGTCATGGCGCCAGCTTCGCCGCGAAGGTGCGCACGCCGAACCAGGACCCGACCGCCACGCACGCCCCCAGGAACCCGATGTGCACGGCTGCCGCCGACAGCCCGAGGGTGCCGGTGGTGCAGCCCCGGCACAGCTCGACCGCGTGGTACAGCGGCGTGAACCGGGCGACGACCTGGAGGCCGGACGGCAGCTGGTCGACCGGGAAGAACGTGCCCGAGAACAGGAACATCGGCATGACCGCCACCCGCATGATCACCGGGAACGACAGGTCGCTGTCCTGGCTGGCCGAGTAGGCGCACAGCGGGGCGGCGAACGCCAGCCCGCCCAGCGCGGCCGCCGGGATGGCCAGCACACCCCAGAACGACGGCACCGCGCCGAGCACCGTCGCCACCACCATGAACAGGGTGGCGTTGAGCATCATGCGGGCGCCGATCCAGGTCAGGTAGCCGCGGTAGACGTTGGCCGGCGAGAGCGGGGTGGCCGCGGCCGCGTGGTACGCCTTGGTCCACTTGGTGCCGGCCATGACCGGCCACAGCGAGTCGCCCGCCGCCGCCTGCAGCGCCGTGGCGGCCAGGATCCCCGGGGCCACGAACACCAGGTAGTCGAACCCGGCGACCTTCCCCTGGTTCTGCTCGACGAGCCCGCCGAGCCCGAGGCCGATGGCGCCGAGGAACAGCAGTGGGACCAGCACGCCGGTGAGCGCGGCCGTGTGCCAGAAGTGGCGCCAGATGCGGACCTCGCGCTCGGTGTAGCGGGTGGCCGGCAGGTTCCGGGACAGCCCGCCGGTGATGTCACTCATCGAGCGTGCGCCCGGTCAGGTGGAGGAACACGTCCTCCAGCGAGGACCGCCGCACCAGCACCGAGTCGGGGTGGACGCCGTCGGCGTGGACCCGGGCCGCGGTGCCGTCGCCGTCGGCCGTGTAGACGAGCACCCGGTCGGCCACCGGCTCGACCCGCTCGCCCATGGCCGCCAGCCGGGGCACGGCCGCCTCCTGGTCCTCGGGGGTGGGGAACCGCAGCTCGACGACCTCGCGGGTGGCGTAGCGCTCGATCAGCTCTCGGGGCGACCCCTCGGCCACGATCTGGCCGCCGTCCATGATCACCAGCCGGTCGCAGAGCTGCTCGGCCTCGTCCATGTAGTGGGTCGTGAGCACGAGCGTCACGCCCTCGCGCTTGAGCCGGTAGAGCCGCTCCCACAGCATGTGGCGGGCCTGGGGGTCGAGGCCGGTGGTGGGCTCGTCGAGCAGCACCATCTCGGGGTCGTTGATGAGCGACCGGGCGATGATGAGCCGCCGCTTCATGCCGCCCGACAGCGGGTCGACCCGCGAGTCCTTCCGGTCCTCGAGCCGGGCGAAGGCCAGCAGCTCCTCGGCCCGCCGCCGGACCTCGGCGACCGGCATGCCGAAGTAGCGGCCGTAGATGAGCAGGTTGTCGAAGACCGTCAGCTCGGTGTCGAGGTTGTCCTCCTGGGGCACGACGCCGAGCCGGGCCCGGATCTCGCCGCCCTGGGTGCGGGGGTCGCGCCCGAGCACGCTGAGCTCGCCGTCGCTGAACGGCGACACGCAGGCGATCATGCGCATGGTGGTGGTCTTGCCCGCCCCGTTGGGCCCGAGGAAGCCGAACACCTCGCCCCGCCGCACCTGGAAGTCGACGCCGTCGACGGCCACGTAGTCGCCGAAGCGCTTGGTCAGCGCCTTGGCGCGCAC
>DATFRN010000035.1:0-18191 GCA_035263165.1 Acidimicrobiales bacterium | reverse complement strand
CGTGCTGAGCGGCGTGTGCCACCGCTACCCCGACCTCAAGTTCGTGTCGGTCGAGAACGGCGCCGGCTGGCTGCCGTTCCTCGGCGAGAGCATGGACTGGCAGTGGCTCAACGTCGGCGCCCACAAGGACTACCCGGGCCGGCTGCTGCCCAGCGAGTACCTCTACCGCCAGGTGTACGGCATGTACTGGTTCGAGCGGGACTCGGTGCGGGCGGTCATCGACAAGCTGGCCGACAACCTGATGTTCGAGACCGACTTCCCCCACGCGACGAGCCTGTCGCCGGGGCCGGCGTCGGAGTCGCCCAGCCCCCGGGACGTGATGGAGACGTCGCTCGCGGGCATCCCCGACGAGATCGTCGGCAAGGTGCTCCAGCACACGGCGACCGACCTCTACCACCTCGACCCGCCGGTCCGCCCGTGATCTCCGACGACTGGATCAGCCACCACTTCGACCTGCACGACGCGGAGCTGGGGCGGGACCTGCACGCCACGCTGGCCCGGGCCCGGGCGCAGTGCCCCGTGGCCCGCAGCGACCAGCACGGCGGGTACTGGGTCGTGACCGGCTACGAGGACGTGCTGCGCATCGCCCAGGACTGGCGGGCGTTCAGCAACGAGCTGGGCATCACCGTGCCCGTCGTGTCGAGCCCCCGGTCGGGCGCGGGCGGGGCGATGAAGATCCTGCCGGTGGGCATCGACCCGCCGCTGCAGCGCACCTTCAAGCGGCTGATCAACCAGTACTTCACCCCGGCGGCCGTGGCGCCCTGGGAGGACGGCACCCGGGCGCTGGTGACCCGGCTGATCGACAACTTCGTCGAGCGGGGGTCGTGCGACTTCATGACCGAGTTCGCCCGGCCGCTGCCGGGGCTGGCGTTCTTCGAGCTGGCGCTGCACGCCCCGGCGGAGGACCTGGAGCAGGTCAACGCCTGGGCCGCCGCCGCGTCGCTGACCGGCACGCCCGAGGCCCGCGACGCCATCCCCCTGCTGGCCGGCTGGATCGCCGAGTTCCTGGCCCGGCGGCGGGAGGAGGGGCCCCGGGGCGACGTGGTCGACGCGGTGATGGCGGCCGACATCGACGGCCGGCCGATCACCGAGGTCGAGGCCATCGGCACGGTCCACCTGCTCATCCTGGGCGGGCTGGAGACCACCGCGGGCGTGCTGGGCATGGCCATGCAGCGGTTCTGCGCCCACCCGGAGATCCCCGAGCTGCTGCGGCGGCAGCCCGGGCGCATCCCCGAGGCGGTCGAGGAGCTGCTGCGGCTGGACAGCTCGTTCATCTGCATCGGGCGCACCGCCCGGGAGGCGGCCGAGGTGGACGGCCACCGGATCGAGGCGGGCGACAAGGTCATCATGTACTGGGCCTCGGCCAACCGGGACGAGGGCGAGTTCGAGCGGCCCGACGAGTTCGACCTCGACCGGCCCCGCAACCGCCACGTCGCCTTCGGCGCCGGCCCCCACCGCTGCGCCGGGTCCAACCTGGCCCGCATGAACCTCCGCATCGCCCTGGAGGAGGTCGTGACCCGCCTGGTGGACGTCCGCCTCCAGCCGGACGCGCACATCGACTACCACTCGACGTTCAACCGGGCCCCGCTGACGGTGCCGATCACCTTCACCCCGGGGCCCCGGTCCGGGGGCTAGCGGATCACGGCGTGGGCTCGCCCAGGCCGAGCATGTTGCCCTCGCTGTCGCGGAACCAGGCGGCCCGCTCGCCCGTGCCGAGGGACGGGTAGTTGCCCTCGATCACGGCGATGCCGTCGACGGTGCGCAGGCCCGGCAGGTCGTACTCCTCGAACACGACGCCACGGGCTCTCAGCTCGGCGACGGTCGCCTCGATGTCGGTCACCTTCCAGCCCATCTGCGTGTGGGCGCCCGACGGCGCGCCGGCCGAGGCGAACAGCGCGAAGGCCGTCCCCCCGCACTCGTAGCGCAGCCCGCCGGGGCGCTCCTCGACGGGCTCCAGGCCGAGCTTGTCGGCGTAGAAGGCGCGGGCGCGGGTGAGGTCCTGCGCCGGCAGCCGGGTTGCGGTCGGGCTGTCGCTCAGCGGTGTCGTCATGCGGGGGTCCTTCCCGGGCGGTCAGCCGCGCAACCGGGCCAGGACGGGGATCGCCGCGATCTTGTCGTCGGTGAGCTCGTCCCAGCGGACGCCGGGGCGGGTGGACGTCGGCCGGCGGGGGCACTCGATGACCCGGTCGGCGGTGACGATCAGGTCGAGGCGGATGTCGTGGTCGGTCTCGGGGATGCGGCCGGCGGCGACGACCTGGCGCTCGTGGACGGTGGTGACCACCACGGTGTGCCCGTCGATGAGGCCGGGTTCCCAGGCCAGGGCGTACTCGAGATCGCTGAAGCCGCCGCCCTTGCCGAGGCGGGCGCCGTCGGGCGCCACGGCCACGCACCCGACGACGGCCAGGTCGACCGGCTCGAGGTCGGCGAGCGCCACCCGCCGCCCGTGGCGGCCGGCCCCCGTGATCGAGGCGGCCTGGCGGGGCGGGACGGGCAGGGCGGCGGCGTCGAGGCGGAAGAACGGGGTCTCCTCGGCCAGGCGGGGGACGGCCATGAAGACGGTCATGCCGTCCTCCAGCGCCCGCTGGCGGACCGGGAGCTGGGGCGAGTCGGGGTTGGCCTTCACGGTGGCGGCGGCCGCCCATTCGTCCCGTGCCCGCAGCCGGTCGGCCGCCCGCTCGGCGCCGACGAAGTTGGGGATGCGGCCGTCGGGCCCCGGGAACCGGGCGACCCCCGGCTCGGCCAGCGCCGCCCACACCTCCTCCCGCACGGTCGCCTTGGCGGCCAGCAGGGCCTCGTCGCCGCCGGCGTCGTGGTCGTGGCGCATGCCTCAGCTTGGCCCACCCGCCCGGCCCGCGATGAGTCTTCCTCGCCCCGTTCGTCGTTGGGACGACAGGGCCGCGCAGAACGAGGAGACTTCCCGTCATGACGGACGAACCCCGCGTGTCAGACGCCCGCGATGCGGACCGGCCGCCCGTTGCCGACCGGGCGGCGTTCCAGGCCGAGCTCGACCGGCTCCGGGTCCGGGAGAAGGCGCACACCCGCGAGGGCGATGCGATCGCCGCCGCCCGGCGGCGGCTGCCGATGGTGGCGGTCGATGCGCAGACGCCGCTGATCGGGGCGGACGGGCCCGTGCCGCTGATCGACGTCTTCGACGGCCGGTCGCAGCTGGTCGCCTACTTCCAGATGTGGCACACCGGCAAGCCCGCGGCGGAGCAGTGCGAGGGCTGCACCTTCTCCACCACCCACATCCACGAGTTGGACTACCTCAACTCGCGGGACGTGAGCTGGGCGACGTTCTGCGAGGGGCCGTACGAGGAGGGCTCGCGGTACCGGGACTTCATGGGCTGGACGGTGCCCTTCTACGCGGTGCCGCCGGACTCGGTGGACCGGTTGGTCGCCGGGCGGCACTTCGGGATCCTGGCCTGCTACCTCCGGGACGGCGACGAGGTCTACGAGACCTACTGGACCACCGGCCGCGGCAACGAGCCGATGGCACCGTCGTACGCGCTGCTGGACATGACCGTCTACGGCCGGCAGGAGCTGTGGGAGGACTCGCCCGCGGGCTGGCCGCAGCGGTGGGGCTCACAGGGTGGCCAGTTCACGGTGGACGGCCGCCCCGCCGCGCAGTGGTCTCGGATCCGCGCCGGGCGCTCGGACGATCTCGGTTGATTCCTCGCCTTCGGCGAGAAGGCCCGGTGCGGCGCCGGGGACGGTGCGGGGCGACTCACGGGCGTCGACGGCAGGCGAGCGACGGCCGGCAAGGGCGGGTGACCTGGGGCCGGCCGGCGCTCGGGCCCGGCAGGGCGGGCCGGCGCCTGCGGCGCCGGCGATTCTCCGGCGTCCGCGGCGGGCGAGCGGGGACCGGTACCCGCACGTGACCCGGGGCCCGTGGGTGCTCCGGTGCATCGCCTCGTCGACACCGCCCGACTCGCCGTGGGGGACTCACGTCGTTGCGCCACAGCAGCGCAGTCAGCTGCGCAGCAGACGCCCCGGCCTGGCACCCGGGAGGTCCTCGCCGTCCCGGCGGGTGGCGGTGCCGTTGACCCACACGTGCTCCACCCCCGTGCTCCCGACCACCAGCCGGTCGGCGCCGCCCGGTTGGTCGTGGACCCTCGTCACCGGGGTCGTCCCCACCGTCGTCGGGTCGAAGGCCACCAGGTCGGCGTGCCAGCCCTCGCGGACCAGGCCGCGCTCCGCGATGCGGAAGGCGCCGCGGGGGTGGCCCGTGAGGCGCCAGACCGCGTCCTCCAGCGACAGGGCACCGCGCTCCCGGACCCAGTGGCCCAGCAGGTGGGTCGAGTAGCACGCGTCGCACAGCTGGCTGGCGTGGGCGCCGGCGTCGGACAGGCCGAGCAGCGTGCGCTTGTCGGCCAGGAGGTCGCCGATCTCGTCGTCCCCGTCGTTGTCGAGCACGATGCGGAACCGGGTGGCCATGTCGTCGGCCAGGGCCAGGTCGAGCAGGGCGTCGAACGGCGTCGTGTCCAGGCCGGCGGCCAAGCGGTCGAGCGGGATGCCCACCACCGACTGGTGGCGCCGCGTCTCCTCGATGCTGGTCTTGGGCCAGCGGTGGGCCCAGGCCGACAGGGTCACGTCCCGGGCCCGGTCGCGCCAGGCCGGGTCGGCGTACATCGCCGGCCGGGCGTCGCGGGGCGCGGCCAGGATCTCCTTCCACACGTCGATCTCGCCCAGCGGCGCCGGGTCGGTGAGGCTGACCTGCATGACGATCGGCCGGCAGGCGATCTGCGGGTAGACCTCGCCCGGCAGGGCCGCCCCCCGCGACACCGTGCGCAGGGCGGCGCCCGGCTTGTCGGCCCGGGCCACCAGCGCCGTCCAGGTGACCGGCACCCCGGTCGCCACGGCGAGCTCCGAGAACTGGTCGACGAACAGCCCCGGCCCGATCGACACCTGGATGACGCCCCGGCCCAGCTCGCCCAGCACGCCGGCCAGGGCGTACACCTCGTCGACCTCGGCGAACCGGCTGGCCACGGGCCGCCCGTAGGCGCCCTGGTGGGCCGGCTGGCGGGAGGTCGAGAACCCGAGCGCGCCGGCCGAGATCGCCTCCCGCACCACCGCCCGCATCGCCGCGACCTCGTCGGGCGTGGCCGCCCGCTCGTCGGCCCCCACCACGAACAGCCGCAGCGGCGTGTGCCCGATGAAGGCGCCCACGTTGAGCCGCTTGGGCCGGGCGTCGACGGCGGCCAGGTAGTCGGGGAAGGTCTCGAAGCACCAGTCGATCCCGGCCTCGAGCGCCTCCATGGCCATGCCCTCGACGTTCTCCAGCGTGCGGACGATCACGTCCCGGTGGGCCGGCCGGGCCGGGGCCACCCCGAACCCGCAGTTGCCCATCACCACGCTGGTCACCCCGTGCCAGCTCGACGGGGTCAGGTCGCCGTCCCACAGGATCTGGGCGTCGTAGTGCGTGTGCACGTCGATGAACCCCGGCGCCAGCGCCAGCCCCGCCAGGTCGACCACCTCGGCCCCCGCGGAGGGGGCCAGCGAGCCGGCCGGGACCACGGCCGCGATGCGGTCGCCGGCCAGCGCCACGTCGGCGGGGCGCGCGGGCGCCCCGGTGCCGTCGACCAGCGTCGCACCGCGCAGGAGGGTGTCCACCCGGGGAACCTTAGCGAATGATCACTCACTAAGTTCCAGTGGTACGGTCGCTCCGACGAACGGGGGAAGACGTGGACCAGGGGCTGCTCGACAGGCGGGCGTTGTTCATCGGCGGCGAGTGGGTCGCGCCGACCGCCGCCGAGCGCTTCGGCGTGGTCTCGCCCGCCACCGAGGAGGTCGTCGGCCACGTCCCGCTGGCCGAGGCCGCCGACGTCGACCGGGCGGTGGCCGCCGCCCGGCAGGCCTTCGACGAGGGCCCGTGGCCCCGCACGCCGCCGGCCGAGCGGGCCGAGATCCTGGCCCGGGCGGCGGTGCTGCTGACCCGGCGGGCGCCCGACATCGCCGAGGTCACCACCCACGAGATGGGCTGCGCCATCAGCCAGGCCCCCCAGGCCCAGACCGGCATGGTGCCCCGGGTGTTCGAGTACTACGCCGGCCTGCTCGGTGAGTACGAGCTCGAGCGCCTGGTGGTCACCGGCGACAGAGCGGGCCTGGTCGTCAACGACCCCGTGGGGGTGGTCGCCGCCATCATCCCGTGGAACGCCCCGGTCACGCTGGCCGCCTGGAAGGTGGCGCCCGCGCTGGCCGCCGGCTGCACGGTGGTCGTCAAGCCGCCGCCCGAGGCGCCGCTCAGCGGGTTCATCCTGGCCGAGGCCCTGGCCGAGGCGGGCGTGCCGGCCGGCGCCGTCAGCGTCGTGCCCGGCGACCGCCAGGCGGGCGAGCGGCTGGTCACCAGCCCCGGCGTCGACAAGGTCGCCTTCACCGGCTCGACCGCGGCCGGCAAGCGGATCATGGCCCTGTGCGCCGACCGCGTGGCCCGGGTGAGCCTGGAGCTCGGCGGCAAGTCGGCGGCCGTCGTGTGCGAGGACGCCGACCTGGCCGCCGCCGTCCCCCGCATCGTCGGCGGGGGCATGCACCTGTCCGGCCAAGTGTGCGGCGCCCACACCCGGGTGCTCGTGGCGCGGTCCCGCTACGCCGAGGCGGTCGAGGCCGCCGGCGCCGCCGCCGAGGCCGTCCCCTACGGCGACCCGTTCGACCCGAAGACCGTGGTGGGGCCGCTGGTGGCCGAGCGCCAGCGCGCCCGGGTCGAGGGCTACATCGCCTCGGCGGTGGACGACGGCGCCCGCATCGTGACCGGCGGGGTGCGGCCGGCCCACCTGCAGAGGGGCTGGTACGTGCCGCCGACGATCCTGGCCGACGTCGACAACGGCATGCGGGTGGCGCAGGAGGAGATCTTCGGCCCGGTGCTGTCGTTCATCCCGGTCGACGGCGACGACGACGCGGTGGCCGTGGCCAACGACTCCCGCTACGGCCTGTCCGGCGGCGTGTGGACGGCCGACGCCGCCCGGGGCGTGGCCATCGCCCGCCGGATGCGCACCGGCAGCGTGGCCGTCAACGGGCACTACCCGCCCTTCCCGCTCGTGCCCTTCGGCGGGCTGAAGGAGTCGGGCCTCGGCCGCGAGCTGGGTCCCGAGGGCCTGGCCGCCTACCTGGAGCCCCGCAGCATCGGCATGCCCCGGGAGCTGGCGGGGTGACCGAGGTGGAGGGGGTCGGCGACGCCGCCCTCGACGACGACTGGTGTGCCCACCACTTCGACCACCTGTCGCCGCCGCTGGCCGCCGACCTCCACGCCACCCTGGCCCGCATGCGGGAGCGCCACCCGGTGACCTGGAGCGAGGAGCACGGCGGGTTCTGGGTCGTGACCGGCTACGAGGACGTCCTGCGGGTCGCCCAGGACTGGCGGACGTTCAGCTCGGCCGAGGGCGTCAGCGTCCCGCCGCCGCCCGCCAAGGTCAACGCCATCCCCGAGGTGATGGACCCGCCCGAGCACCGCCGGTACAAGCGGCTGATCAACGCCTGGTTCACCCCGGCCGTGGTGGCCGGCTACGAGGGCGCCACCCGGGCCCTGGTCACCCGGCTCGTCGACGGCTTCGCCGCCGACGGGCGCTGCGAGTTCATGGACGCCTTCGCCCGGCCGTTCCCGGGGCTGGCCTTCTTCGACCAGGTGCTGCACGCCCCGCCCGACCGGGTGGCCGAGCTGAGCGAGATGGCCACGATCGCCTCGACCACCGGCCACCCCGGGCGCCCGGCGGCGTGGCAGGGCATGGCCGCCTGGATCACCGACTTCGTCGCCGGCCGCCGGGCCGCGCCCCCGCGGGGCGACGTGGTCGACGCCGTGCTGGCCGCCGAGATCGACGGCGCGCCGATCAGCGACCACGACATCCTCGGCGTCATCCAGCTGCTGATCCTCGGCGGGCTGGAGACCACCGCCGGCGCCCTCGGCCAGTTCATGGTCCGGTTCTGCGAGGACCCCGAGATCCCCGAGCGGCTGCGGGCCGAGCCCGCGGCGCTCCCGGCCGCCATCGAGGAGCTGCTCCGCCTCGACCCGCCGTTCGTCTTCATCGCCCGGCTCGCCACCCGGGACACCGAGCTCGGGGGCCACCGGGTCCGGGCCGGCCAGCGGGTGCTGATCTCGTGGGCGTCGGCCAACCGCGACGCCGGCGAGTTCGCCTGCCCCCACGCCTTCGACGCCGAGCGGGCCAGCAACCGCCACCTGACCTTCGGTGCCGGCCCCCACCGTTGCGCCGGCTCCAACCTCGCCCGCATGAACCTGCGGATCGCCCTGGAGGAGCTGCTGGCCCGCCTCCACGACATCCGGCTGCAGGACGGGGCCGAGATCGAGTACCACTCGGTGATGAACCGCTCGCCGGTGGCGGTCCCGATCGCCTTCACGCCCGGAGGAGGCCACCGATGACGTCCCGCACGCTGCTCACCAACGCCCGGGTGGTCGCCTGCTCGGGCGACCCCGCCGAGGCGCCCTTCGACGGCGACGTCCTCGTCGAGGGCGACCGCGTCGCCGGCGTGTTCCGCGACGAGGCCCCGGTCGAGGTGGCGGGGGCCGAGGTGGTCGACCTGCGGGGCGCCACCGTGCTGCCCGGCCTGTGCGACGCCCACACCCACATCAGCTGGCCGCTCGACTTCGTCTTCGACCACCCCCAGATCACCGCCATGCCCGACGACGAGCACGCGCTCGAGGTGGCGGGCGTGGTCCGCACCTACCTGCGGGCCGGCTACACGCTGCTGGTGGGGGCCGGGGCGCTCAAGCCCCGGGTCGACGTGCTGGTCCACCGGGCGGTCGAGAAGGGCCTGATCGACGGCCCCCGCATGCTGCCGTCGGGCGAGATGATCACCCAGCGGGGCGCCATCGGGGCCGGCAACCTGCGGGAGGTGGGCGACGCCGAGGAGATGCGGCGGGCGGTGGGGGAGCAGGTCGAGCTGGGCGTGAAGACCGTCAAGCTGATGGCCTCGGGCGACGGCATCGTGCCGGGCCACCCGTCGCAGCAGACCTACCTGGACGACGCCATGGTGGCGGCCGCCGTCGACGAGGCGGCCAAGGGCGGCGCGTTCGTCACCGCCCACGCCCGCGGCCCCGGGTCGGTCCGCATGTGCGTGCGCAACGGCGTGCGCATCGTCCACCACGCCACCTACCTCGACGACGACGCGGTGACCGCGCTGACCGAGGCCCGCGACGACGTGTGGGTGTGCCCGGGGCTCCACTACCTGCGGGCCATGGTCGAGGGCCGGGCCGAGCCCCACGGGATCAGCCGGGACGCGATCGCCGCCGCCCTCTACCCCGAGGAGCTCCAGGCCCAGCTGGACGGCATCCGCAAGCTGCACAGCAACGGCGTGAGGCTCGTGGCCGGGGGCGACTTCGGCCACCAGTGGACCCGTCACGGGACCTACGCGGCCGAGCTGGTCGCCTACGTCGAGCTGGCCGACCTGACGCCGGCCGAGGCGCTGCTGACCGCCACCGCCAACGCCGGGCCGCTGGTGGGCGAGCGGCTCGGCAAGGTCGAGGAGGGCTACCTGGCCGACCTCGTCGTCCTCGACGGCGACCCGACGGCCGACGTGGGCGTCCTGCTCGACCGCGACCGCATCGGCGGCGTCGTCAAGGGTGGGGTCCCGGTGGCCGGCGCCGGCTGGGGCGACCTGGCCCGGTGGGCCGTTACACGATGACGGTCCGCACGCCCTCGGCCTGATCGAGCGCCGCGATCCCGGCGTTGACCTCGTCGAGGGGGATGTGCCGCGACACCAGCGAGCCGAGGTCGAGCTGGCCGGACTCGGCCAGGCGCACGAAGCGGGGGATGTCCCGCAGGATCTGGGCGCCGCCGACCTTGGAGCCGGCCAGCCGCTTGCCCGAGAACACCGCCCGCAGGGCGGGGAGGGTGATGACGTCGTCCTTGGTCGGCATGCCGACGACCGTGACCGTGCCCTGGGGCCGGGCCATGTCGAAGGCCTGCACGATCAGCTCGGGCCGGCCCACCACCTCGAAGGTGAAGTCGGCGCCCCGCCCGGCGGTCAGGTCGCGCACCGCGGCCACCGGGTCGCCGTCCGCCGGGTCGAGCGCGTGGGTGGCGCCGATCTTCAGGCTGGCGTCGCGGCGGGTCGCCGCCGGGTCGATGGCCACGATCGTCGAGGCGCCGGCGATGCGGGCCCCCTGGATCACCGACTGGCCCACGCCGCCGCAGCCGACCACGGCCACGCTCGACCCGGGGGTGACGCCGGCGGTCACCAGCGCGGCGCCGACGCCGGTGGTGACGCCGCAGCCGAGCAGGGCCAGCTCGTCGTCGGCCAGGTCGGTGCGCACCGGGACGACCGAGGCCTCGTGGACCACCATCGCCTCGGCGAACGTGCCGCAGCCGCAGACCGCGGTGGCGCTGCGCCCGCCCGCCAGCGAGAACCGTCGGGTCTGGAGGACGGACGGGCCCAGCTCGCAGTGGTTGGACATCCCGTTCTGGCACCACCAGCACCGGCCGCAGGCGGGGGACACGGCCGCCACCACCCGGTCGCCGACCGCCACCCGCCGGACCTCGGGGCCGACGGCCTCGACGACGCCGCAGCCCTCGTGGCCGGGCACGATCGGCAGGGGCAGGTTGGACAGGCCCCGGATCACCGTCAGGTCGGTGTGGCAGATGCCGCTGGCCGCCAGCCGGACGAGGACGTCGGCCGGCCCGACGGCCGGGGTCGGGAGGTCGTCGACGACCAGGGGCTCGCCGATCTCGTAGGCGACGGCGACCCTCACCGGCCGGTCACCGGGGCGGCCGCGGAGCGAGTGAGCATTCGCTCAGCCTAGCCCGGGGGTACTCTGTGGCCATGCCCCGCACCGCGACCCGCGCCTCCGCCAGCGACGGCGAGGCCCCGCGGCCCCGCCGCCTCACCGCGGCGGCCCGTCGCAGCTCGATCCTGGCCGCCGCCCGCCGGGCCTTCACCGAGACCGGCGACATGAACGGCACCACCATCCGCCAGATCGCCGAGCGGGGCGGCATCAGCGAGGGCGTCATCTACCGCCACTTCGAGAGCAAGGACCAGCTGTTCATCGAGGCGGTCGTCGACCCGCTGCGCCAGGCCGTCGACGACCTCGTCGCCGCGACCGAGGTGGTCGACCGCGACGAGCCGCTCACGCCCGAGCGCCAGGTCGAGACCCTGGCCGGCCTCTACCGCCAGTTGGTGGCGACGCTGGAGGAGGTGCTGCCGCTGCTCGGGCTGGTGCTGTTCGGCGACCCCAAGGTGGCGCGGCGCTTCTACCGCGACCACTTCGCCGTCGCCATGGACCGGCTGGCCGAGGCGTGGCGGGCCGTCGAGGACCGCTACGGCTACCAGGTCGAGTCGGCCGACATCTCGGCCCGGGCCGTGATGGGCATCGCCCTGATGCTGGCGCTGGAGAGCCACCACGGCGCCCGCTTCGACCGCGTCCGCGGCGTCCGCCTGGCCAGCGAGGGCACGATGAACGGCTTCTTCCCCGCGCTGGAGCCGTCCCGCCTGCGGAGCCGCGCCCGCTCGCGTTGACGGGCCCGCGGCGCCTGTGGTTCGCTAGTAATTGGGCGTTCACTTACATCGCCCCGCAAGGAGCCCGGGGATGGACTACCAGCTGATCGACGCGGACGGTCACTACTACGAGCCCGACGACTGCTTCTCGCGCCACATCGAGGCCCGCTACCGGGACGCCACGGTGCGGGTGCGGCGGGGCGAGGACGGGCTCGGGCGGGTCTACGTGGGCGACGGCCGCACGTTCATGAGCGTGATGCCCGGCGACTACGCCTCGGCGCCCGGCGCGCTCCAGGGCCTGTTCTCGGGCGACGTGGCCGAGGGCTTCAGCCACCGGGACGTGATCAACGCCAGGGACCACCCCGAGTTCACCCACCGGTCGGCCCGCCTGCCGCTCATGGACGCCCAGGGCGTCGAGGCCACGATCATGCTGCCCACGCTCGGCATCGCGGTCGAGGAGGACCTGTCCCACGACGTCGGGCTCACCTACGCCAGCCTGCGGGCCTTCAACCGCTGGCTGGAGGAGGACTGGGGCTACGGCCGCGACGGCCGCCTGTTCGGCGTGCCCATGCTGTCCCTGCTCGACCTGGGCGAGGCCATGACCGAGCTCGGACGGGTGCTCGACGCCGGGGCCAAGCTCGTCCACCTGCGGCCCGGCCCGATCGGCGGCCACTCGCCGGCCCACCCCCGCTTCGACCCGTTCTGGGCGACGGTCACCGAGGCCGGCGCCAGCGTCGTGCTCCACACCTCCAACAGCGGCTACGCCCGCATGTTCGGCACGCTGTGGGACGAGGAGCCGACCAACCCGTCGCACCTCCAGTCGCCGCTGCAGTGGGCGCTGTGCAACACCGAGCGGCCCCTGGTCGACACGCTGATCGCGCTGACCCTGCACAACCTGTTCGGCCGGCACCCCGACGTGCGCATCCTGTCGATCGAGAACGGCAGCAGCTGGCTGCGGCCGCTGCTCAAGACCGTCGACAAGGCCGCGACCCTCGGGCGGCGGGGCCCGAAGCTGGGCGGCGACCTGCCCGAGCGGCCCAGCCGGGCGCTGATCGACCACCTGTGGGTGTCGCCGTTCCCCGAGGACGACATCGTCGACCTCATCGGCGTGCTCGGCCCCGACCACGTGCTGTTCGGGTCCGACTACCCGCACCCCGAGGGCCTGGGCCGGCCGGCCGACTACGTCGGGCTGCTGGACGGGTGCGACCCGGCGACGACGTTCAAGGTGCTGCGGGGCAACACCGCCGGCCTGCTGGGCCTGGCGGCGTGACCGGCGAGCCGGGGGGCGGGTCCGCCGGACTCGTCGAGGAGCTGGGCCGCCGCTTCCGGGCCGGCGACGGCGACGGCGCCCGGGCGCTGCTCCACCCCGACCTGCGCATCCACCAGCCGGCGTCGCTGCCCCACGGCGGCTGGCACCACGGCCACGCCGGCATGGCGGCCATGGGCGCCGCCTTCGCCGAGCACTGGGACCGCACGATCGGCGAGGCGGCGGTCCTCGGGTGCGGCCCGATCGTGGTCCAGGTGACGACCCAGACGTGGACGGCCAAGGCCACGGGCCGGTGCGCCACCGTCGAGGTGGTCGAGCTGTTCGGCTTCACGGACGGGCTGATCAGCGAGATCCGGGTGTTCCAGGAGGACACCCACCTCCTGCTGACCACCCTCGAGGACTAGACAAAAAACTTGTCAAGACAGAATTCTTGTCGCATGATGCCGGCATGTCCGTGCTCACGATCGGCGACCCCGAGGCGCTCCAGGCCCTGTCGCATCCGCTCCGGGTGCGGATCCTCGACGCGCTGCGCCGGCCCGATTCCGCGGCCGCCGTGGCCCGCCGCTTGGGCGAGGCCCGCCAGAAGGTCAACTACCACCTGAAGGAGCTGGAGCGTGCCGGCCTGGTGGTGGCCGAGGGCGAGCGCCGCAACGGCAACTTCGTCGAGAGCCTGTACCGGGCGGCGGCCACGACCCTGGTCGTGCTGCCCCGCGCCGCCTGGGGCGATCCCCGGCGGCTGGTCGCGCTGGCCGACCAGGTGTCCCTCGAGAACCTCGTCGGGCTGGGTGAGCGGCTGGCCCGCGACGCCGCGGTGCTGCTCGACCGGGCCGCGTTCGAGGCCGAGGAGATCGCCAGCGCCGCGGTCGACGCCGAGGTGCGGTTCGCGGACGAGGCCGAGCGGGCCGCGTTCCTCGAGGAGTACCTCGCGGCCGTCGGCCCGCTGCTGCGGCGCTACGGCACGGCGGCGGGCACGCCCTACCGGGTGGCGCTCGCGGCGTATCCCGATCCGTCACCCGAGGAGGGCACATGAGCGGCACCTACGAGCGGACCTTCTCGGTCTCGGTCTCCCAGGAGCGGGCCTGGCGCGCCTGCACCCATCCCGACGAGCTGGCCCGGTGGTACTTCACGCCGACGGGCCACGACGGCGACGAGTCGCGGTTCGACCTCTACGGCACCGAGGTGACCGTCACGATCGTCGAGGCCGACCGGCCCCACCGGTTGCGCTACCGGGCGGCGCCGTGCCGGGGCGGCCCGGCCCCATCGAGACCTGCATGACCTTCGAGGCCGCCGACGCCGGCACCCGCATCACGATCGTCCACTCGGGCTTCGGCGACGGCGACGACTGGGCCGCCGCCCTGGAGTCCACCAGCCGGGGGACCGACGAGACCGTCGCCGACCTGATCCTCTACCTCGAGACGGGCGTGGGCTTCCCCCGCCATCCGATCGAGCGCAGCTACCACGGCATCCAGGCCCGGGAGGTGCCCGCCGGGCTGGTCGTGCACGCGGTCGACCCGGGGGCGTTCGGGGCCCGGCTGGGCCTCGAGCCCGGCGACCTGCTGGTGGAGGTGGGGGGCGCGCCCGTGTTCGGCTACCGCGAGCTGTGGACCGTCGCCCGGGCCACGCCGCCCGGCCGGGAGGCCACGGCGACCTGGATCCGGGCCGGCGAGCTGCACCGCGGCTCGGCGGTCCTCGGGCCGCGCCCGCGGCCGGCGGTGATCGCGTGACCGGCGACGACGACAGGGTCGAGCACACCTTCGTGGTGGCCGCCTCGGTGGAGCGGGCATGGCAGGCGTTCACCGACGGGACCGAGCGGTCGCGTTGGGAGGCCCCCGAGTACGCCATCGACCCCCGGCCGGGCGGGAAGCTGCGGTGGCGGCTACCGCCGTGGGATCCCGTCGACGGCGAGGTCCTGGAGGTCGAGCCGCACCGCCGGCTCGTCGCGACCGAGGGGGAGGGGATCGTCGCCGGCACCACCGTGGTGTCCGTGACGTTCGAGTCGGTCGCGGGCGGGACCCGCATCACCGTGGTGCAGTCCGGGTTCGGCACCGGCGCCGCCTGGCGGCACCAGCTGGAGGGTCACCGCCAGGGGTGGCTGCGGGCGCTGCGAGACCTGGTGCTCTACCTGGAGACGGGGGTGGCGGCGGAGCGGTTCTTCTCCCGCTGGCAGTGCGAGCTGGGGATGTACCTCGCCGAGACGTTCCCGGGGCTGCGGGTCAGCGAGGTGCGCCCGGGCGGCTGGGCCGAGGAGGCCGGCGTGCAGTCGGGCGACCTGGTCCTCTACGTCGACGGCCTGCCCGTCTACGAGCGCACCGACCTGTGGCCGTTCCACACCACGCGCCGCCCCGGCGACCTCCTGACCGTCGAGGTGGCCCGCGGCGACGCCCGCCTCCGGGGCGAGGCCCCGGTACGCCCGGTGGGAACCTAGGGTTCGCCCTGTGACGGAGGGCAGTGGGGACGGTCGCCCGGTCGGGACGAGGGTCAAGCTCACCGAGATCAGCTCCCGGGCCTGGGAGCACCCGGCCGACCGGGGGGCGCTGACCGCGCTGCGCCAGCTGCGGGGGTTCGACTACGTGCTCCGCAAGCTGGCCGGCCTGTGGAACGAGCGGGCGCTGCGGCTGGTGTACCTGGGGTCGGCCGTGCGGGTCGACCACCGCCAGTTCGAGCGGGTCTACCGGCCCTACACCCAGGCGGCCGACACCCTCGACGTCCGCGACCTGCCGCTGCTCTACGTGTACTCGGACCCGAAGCCCCAGGCCATGGCCCTCGGCGTCGACCAGCCGTTCGTGATCGTCAACAGCGGCATGATCGACATGCTCGACGAGGACGAGCTGCGCTTCGTCCTCGGCCACGAGCTCGGCCACGTCCTGTCGGGCCACGCGCTGTACACGACGATGCTCATGCAGCTCCTGCGGGTGTCGAACGCGCTGGCCTGGCTCCCGGTCGGCGCACTGGGCCTGCGGGCGGTGATCGCCGCCCTCTACGAGTGGTCCCGCATGGCGGAGCTGTCGAGCGACCGGGCCGGCCTGCTGGCCACCCAGGACCCGGCCGCCGCGCTGCGGGTCCACATGAAGCTGGCCGGCGGGGGCCGCCTCGACGACCTCGACATCACCACCTTCCGGGCCCAGGGCGAGGAGTACCTGCGCCGGCCCGACGTGCGCGACAGCGTGCTCAAGCTGCTCCTGCTGGAGAACGCCACCCACCCGTTCGCAGTGGTGCGGGCGGCCCATCTGCAGCGCTGGATCGACGAGGGCGGGTACACGCAGGCGCTGCGGGGCGACTACCCGCGGCGCAGCGCCGACGCCGACGCCAGCATGCGGGCCGACGCGGCCGAGGCCGCGGCCCACTACCGCACGGCGTTCGAGCACTCGCAGGACCCCCTGGTCTCGATCGTGCGCGAGCTCGGGGGCACGGTCACCGGCCTGCGCGACCGGGTGAGCGCGTGGTTCGCCGGCCGCGACGACGGTTAGAGGGGCTCCCAGCGCAAGTACAGCGGGAAGGACCGGGCGGGGTCGAACAGCTCGGGCGGGACCGGGCGGGCCGCGAACCACTCGGCTCGGCGGCGCAGGCCGTCCAGGTCGGCGAACCAGGCCTCGTTGACCGCGTCGACCGGCGGGTCGTCGCCGACGGGATGGTCCTGGACGTAGGCGGCGCCCCGCACGTCCGCCGGGATCGCCTCGGCGCCGAGGCGCCCGGCCTCGGCCCGCCAGCGGGCGGCGAACCCGGCCCGGGACAGGCCCGGCCGCCGGCGGGCGACCGACATCATCGCGTAGCGCTCGCCGCCGACCGCGCCCCGCCGCACGTCCTCCTCGACCGGCACCGTGAGCACCGGCCTGCCGACCGGGGCGGCCGCGCCCCAGATCATGTCGACCGCGGCATACCGGGGCGGCGGCAGCCCCGGCAGCGTGAGGCAGGCCGCCACCGCCACCCGCTCGGGGGCACCGGGCCGGTCGGGCGCCGCCCGCCACGCGTCCGCCAGCGCGGCGGCGGTCGACGGGTCGCCGTCGTGGAAGCGGACGACCTTGCCGGTCAACGGGCTCCGGCCACCTCGGCCCGCCACCGGGCGATGGCCTCGCTCTTGATGTCCTCGTAGCCCCGGATCGCCTGCACGCTGCGGGCCAGGGCGACCGCGTCGTCGTAGCCGTCGGGCCCGAGGCCGTCGAGGGCGGCGCCCACCAACGACTCGTACTCGTCGGCCAGCGCCCGCTCCTCCCGGCGGTGGCGGGCGTAGCCGAACACGTCGAGCGGGGTGCCCCGCACCCGCCGCAGTGCGGCCAGCGCCCCGAACATGGCCCGCCCGGTCCGGCCGCCGACCGCGACCTTGCGGTCGACGCCGAGCCGGCGCAGCACCGGCGGGTGGAGGTGGTAGCGCACCCGGTAGCGCTCGCCTGCGCCGACCTCGCCGGCCACGGCGTCGAGGTCCAGGCGCAGGTGGAGCCGGGCCACCTCGTACTCGTCCTTGGACGTGAGCAGCTTGAACCAGCCCTCGGCGACCGCCTCGGTCAGGGCCCAGCCCCGGTCGGGACCGTCGGCGGCCGCGGCCCGGCCGACCAGCCCGAGCCAGCGCTCGGCCCGGGCCCGGCCCTGGTAGTCGAGGAGCTGGGCCGCCCGCCGGTCCAGCAGCGGGCGCAGGTCGTCGGCCAGCCCGGCTCCCGCCACCAGCGGGCCGGCCGCGGCCAGGCTGCGCTCGCTGGGGTCCCAGATCGACGCCTGGCTGGGCGCCGCCGGCCGGCCGGCGCCGGCCAGGGCGGCCTCGGCGGCGGCCGGGTCGGCCACCAGCCAGCGGCCCCAGCGGAAGGCGTCGACGTTGGTGGCCGCCGCCGGGCCCTGCTCGGTGATGGCCCGCTCGACGGCGGCCGGCGGCACCGGCAGCGCGCCCAGCTGGCTGGCCGCCCCGAGCAGCACGACGTTGGCGGGCAGGTGGCTGCCGAAGGCCCGCTCGGCCAGCCCGGTGGTGTCGGCCAGCAGCAGGCGGTCGGTGCCGACCGCGGCCTCCAGCGCGGCGGCCAGCCGGTCGGGCTCGGCGGTGGCCGCGCCCTGGAGCATCGAGGCCGTCGGCACCAGGTCGGCGTCGACCACCGCCACCGTGGCACCGGGCGCCACCTTGCGCAGGTGGGGCGCGGAGGCCGCCTGGAGCACGTCGCCCGACAGGTAGAGGTCGGCGCCGCCGTCGGGCACGGTGGCGGTGGTGATGTCGGCGTCGCTGCGGGCGATGTGGAGGTGGGACACGACCGCGCCCGCCTTCTGCGACAAGCCGGTCTGGTCCAGGCCGCCGACCGCGAGCCCGTCGGCCCGCGCCGCGGCGGCGATGACGCGGTTCGCGGTGACCACCCCGGTCCCGCCGATCCCGGTGAAGTAGATGGCGTACCGCTCGACGGACGGGGACGGCGGGGGTGCGGGCAGCGGGCCGGGCGGGGGCGACGGCCGGGACCCCTTGGGCGGGCGGGACAGAGGTGCCCGGCCGCGGCGCTTGGGGACGATGGTGACGAAC
>DATFRN010000034.1:0-10036 GCA_035263165.1 Acidimicrobiales bacterium | reverse complement strand
GGCGTCCATCGCCCCCTCGGCGGCGCCCGCACCGACCACGGTGTGGAGCTCGTCGATGAACGTGACGATCTCGCCCTCGGCGTCGGTGATCTCCTTGAGGACGGCCTTCAGCCGCTCCTCGAACTCGCCCCGGTACTTGGCCCCGGCGACCATCGAGCCCAGGTCGAGCGCCACGACCCGCTTGTTCTTCGGGCTCTCGGGCACGTCGCCCTCGACGATGCGGTTGGCGAGGCCCTCGACGATGGCGGTCTTGCCGACCCCGGGCTCGCCGATGAGGACCGGGTTGTTCTTGGTGCGCCGGGACAGGACCTGGATCACCCGGCGGATCTCCTCGTCGCGGCCGATCACCGGGTCGAGGTCGCCGGAGCGAGCCACCTCGGTGAGGTCGCGGCCGTAGCGCTCGAGCGCCTGGAACTGGTCCTCGGGGTTCTGGGAGGTGACCCGGTGGCTGCCCCGGACCGCCTGCATGGCGGCGAGCACGTCCTCGCGGGTGACCCCGAGCCGGTCGGCCAGGGCGAGCAGCAGGTGCTCGGTCGACAGGTACTCGTCGGTGAGCTCGGCCCGGGCCTTGTCGGCCTCGTCCATGACCCGGTTGAGGTCGCGGGACAGCCGCGCGTCGCTGCCGTAGGACCGGGGCAGCTTGGCCAGCGCCTCGTTGACCTGGTTGCGCAGGGGCAGCGGCTCCTTGCCCAGCCGCTGGAGCATGGGCAGCACGATGCCCTCGCCCTGCCCGAGCAGGGCGGCGAGCAGGTGGTCGGGCGTCACCTCGGGGTTGGACGCCGCCTTGGCGGCGTCGACCGCGGCGCTGAACGCCTCCTGGACCTTGAGCGTCCACCGGTTGGGATCGAGCGGCATGGGAGAAGCCTACCTCCCGCTCAGGAAAGTTGATATTGGGAGACTCAACTTTCAGGCCGAGTCGGCCCAGTGTCGCAGGTCAGCCCCGTCCCTGGGGCGCGGGGTCCCAGTCGGCGTCAGGGTCGCCCTCGTCGTCCCACCGCTGGCGGCGCCGGCCGTTGCCGCCGCCGTTGCCGCCGCCGTTGCCGGCGGGCACCGCCGCCTCGGCCCGGCGCTGGGCCCGGGGCCGGCCGGACGTCTCGTAGCGGTACGGCTCGCCGCTGAAGCTCTGGTCGGGCGACAGGCTGTTGAGCACGGTGCCGACCAGCGGGGCGTCGACCTGGCGCAGCAGCTCGACCGCCCGGGCGAGGCTGCGCTTGGACGTCTTGTTGGCCGAGGTGACCAGCAGCGTCGTGTCGGCCATGCGGGCGAGGACCATCGAGTCGGTGACCGGCAGGACGGGCGGGCAGTCGATGATGACGACGTCGTAGGTCTGGCCCAGCACGTCGATCAGCCGCCGGGCCCGCTCGCCGCTGAGCAGCTCGGACGGGTTGGGCGGCGGGTAGCCGGCCGGCAGCACCGACAGGTTGGGCACCGACGCCACGGTGTGGATGGCCTGGGGCAGCGTGACGTCGCCGATGAGCACGGCGGTCAGGCCCGGCGTGAGCGGCACGTCGAGCAGCTCCTCGAGCCGGGGCCGGCGGAGGTCGCCGCCCACCAGGACGACGCGGTCGCTGGCCTGGGCGAAGGCGATGGCCAGGTTGGTCGCCACCATCGTCTTGCCCTCGGTGGGCGACGGGCTGGTGACCTGCACCACCCGCACCTGGCGCTCGACGCCCATGAACTTCACCGACGTGCGCAGCAGGCGGAACGCCTCGGCCGCGGGCGCGTTGGGGTGGGTGATGGTGACGAGGTCGTGGCCGCCCTCGATCTTCGGGATGAGGCCCAGCGTCGGCACGCCGGCCACCTGGTCGACCACCTGCCGGGTCTTGACCGAGTCGTCGAAGTAGTCGCGGATGAACGCGGCCGCCGCGCCGAGGAACAGGCCGAACACCAGCCCGAGGGCCAGGTTGAGCGGAAGGTTGGGGCTGACCGGGGTGTCGGGGGCGCCGGCCAGGCTGAGCACCTCCGCCCCGCCGCCCGCCGACAGCTCGACGCCGAGGGAGATGTTGCCCAGCTGGCGGCGGATCTCGGTGGCGTCGGCGTTGAGCTGGTCGGTCTGCTTGCTGAGCTCCTCGTCGAGGCTGTTGCGCTGGTCGACCAGCGTGCTGATGTTGGCGGGGCCGGCCGCGATCCTGTTGTCGAGGGCGGTGATCGGCTCCCGGATCTTGGCGATGTCGGCTTCCTTCTCGGACAGGAGCGCCTGGAGCCGGCCCCGGGTGGTGTTGAGCCGCTCCTGGTCGATGCTCTCCCGCAGCGAGACGTAGGTGGTGGCGTAGACGTTGACCAGCGTCGCGGCCTCGACCGGGTCGGTGGAGACCAGCGCCAGCTCGACCACGCTCGACGTCTTGTTCTCGTCGCTGCCCGAGACCGGCCTGGCGGTGACGCGGAAGATCTCGCTCTTCGGCAGCGACCCGGTGTAGGCGTTGCCGACCTCGAAGCGCATGCGGGACGAGGAGATGAAGGCCAGCTGGCTGGTGGCCTGGCGGTCGAGGTCGCCGCCGCCACCGGCGCCGAAGACGAGCGCGACGGGGTCGTCGACCCCGGTGGTCAGCACCTGGGCGGAGACGCGGTACTTCGGCTGGGGGATGAGGGAGATCGCGGTGGCGACGCCCACGAACAGCAGCGTGACGGCGATGACGAGCCAGCGCCGGCGGGCGATCACCCCCAGGTGGGACCTAAGGTCCGGCTCCTCCAGCAGCTGGTCCATGAGAGTCAAAGGTTACACGCGCGCCCTCCGCGGACCCTTTTCGTGGCGGCCGCCGGGGCGCCGGCCCGGGCTCGGGCTCCGGGAGGCCCATCGTCTATCGTTCCGCGGTCCGAGCGGTCGCCCTGCGGCGAGGGTGTGTCGGCCTGGGGGGAACCCGCACGATGGTGTCAGTCGAAGCAGCGATAGCCCACCCGGAACGGCCGGCGGCCGACCGCCGCTCCGCGGCCATGTGGGTCGTCATCGTGGCGGTCGCGGTGCTCCCGCCGCTGACCCAGGTCACCTACTTCGTCGCCCACGCCCGGCGGGACTGGCCGCTCATCTTCGCCGACGACGCCTTCTACTACTTCGGCGTGGCCCGCCACATCGGCGCGGGCGAGGGATCCACCTTCGCCGGCCTGATCCAGACCAACGGCTACCACCCACTGTGGATGGGGGTGCTGTCGGCCGTCGCCTTCGTCGTGCGGGACGCGTACGACTTCCTGGCCGCAGTGGTGGTGGTCCTGAGCCTGCTGTGGCTGGGTGTGGTGCACCAGGGCCTGGCCATCGGGCGCCGGCTCGGGTCCGAGGCCGCCGCGCTGGCCGGCCTGGCGGCCCTCGGGGTGCTGGCCGTGCTCACCGGCCAGCTCAGCTTCAGCGGCATGGAGTCGGCGCCGCTGCTGTTCCTGCTGCTGCTGGCCGTACGGCTGGTGCTCGACCTCGACGACGAGGACGACCGCGGCGACCTGCGCGTCGGGCTGGTGCTCGCGCTCGTGTGCCTGGCCCGCCTGGACGCCGTGCTGACCGCGGTGCCGCTCGCCGTCGTCGCCGCCCGGCGGGGCCAGCCGCCGCTGGTGGCGTCCGCCCGGCGCGCCGTCCGCCTCGCCGGCCCGATGGCCGCCGCGCTGGCCGGCTACATGCTCCTCAGCCTGGCCGTGTTCGGCACTCCGACGCCGGTCTCGGGCCAGGCCAAGTCGCTGGGGGGTCCGTTCTTCGACCTGCGGCCCGTCGAGCAGGTCCTCAGCGCCGGCCAGGCCGGCCCGCGGCGGCTCTGGATCGGCGCCCTCACCTTGGTGATGTTCGGACTGGCCGTCGCGCTGTCCCGCCGGCGGACCGACAGGACCCGCCGCCGCCTCATGGGGTGCGCCGTCGCGGCGCTGGTGGGCCAGGTGCTGCTCCTCGCCTACCTGGTGGTGGCCAGCTCGTACCCCGTGTGGGCCTGGTACCACTACAACATCGCCCTGCTGGCGTTCTGCGCCACCACGCTCGTCGCCGTCGCCGCCGGGCGGGACGGGACGGCCCGGGTCGCCGAGCGGGCGTGCCTCGCGGCCGCCCTCGTGTTCGCGATCGTCCAGATCCCGGTCACGCTGCTCTCCCACCTCAACCACCAGCCCCAGGAGATCGACACCGCCCGCTTCATCGACCGCACGCTGCCGCCCGGGACCGTGCTGGCCATGGGCGACCGGGCCGGCCTGATCGGCTACCTCGCCAACCGGCCGCTGCTCCAGGTCGAAGGGCTCATGGCGGACGCCCGCTGGCTCGACGACCTGAGCCGGGGCACGGCGCGGCAACGCATCGCCGAGGAGGGCGTCACCGCCTACGTGTGGGCCGGCTGGGTGCCGGCGCCGGTGACGCTTCCGGACGGTCGCGTCTGCCACCGGCTGACCGAGCCGGACAACAGTCAGGGGCCGCGGTTCACGGTCACGGTGTGCGACCAGGACGTCCTGTTCCATGCCGGGCAAGGCAACGACCAGTTCACCGTCTGGCGCTACCGCCCCGAGCTCAACCGCTAGCCCGACCCGCTGGCGCGCCGGGCGGGCTCCGCGAGCCGGGCCCGCGCTAGCATCGCCGCCGATGGCTGGCGATCTCGTGCTCGGGGGAGGCAGCGCCACGGACCTCGTCCCGGCGCGTCCGGGCACCCCGGGCCCACCGCCCGCGGCGGGCCGGCCCCGGGCCACCCTGCCGACGCCGCGCCAGCTGGCGCGCTCGCCCAAGGGGGTGGCGCTGTGGCTCGCCATCCTCGGGATGGGCACGTTGAGCTTCAACGTCACCCGCGTCGGGGGCTTCACGGTCGCCGACCTCTTCTTCCTGGCCAGCGCGGGGGCCATCGTCTTCGAGCTCATCACCGACACCGACCAGCTCCTGGCGCCCAAGCGCTACCGTGCCGGCTCGCAACTCGTCCTGGTCGGCGCCCTGCTGCTGCTCACCTTCGAGACGATCTCCGCCCTGGAGTCGTGGGCGCCGCTGGCCTCGATGATGGTCGTCGTCCGCATGGGGTGGACCACCCTCCTGTGGTTCTGGCTCGTGCGCACGGTGTCCCGCGACCGCGAGGCGTACATGTCGCTCATCCGGGCGTACCAGGTCAGCGTGGTGGTCAGCGCCATCGCCGGCCTGCTCGGCTACTACGGCATCGCCTTCGTCAGCACCGACTGGGGCGATCGCCAGGCCGCCCTCACCTACCACCCCGGCGAGTTCATGAACTTCATGATCTCGGGCTTCTGGTTCTTCCTGATGCCGACGATCATGCCCGACCACGGCGGCGTCTGGCCGCAGCGCTCGAACCTGAAGTGGGGGGTCTCGATCCCGCTGCTCGCCCTCGCCATCTTCTCGACGGGCTCGACCTCGGCCCTGCTGGCGCTGGGCGCCTCCGTGCTGACGGTCGGGGGCGTGGCCCTCGTCGCAGGCTCCGGCCGGGCGCGCCGGCGGTCGCCGATCGCGACGCTGGCGCTCGTGGGGCTGGCCGCCGCCGGGATGTTCGCCCTGGCCACCAGCCACGCGCCCATCGTCGAGCGGCTGAACGGGGACACCGCCGGCCTCGACGGCAGCATCGAGTCCCGCGAGCGGTCCAACAGCGCCATCGTCGACGAGTTCGACCACTACCTGGTGGTGGGCATCGGCCCGTTCTTCGCCTCCGGCGCCGGGTCGTCGGTGGCCGAGAGCCAGGTCGGTGCGGGCGGCGTGATCCACAACGGCGTGCACAACATGTGGCTCAAGACGCTCTACGAGTCGGGGCTCGTGTCCCTGGTCGGGCTGTGGATCATCATCCTGGCCACCGCCCGCCAGGCGTACCGCCTCGTGCTGGCGACGAGGAACACCGCGCTGTACCCCATCGCCCTCGCCTGCGTCGGCTCGCTCACCTGCGCCGTCGTCAGCTCGCAGTTCGGGCCGACGAACTACGCCCGCCACTTCTGGCTGCCCTTCGCGCTGATCAGCGGCCTGTGGGCGGTGCGGCGCCACGAGCTCGACGACCTGCGCGCCGCCGAGATCGACCGCATGCCGGCGCCGCGGGCGCGGCGATAGCAGCCGCCGGGATCACACCGGCGTCGTGTGCGGGACCGGGCTGGCGGGCAGCCCGATCTGCTCGCGCAGCTCGGCCGTGCGGGTGATGACCATCTCGGCCCAGCGGGCGGGCGTGAACTGAGCCCCCAGGGCCACGCTGGCCCGGCTCATGGCGACCCGGTCCGCCTCGGGGGCGCTCGAGATGCGGGCCATCGCCCGGGCCAGGGCGTCGGGATCTCCCGGCGGGACGATCGCGCCGTTCCAGCCGTCGTTGACCAGCCGGCCGGCGGCGCCGCACACCCAGGTGCACACGACCGGCAGCCCGGCGGCGGCGGCCTCGTGGATGACCACGCCCCACGGCTCGAACCGGCTCGGCAGCACCAGGCAGCCGGTGCGGGCCAGCAGGTCCGGCAACTCGGCCGGCTGGACGAAGCCGAGCGCCTCGACGCCCTCGACGCCGGCCAGCCGGCCGGCCTCCGGTCCCGTACCGGCCACCACCAGCGGCCACGGGTCCGCGACCCGGGCCCGGTAGCGGCGGTAGGCCTCGGCCAGCACGTCGATGCCCTTCACGCCGACCAGGCGGCCGACGTAGACGAACGCCGGCGGCGGCGCCCCGCCGCCCCGTGCCGCGGCCACCGCCGCGAACGTCGGGTGGTCGCAGGTCAGCATGTTCCGGATGATGCGCTCGTCGCCGTAGCCGAGGCGGCGGGCAAAGTCCGCCTGCCGCTCCCCCGCCACGAAGGCGGCATCGAACGCCGGCCGGACGGCGGCCCGCGACGTCGCCACCCCCAGGATCTGCTTGGGGGTGGCCCACCACTGGTTGTCCATGCACACCACCCGCAACGTCCGGCCCTTGCGGCGGCGCACCGCTCGCCGGAAGGCGTGGATGTGCCACGACGACACCAGCACGGCGTGGGGGTCGAGGTCGGCCAGCGCGCGCTCGACCACCTCGGGCTCGCCGTCCCAGGGGATGGCGTCGAGCCCGGCGCTGACGGTGTCGCCCTGGTAGGGGGCGTCGGCATGGCCCCGCGCGTGGACCACCCGCACGTCGACCCCCCGGGCACCCAGCGCCGCGAAGCATGCCCGCGTGTAGCTCGCCATCGCCTGCCACAGGATGGCGATGCGCAACCGCTCCTCCCTCGGTTCCCCCGCCATCTAGCGCGTCCCCGTCGACGTCATGGGGGCGTCCTGCTGGGCCGCCTCCTCGCCGGTGGCGACCCTCGCCTGCCGGGCGACCAGGGCCCGTCGGAACGCCGCCCACCAGATGAGCGCCATCGCGGCCTGGGCCACCGCCAGGCCGACCGAGTAGCCCCACCCCGCGGCCAGCGCCACGCCGATCACCGGCAGCACCAACTGGGGCGCCGCGGCCTGGAGCCGGGCCCGCAGGCTCTCGCGCACCGCGCCGAGCGACCGGATGCCGGCGTAGCCGCCGGTCGCGAGCCCGCCGGTCAGCATGGCCAGGCCCATCGGGAACATCAGCTCCTGGGCGTCGGGCCAGGTCGAGCCGAACAGCGCGCTGCCCCAGGCGTCGGGCAGCACCAGGCCGACGACCATGAGCGCCACTGAGGCCGTGACCACGCCGGCGGTGGCCACGATCATGATCTTCAGGAGCCGGGACGGGTGGTCGCGGGCCTGGGCGCCCTCGGGCACGACGGTGAGGTAGATGCCGTTGTGGATCGTGTTGAGCGGGCCGTAGAAGACCTGCGACGCCCGCACCGCGCCCAGCACGTCGAGGCCGGCGATGCCGCCCACGCTGGCCATCACGATGTTGGACACGGCCGACCCGGTGAGGAACTCGCCGAAGAACCGGCCCCCGGTGTCGCGGTGGTCGACCAGCCAGCGGAACGGGTGGGGCCAGTGCCGAATGCGGCTGATGACCAGGCCCAGCACGGCGCCGAGCCCGGCGGTCAGGCCCCAGGCCATGACGTACCAGGCCGGCCCGGCGTCGTCGGGCGCCAGCGGCAGGGCCACCAGAACGCCGGCCAGCCAGGCCAAATCGACGGCCAGCGCCATCCCCGCCCGGTCGACGATGAACGCGTAGCGCCAGAAATCCTGGACGATGATGCACGGCATCACCACCCCGAGTGCCTCGAGCGCCAGCCCCGACGGCCCGCCGATGACGGCGCCGAAGGCGGCCACCCCGACGCCGCAGACGACCGACACGACCAGCGAGGCGCCCAGCATGTCGGGCACCAGGCGGCGGCGGGCGTCCGGGGTGGCGTGGGAGTAGAGGGCCAGCAGCGGTTCGCCCAGGAACGCCCGGGCGATGCCGATGACGAGGAAGAAGCCGATGGTGGCGGCGGCGAAGGCGCCGAAGCCCTCGCCGGACAGCGCCCGGGCCACGACGATCGACACGACCACGTTGCTCAGGCTGGAGACGCCCTGGTCGATCATGACCAGCGCCCGGCGGCGGTGCGATGCGGCGAGCGCCACGGCCCTCGGGGCGGCCGGCTAGCGGCGGTTCAGGGAGGCGGCGACCTGGTCGTGCACCCAGGCGTACGTGGCGGCCAGGCCGTCCTCCAGCGAGATCGACGGCGCCCACCCCAGCCGCTCACGGATGAGGCTGTTGTCGCTGTTGCGGCCCCGGACGCCCTGGGGGGCGTCGGTGCGGTAGCGCCGCTCGAGCCGCACGCCCGCGATCTCCTCGACGATGTCGACCAGGCCGTTGATGGTGACGAGTTGGTCGCTGCCCACGTTGAGCGGCTCGTCGACGTCGCTGGCGGTGAGCCGCAGCGTGCCCTCGAGGCAGTCGTCGATGTAGGTGAAGCTGCGGGTCTGATGGCCGTCGCCCCAGATCTCGATGGTGTGGTCGCCTGTGAGGGCGGCGGTGGCGACCTTGCGGCAGATGGCGGCGGGCGCCTTCTCGCGGCCGCCCTCCCAGGTGCCGTGGGGGCCGTAGACGTTGTGGTAGCGGGCCACCCGGGTCCGGATGCCGAAGTCCTCGGCGAAGTGGCGGCACATGCGCTCGCTGAACAGCTTCTCCCAGCCGTAGCCGTCCTCGGGCATGGCCGGGTAGGCGTCGGGCTCGGCCAGCGGCGCGACCTCGGGCGAGGACTGCTTGTCGGCGGCGTACACGCAGGCCGACGACGAATAGAAGAGGCGCTCGACCCCGTTGTCGCGCGCCGCCACCAGCAGGTGGGTCGAGATCAGCACCGAGAGCATGCACAGGGCCTTGTTGTTCTCGATGAAGCCCATGCCGCCCATGTCGGCGGCCAGGTTGAAGACCGTGTCGACGCCCTCGGTCACGTCACGGCAGGCGTCGAGCAGCTCGAGGTTGGCGTGGACCACGTCGACGTCGTCGAAGACCTGGTACCACTCGTCCTTGGGCTTGCAGTCGACAGCCCGGATGTGGGCGACGCCGGAGTCGCGCAGGCGCCGCACGAGGTGGCCGCCGATGAAGCCGCCGGCCCCTGTGACCAGAACTCGCTGCATGTTGTGGGCTCAGATCTCCTCGCTGCGCGCCACCGCCGGGCGATCTATGGCCCGGTCGATGACGTCCTGGAAGCGGTCGGCGATGACGACCGTGTCGAACGTCGTCTCAGCGTAGGCGCGGGCGCGGGCGCCGGCCTCATGCCGCAGCTCGGGGTCGGTCCGGAGCTGCTTCGCGGCCACCAGCAGCGCCTCCTCGTCGTCGGGCGGCACGACCACCCCGGCCCCCGCCCGCTCGATGGTGCGGGCCGCCAGGTTCTCGGGTGGGATCGCCGCCAGGACGGGCCGCCCGGCGCACAGGTAGGACAGCACCTTGGACGGGACCGAGAACGTGCCGGCGGTCGGCTCCAGCAGCGCCACCAGCACGTCGGCCGAACCGAGGATGTCGGGGTAGTCGTCCATCGGCTGGAACGGCAGCAGGTGGAGGTTGGGCAGAGGGTGGCGGTGCAGCATGTCCCGCAGGCGGGCCTCGCCCATCCCCTCGCTGACCACGACCACGTCGGCGTCGCCCACCCGCTGCTGAGCCAGGCGGTAGAGCAGCTCGGGGCGGTGCTTCAGGCCCAGGGTGCCGGTGTAGAGGTAGACGAAGCGGTCGCCGAGGCCCTGGCGCCGGCGCCACGGGTTGTCGCGGGGGCGCAGCGGCAGGTC
>DATFRN010000033.1:0-32019 GCA_035263165.1 Acidimicrobiales bacterium | reverse complement strand
TTCCCGGCCGGCGGCGACGCGGGACAGCTCGAGGAGCAGTTCCACATCAGCGAGAACGTGTACGCCGCCGGGATGTACAACGCGGAGAGCGCCGGGTACCGGCAGTTCGTGTCCGACCTCGAGGCCCACGAGCCGAAGGCGGACCCGAGCGACCAGTCGGCCATGGCGTGGCTCGCCGTCAAGCTGTTCGCCAAGGTGGCCAACGACGCCCCGGAGGTGTCGCGGTCCGCCGTGCTCAGCGGTCTCAACGGGCTGAAGTCGTTCGACACCGACGGGATGACGCCGGTGCTCGACTTCACCAAGCCCAACCCCGCGCTCGGCGGCGCCCTGCCGCGGCTGTTCAACACGACCGTGGTCCCGGCGAAGCTCGAGGACCACAAGTTCGTGCAGGTCGAGTCCGGCTTCGTCGACATCTTCGTCGCACCGAAGGGCTGATCTTGCCCGGATCCCCTCGCAGGCTTGCATTCAGGATGCAGGATTGAGAGGCTGAGCGCGTTGCCGGCCGAGGAGGGACGCATGGCGGATGACGAGGAGTACGGCGAGTTCCTGGGGCTCGTCGACCGGACGCAGATGCCCCACCCGGAGGTCATCGAGGTCAGCGTCGAAGGCGACATCGGCATCATCGAGATGAACGAGCCCGAGCGCATGAACCCGCTCGGCGTCAACGAGATGCACATGCACTACGCGCTGCTCGAGCTCCACGCCAACACCGACGTCAAGGTCGTCATCATCACCGGGCGGGGCCGGGCCTTCTGCGCGGGCGCCGACATCCGGCCGACGTACCACCGGGGCGGCCACGACGAGCTGGGCTGGTCGCGCGGCGCCCGGCTCGCCTACAAGTACGCCTTCGGCAACTTCTGGGAGACGCTGCACGACTTCCCGAAGCCGGTGATCGCGGCTGTCGGTGGCTACGCCCTTGGCGGGGGGTGGGAGGTCGCCCACCTGTGCGACTGGGTCCTGGCCGGCGACGACGCCGTGTTCGGCGCGGTCGAGATCGACATCGGCCTCATCCCGTTCGCGTCGACGTGCAACTACCTGGCCAAGATGATCGGCAAGCACCGGGCCATCGACCTGGTCGTCAACGCCCGCAAGATCGACGCCCAGCAGGCGCTCGAATGGGGCCTGGTGAACAAGGTCGTGCCGCGGGCGCAGCTGATGGACGAGGCCCGGGCCCTGGCGCACGAGATCACGTCCCGCCCACCGCTCGCGGTCGCGGCCTGCAAGCAGCTGGTCGTGAAGGCGATGGACGTCATGGAGGACTACGAGCTGGAGCGCGCGCTCGCCTACAGCCTGATGCAGACCGAGGACACCCAACGCGCTCGCGAGGCGCTGGTCAAGCGCCAGCCCCGCCCGAGCTTCGAGGGCGCGTAGGTCCGCGGCGCTGTGCGGGCATTTCGCCTCACCGCCCCGGGCGAGACGGCGCTCGTCGACGTCGACGAGCCGTCCCCGGGGCCGGGCCAGGTCGGCCTGCGGATCGGCAGCGCCAGCTTCTGCCACAGCGACCTGGAGCTGCTCCACCTGCCGGACAACGTGCCGGGGATCCCGGTGCCGGTGACGCTCGGGCACGAGATGGCGGGCTGGATCGACGCCCTGGGCGACGGGGTCGCCGGCTGGGAGGTCGGCCAGCCCGTCGCGGTCCACATCATCCAGGGGTGCGGCCGGTGCGCCGCCTGTGAGGTCGGGCGCGACAACCTGTGCGAACAGGGCGTGATCCGCACGCCCGGGGTCCACTACGACGGTGGGGTCGCCGAGCGCATGGTCGTCGACGCCCGCCAGCTCGTGCCGCTCGACGGTGTCGACGCCGCGGTCGCCGCCCCGCTGACCGACGCCGGCCTGACCGCCCACCACGCGGTCGAGTGGGCCCGGCCGTGGCTCGGCCCCACGGCCTCCGTGCTGGTGATCGGCGTCGGCGGACTCGGGCACCTCGGTCTCCAAATCGTGTCCGCCACCTCGGCGGCCCGGGTCCTCGCCGCCGACATCGACGCCGCCAAGGTCGACCTCGCCACCCGCCTCGGCGCCGAGGCGGCGTTCGTGGCCGGTCCCGACACGGCCGAGGCGGTCCTCGACGCCAATGGCGGTCATCAGATCGACGTGGTCCTGGACTTCGCCGGCGTGCAGGCGTCGGTCGACCTGGGCGTCGACGTGATCCGGCGGGGCGGGACCCTGGTCGTGACCGGGATGGGTGGCGGCCAGGTCCCGCTGGTGCACGGCTTCGGCGGTCCGACCCGGCGGGTGCCACCCGAGACGCCCGTGGTGGCCTCGTTCGCCGGCGCCCGCGCCGACCTCCACGGCGCGCTGGGGCTGGCCCGACGCGGCCTGCTCCGCGTCGAGGCGACGGCCTTCGCACTGGCCGATGCCCCGAAGGCGCTGGCGGCCTTCGCCGCCGGCGACGTCGTGGGTCGGGCGGTGATCAACCCGTGAGCGGGCGTGCACCCCTCGTCACGGCTGCGCGGCCGTGGCCCGCCGGGCCATGTAGGCGTAGTAGCCACCGTCGTCGCTGAACCCGCGGTCCCACATCGACAAGTCGTAGTAGTCGCGCCAGAGCGTGATCAGCCCGCCGACCACCTCCCAGCGCGCCATCACCGGCACCTCGGCGGCGACGCCGTCGTCGAACCAGAAGCGGTCGACGCGCTCGTTGGCCACCGATGTGCCCGACTCCATCTGGAACGGCACCTCCCACTCGATCCGGTCGCACATGGCGACGAGCCGGCCGAGCCCCGCCAGGATGGCGTCGCGGCCCTGCTGGCGCACGGGGTCCAGCGGCACGTTCTCGAAGACGAGGTCCTCGTGGCACAGCGCAGCGGCCGCCGGGACGTCGCCGCTCGTGAGCGCCGCGATGAACGCGGTCACGGTCTCGCTGGGGGTCATGGCGCGGCCTCTCTCGATGTGGACCTGGATGCAGGATGCTAGTCTCCGGCCCAAGGGGAGGTGTGGTGTCGGACCCGTTCGGCTACGACGGCAAGCGCGTGGTGGTCACCGGCTGCTCGTCGGGCATCGGCGAGGCGACGGCCGCCGGCGCGGGCCGGCGCGGCGCCGTCGTGATCGGCATGGACATCAAGCCGCCGTCGGTCGACGTGGCCGGGTTCGCCCGTGTCGACCTGGCCGACCCGGGGGCCATCGACAGCGCGGTCGCCTCGCTCGGGCGGGTCGATGGGCTGTTCAACTGCGCGGGCGTCTCGAACGGCGCCGCCGAGCAGATGCGGGTGCTGGCGGTCAACTTCCTGGGACTGCGCCACCTCACCGAGGCGATCGTGCCCCGCATGGACCGCGGCGGAGCGGTGGCGAGCATCGCCTCGCTGGGCGGCATCGGATGGGACACGAACCTGGCCGCGGTGCGCGACTTCATCGGGAACGAGACCTGGGACGACGCCGTCGCCTGGATCGAGACGCACCCCGAGCACATCGGGGGCGGGGGCTACGCGATCTCGAAGCAGGCCGTGATCGCCTACACCAAGCTGCGGGCCGTCCCGTGGGCCGGGCGCGGCATCCGGGTCAACGTTATCGGCCCGAGCCCGGTCGACACGCCGATGCTGGCCGACAGCGTCAAGGCGGTCGGCGCCGAGTTCCTGGAGCGGTTCCCGCGTCCGCTCGGGCGCAACTCGACCGCCGAGGAGCAGGCGAACGTGCTCCTGTTCCTCAACAGCGAGGCCGCGAGCTACGTCACCGGCCAGCTGCTGTGGACCGACGGTGGCTACACCGCGGGGGTGGTCACCGGACAGATCGACGCAGTCGTGGGACGGAGGTAGGGATGAGCGACGAGGCGTTCGACTACGTGATCGTCGGCGGCGGGTCCGCCGGCTGCGTGCTGGCCAACCGGCTGAGCGAGGACCGGTCGGTGCGCGTGCTGCTGCTCGAGGCGGGCGGGGCCGACTGGAGCCCGATGTTCCGCATCCCCGCCGGCACCATGAAGATCGGCGGGCAGTACGACTGGCAGTACGCGGGCGAGCCCGACGCGTCGAGGACCGGCGAGCCGACCGTGTGGCCGGCCGGCAAGGTGCTCGGCGGTGGTAGCTCGATCAACGCCATGTTCTGGTCCCGGGGCAACCCTTCCGACTTCGACGCCTGGGCCGCCGCCGGCTGCGACGGCTGGGCCTACGCCGACGTCCTGCCGTACTTCAAGCGGGCCGAGACGTTCGACGGTGGCGCCGACGAGTACCGCGGCGACCGGGGTCCGCAGCACGTGAGCCGGCTGCGGGTGGCGCACCCGCTGACCGACGTCTTCGTCGACGCCGCCCAACAGGCCGGCTTCGCCCGCAACGACGACTACAACGGCGCAGCCCAGGAGGGCGTGTCGTATGCCCAGTACTCCCAGAAGCGGGGCCTGCGTGACAGCACCTCGCGCGCCTACCTGACCCGGGCCCGGTTGCGCCGGAACCTGACCGTCCGGACGGGCGCCGTGGCGCGGCGGATCGTGTTCGAGGGCACCCAGGCCACCGGCGTCGAGTACGCCCGCGGCAGCCGCGGCGTGCAGACCGTGCGGGCGAGTCGGGAGGTGCTGCTGGCGGCCGGGGCGATCGGGTCGCCGAAGCTCCTGCTGCTGTCCGGCGTCGGGCCGGCCGACGATCTCCGCGAGCACGGCGTCGCCGTGGTGGCCGATCGGGCCGAGGTCGGGCGCAACCTCCAGGAGCATCCGTACGCGCCGATGATGTACGGCGTCACCGTCCCGACGATGAACGTCGACACGTCGCCCCTCGCCCTGGTGAAGCACGCGCTCAACTTCGCCATCCGCCGGCGTGGCCCCGTGACCTCCGGGGGCGTGCACGCCGTGATCTTCGACCGGATCGATCCCCGCGCCCCGCTGCCCCAGATCGAGATCCTCTTCGCTCCGTTCGGGGTGAGCAGCGGTGCCGAGGAGGAGGAGAGCGAGGGCGAGTTCAGCCACGACGTCCACGCCATGAAGCTCAAGGCGGTGGCGTCGGCGACGGTCTACCCGTCGGTCGCGCATCCCGTCGGCAGCGGCACCGTGCGGCTGCGGTCGGCGGACCCGGACGACCCGCCGGTGATCGACCACCGGATGCTCGGGGACGCCGCCGACGTGGCGATGCTGATGGCGGCGGTCCGCAAGGTGCGGGAGATCTTCGGGGCGGATGCGATGAAGCCCTACGTGGCCAGCGAGATGGTGCCCGGCGACGCGATCAACGCCGACGCCGAGCTCGAGGGCTTCCTGCGGGCTGCGTGCTTCGGCGGGAACCACCCGGTGGCGACGTGCCGCATGGGCGGCGACGACAGGTCGGTCGTCGACACCGAGCTGCGGGTCCGCGGCGTCCAGGGCCTGCGGGTGATCGACGGCGCCGCCATGCCGTCCCTCATCACCGGCCACACCAACGGCCCGATCGTGATGATGGCGGAGAGGGCGTCCGACCTCATCCGGGCGGCCCGCCTGAGCAGCGAGCCCTGACGCCCGCCACTCCGGTGTGCGGCCCGCCCCCGGATCCGGTCTGACCGGTGTGCGGCCCGCCCCCAGGTCCGGTCTGACCCGGGGGCAGGCCTCACCGAGGGGACATCAGCTCGGCGCTTCCGCGTCGGGGTCGAGCGGGTTGATGAACTTCCCGTCGTTCATCGGCTCGTACTTGCCGTCTTTCCACTCGTAGGCGACGACCCACGGGTCGACCAGGTTCGGGAATGCCCCGCCGCCGACCGTCGCCTTCTTCGTGTAATCGAGCGGGGGGGTCAGGCCCTGGGTGTCGTACCCGCTCGTCTTCTGGAACTGCGCCAGCAGCGACTCGCGGGTGGTGGCGTCGACGCCGACCTTCGTCACAGCGTCACGCAGCTGCTGCATCGCCAGCCAGGTCCGCACGGCCTCGGTCGTGTCCTGGACCGAGCCCTCCTTGCCGATCGCCTTCATGTCCTTCTTGTAGGCGTCGTACCCGGCACCGGACTTGCGGTAGGGCGATGCGATGAACACGTCGCTGGCGTCGCCCCCGAGGTTCTTCTTGACCGCGTACTCCGAGAAGACGCTGCCCGGCATGTACATCGGCGCATCGATGCCCAGCTGGCGTGCGGTCTGGTAGAGCCGGGTCGCGAGGTCGAGCGTCACGGCGGGCACGATGGCGTCACAGCTCTTCAGCGACGTCACCTGCGACGACACGTCCGCCGCCGTGTACGGGATGGGCACGGTCTTCGACAGCTTCAGATCCCTCGGCCCCAGCACAAGGCCGTTGATCATGCCCTCGAGCACGCCACCCGGGCCCTCGAGATAGGGCATGCAGATCTTCTTGGCGTCGCCGACGTCGGCGGCGAGGGCGGCCTGGCCGCCGACATTCAAGTACCCGATCTGGTTGAGGAAGACGTTCTTCGACGAGAAGTCCGGCGTCGAGCCCGCCAGGGGGCCGACGACCGCCATGTGGGCCGTCTCGGCGAGCTTCGTCGAGTCGGCGAGCGACGAGCCGACGATCGCCATCACCGTCTTGTCGCCGATCAGCTCGCGCGCGCACTTCGCCGTCGACTCGGCGGTCGCGGTCGCCACGTCGCCGGAGTCGCAGTACTTGATCTCGACCGGGTGGCCGTCGATCCCGCCGCTGGCGTTGATGGACTTGACCGCAGCCTCGACGCCGAACCGGCCTGTCGCCGGATCGACGCTCGCCGCCGGCGCGGAGATCATGCCGAACCGCACGGGCGTACCGGTCAGCTTGCTGGCCGCCTCGGTCGTCGCGGATCCGCCGTCGGCCTTCGCGCCCTTGTCGTCGTCGCCGCCGCAGCCGGCCAGCAGGGCCACCCCGACGACGGCCGCGACCAGCGCGGACGTCAACCGTCTCCAGTGCATGCCTTCCCCCCATCCGCAGATGTGCCCTGGTGAGAGGCAACGTACGGCTCCGGAAGCGCGATGTCAATGAAGTGACATCCTGGATCCGAGGTCCAACACGCAGTATCGTGCGGCAACTTACGGTCTGGCCGCGTCCCCGGGGGGAACGATGCGTGACAGTCTGCAGTTCGCGCTGCTGGGGGCAGGGGCCGGCGGGATCTATGCGCTGCTGGCGCTCGGCATCGTGCTGGTCTACCGGGGCTCCGGCGTCGTCAACTTCGCCCACGGCGGGTTCGCGCTCCTCGGCGCGGCGGTGTTCTACGAGACCCGGCCGGACATCGGAACGCCGGCGGCGATGGCGTGTGGCGTGGCCGCCGGAGCCCTGGCCGGCCTCCTCACCCAGCTGCTGATCATGCGGCCGCTGCGCCACTCGTCTCCGCTCACCCGCCTGATCGCGACGCTCGGCGTCCTGCTCGTCATCCAGCAGGCGGCGCTGCGGCGCTACGGCTCGAACCCGCGCTTCGTGGTGGCCTACCTGCCGCACGATGCGGTCACGCCCCTGAAGGACGTCGTCGTCGGCGAGGATCGCCTGCTCCTGCTGGCCATCACGGCCGCTCTGACGGTCGTCCTGGCCCTGATCTACCGCATGACCCGCTTCGGCTGTGCGACCACCGCGGTCGCGGAGAACGAGCGGGCCGCCGCCGCCCTCGGGTGGTCGCCCGGTCGCATCGCCGCCATCAACTGGACGGCCGGCGGCGCGCTGGCGGGCCTGGCCGGCGTGCTGCTCGTCCCGATCGTCGGCCTGTCCGCCGGATCGCTGACCCTGACGATCCTCCCGGCCCTCGCCGCCGCGCTGCTCGGCGGGTTCGCGTCGTTCCCCCTGACCTTCCTCGGCGGGCTCGCGGTCGGCATCGGCGAGGCGGAGGTCACGAGCCACGTCTCGCAGCCGGGCTGGTCGACGGCGGTCCCGTTCCTGCTGATCATCGCCATCCTGATGATCCGGGGCCAGGCGCTCCCGCTGCGCAGCCACCGCGCCGACCGGCTGCCGAGGGTCGGCTCCGGTCGCATCCGGGTCGGACCGGCCGTGCTCGGCGTGGTGGTCGCGTACCTGTCGCTGGCGCTGTTCACCGTGGACTGGTCCGAGGCGATGACGACGACCGCGGTGCTGGCGCTCGTCGGCCTGTCCCTCGTCGTCGTCACCGGCTATTGCGGGCAATTGAGCCTCGCGCAGTACGCGATGGCCGGCGTCGGCTGCTTCATCGCGGCCCGCCTGGCCGACGCGGCCAGCGTGCCCGTGCCGCTCGCCGCGCTGCTCGGCGTTCTCCTCACGATCCCCGTGGGCCTGGTCGTGGCCCTGCCTGCGGTCCGGGCCCGCGGTGTGAACCTCGCCGTCGCCACGCTCGGCCTGGCCGTCGTCATCAACGCCGTCGTCTTCGGCAACGCCAAGTACACGGGAGGCGAGATCCGGGGCACGATCGTGCCGTCGCCGCGGTTCTTCGGCGTCAGCTTCGACCCGACGAGCCATGCCGACCGCTATGCCGGGCTCGCCGTCCTGCTGGTGGTGCTGTGCGGGCTGGTCGTCGCCAACCTCCGGCGCAGCCAGACCGGGCGCCGCCTCGTCGCCGTGCGCGGCAACGAACGGGCGGCCGCCAGCCTCGGCATCAGCGTGGTCGGCATGAAGCTGTACGCGTTCGGGCTCGCGTCGGCCATCGCCGCGGTCGGCGGTGTGGTCCTCGCCTTCCGCTTCGAGCACACGTCGTTCCAGGGCTTCGACGCGTTCGCCTCGATCCAGTCGGTCCTCATCGCGGTGATCGGCGGCATCGGCTACGTGCTCGGCGCGGTGGTCGGCGCGTTCAACGGCGCCGGCTCCATCGGCCAGGTGATCACCAGCCACATCCTCGACCTGTCGGTGTGGTTCACGCTGGTGAGCGGGGTCCTCCTGATCCTCGTCATCCTCGTCCACCGCGACGGCGTCGCCAGCGTCATCGAGCAGCGCAACGAGGTGACCCGCGCCTGGTTGCGGCGCCGCCTGGGGCGGCCGGCCCCACAACCGTCGACGTGGTCGGCGCCGGAGGTGGCCATCTCCCGCGTGCCGCCGCGGCGACTCGAGGTGCAGGACATCGTCGTTCGCTTCGGCGGCGTCGTCGCCCTGGACCGCGTGAGCCTCGCGGTCGAACCCGGCGAGGTCGTCGGGCTCATCGGGCCGAACGGCGCCGGGAAGACGACGCTGATCGACGTCGCGACGGGCTACCTGCGGGCCCAGGAGGGTCGGGTCCTCCTCGACGGCCAGGACATCGGCGGGCGCTCCGTGCAGGCAAGCGTCCGTGCCGGGGTCACGCGGTCGTTCCAGTCGATCGAGCTGTTCGAGGACCTCTCGATCGCCGACAACCTGCGCAGCGCGTCCGACCGTCCCCGGCTGCGGGGCCTCTTCACCGACCTGGTCCGGCCGGTCAACCCCGGGTTCTCACCGGCCGCGGTGGCGAGCATCCAGGAGTTCGGGCTCGGCCCCCTGCTCGACATGCACCCCCGGGACCTCACCTACGCCCACCGCCGGCTCGCCGGGATCGCCCGGGCGGTCGCCACCGGACCGTCCGTGCTGCTGCTCGACGAGCCCGCGGCCGGCCTCGACAGCGCCAGCAGCCGGGAGCTCGGCGTGCTGATCCGGCGCCTCGCCGAGGAGTGGGGCATGGGCGTCCTGCTCATCGAGCACGACGTCGCCATGGTGCTCGCCACCTGTGACCGGGTCGTGGCGCTCGACTTCGGGCGCGTCATCGCCACGGGCACGCCCGAGGAGATCCGGCGGGACCCGGCGGTGGTGGTGGCCTACCTCGGCCAGGAGACCCCGGCAGATGTGGGCGAGCCGACCTCGCTCACCACCTGATCTTCTTGGACCCCGGATGCACGTTGTGGACTAGCATGTGACCAGCGTCCAGGGGTGTCGACGCCATGAGGAGGCGACCGCATGCTTCTGCCCGATCCCGAACCCCGAGAGATCTTCGACCTGCTCATCTCTGTGGACGACCACGTGATCGAGCCGCCGGGCATGTTCGAGGGTCGCCTCCCTGCGGCCCTGGCGGACAGGGCGCCCCGGCTGATCGACCACGAGGGCGCCCCCGCGTGGCAGCTCGAGGACCGCATCCTGCCCAACTTCGGGCTCAACGCCGTGGCGGGCAAGCCGGCGGAGGAGTGGACGGACGAGCCGCAGGACTGGGACGACATGCGCCGCGGGTGTTGGGACATCGACGCCCGGATCCAGGACATGGACATCAACGGTGTCTACGCCTCGGTGTGCTTCCCGTCCCGGGTGGCCGGCTTCGGCGGCGTGCGGTTCTCCGAGATGAAGGACCAGGACCTGGGCCTGGCCTGCATGCGGGCGTGGAACGACTGGCACCTCGAGGAGTGGGCCGGGCCGTACCCGGAGCGCATCATCCCGCTCCAGGTGCCGTGGCTGAACGATCCCGCACTGGCGGCGGACGAGATCCGCCGGAACGCCGAGCGCGGGTTCAAGGCGGTCACGTTCCCCGACAACCCGGCCGCGCTCGGCAAGCCGCCGATCTGGACCGACCACTGGGATCCCTTCCTGCGGGCGTGCGAGGAGACGGAGACGGTCGTTTCCTGCCACATCGGTGCCTCCGGCAGCGGATCGGGCGGGTTCGACGTGACGTCGCTGGACCAGGCCCGGATGGGCGCGATCGCCACCGCCACCACACTGGTCACTGGGGTCATGGCTGCGGTCACGTGGCTGTACGGCGGCGTGTTCACCAAGTTCCCCGCCATCACCGTGACGCTGGCCGAGTCGGGCGCCGGCTGGGTTCCGGCGCTGCTGGACCGGCTCGACTACATGGAGCACCACGCCGGGCACGCCTTCACCCGGGCCTGGACCGACGAGCTGAGCCAGACCGAGGTGCTGCTCCGGAACCTGAAGTTCTGCATCTTCGACGACGTGTCGGCGATCGACCTGCGACACCGGATCGGCGTCGACAACCTGCTGCTGGAGGTCGACTACCCGCACGGTGACGGGACCTGGCCCGACAGCCAGCCCTTCGCCCGCAAGCTGCTCGGCGACCTTCCGGATGCCGAGGTCGACAGGATCATGTACCAGAACGCCGCCAAGCTGTTCCGCCATCCGTTGCCCGACGGCTACGCGGTCGACTGAGCGCACAGGGGGGGACATGGGGAGTGGAGTTGGCCTGGTCCTGGGAGGCGGCGGCGCCGCCGGGATCGCGTGGGAGATCGGGTTCCTGGCCGCCCTCGAGGAGGCGGGCGTCAGCGTGCGGGACGCCGACGTGGTGGTCGGCACCTCGGCCGGCGCCATCGTGGGCGCCCAGGTGTGCGGCGGTCGCGAGTTCGGCGCCATGCTCGCCGAGATGGAGGTCACGACCGGGCCCGCCGAGATGGGCGAGGCCCGGGCGCCGGCCACGGGCCAGACCGACGTGCGTGCCCTCTTCGAGGAGGTCGCGCAGATCACGGACAAGGCCGAGCGGGGCCGGCGCCTCGGCGCGGTGGCCATCGAGGCCGCCCCGTTCCGCGAGGACCTCTACGTGGCGATGATCGGCGGGATCATTCAGGTCAGCGAGTGGCCGACGGCTGTGCGGTTCATGCCGGTCGCCGCGGACTGCGAGACCGGCGAACGCAAGCCGTGGAAGGCTGCGGCCGACCTGCCGGTCGCCGCCGCCGTCGCGTCGTCGTGCTCGGTCCCCGCCGCGGTCCCGCCGGTGACCATCCGCGGTCGCCGCTACATCGACGGCGGCGTGTGGTCGCCGAGCAACGCCGACGTCCTCGTCGGCACGGGCGTCGAGCGGGCGGTGTTCATCGGCCCGTTCGGCGGTCCCGAGTCGCCGGCGATGGGCGCGGCGGAGGCCGACCTCGCCGAGGAGGTCGCCGCCCTCGAGACGGCCGGCATCCCGACGCTGGTCCTGACCGCCGGCGCCGTGCTGCGCGACGCCATCGGTGAGGACGTGCTGAACCCGGCGCTGCGGCCCGTGTCCGTCAGGATCGGGCGGAAGGACGGCGAGGCGGCCGCGGACCGCCTGCGGCAGCATCTGCGATGACTCCGGGCGCCGGCGACGCACGGGTCGCGATCGTGACCGGCGCGGGCTCGGGCATGGGGTGTGCCACCGCCGCCCACCTCGCCGAGCGCGGCTGGGGAGTCGTGGCGGTCGACCTCCGTCAGGAGAGCCTGGGCTGGACCGAGGGCGCGGACACCGTCGCCCCGCTGGCCGCGGACATCGCAACCGAGGAGGGCAACGCCGCGATGGTCGCCCTCGCCGAGGAGACGTTCGGGGGGCTCGACGGCGCGGTGCTCAACGCCGCGGTGATCGCGGCCGGGCCGATCGACCAGCTGCCGATCGAGGACCTCGATCGGATGTACGCGGTGAACCTGCGGGGGGCCGCGCTCGGGATCCGGGCCGTCCTGCCGGCACTGCGGCGGCGCGGGGGCGGGGCCATCTCGGTCACGTCGTCGATGGGTGGCACCGAGGGCGAGACGTTCAACTGGGCCTATGGCGCCACCAAGGCCGGGGTGATCAACCTCGTCCAGTCGGTGGCGATGGAGGTGGGCCGGGACGGGATTCGGGTCAATGCGCTCTGCCCGGGGCCGATCCGGAACACCGGCATGAGTTCGGCGGCCGAGCAGACGCCCGCCGTGTACGACGGGGTGAAGGGGCTGACCGCGCTCAAGCGGTGGGGCGAGCCCGGGGAGATCGCGTCGGTCCACGAGTTCCTGCTGTCCCCGGCGTCGTCGTACGTCACCGGCGCGACGATCCTCGTCGACGGGGGCGTGACGGCCGGCCACACGTGGACCTCGTGACGCGGTGGCCTGGGACTTCACGACCGACGCCGCGACACAGACCCAGCTCGACTGGGTCGACGGGTTCGTCCGCGAGGAGGTCGAGCCGCTCGACTTCGTCGTCCCGAACGCCCGCGACATGCGCGACCCCGTCCGCCAGGAGCTGATCCCGCCGCTCCAGGCGGAGGTGAAGCGCCGGGGCCTGTGGTCCACGCACCTGTCGCCCGAGTGGGGCGGCCAGGGGTACGGCCACCTCCACCTCGCGCTGCTGGAGGAGATCCTCGGCCGGAGCGCGACCGCGCCGATGGTGTTCGGCTGCCAGTCGCCGGACAGCGGTAACGCCCAGATCATCGCCCGCTACGGCACGCCGGAGCAGCGCGACCGTTACTTGCGGCCGCTGCTGGACGGCGAGCTGGTGTCGTGCTTCTCGGCGACCGAGCCGCAGAGCGGCGCCGACCCGAAGATGTTCGAGTGCCGCGCCGAGCTCGACGGCGACGAGTGGGTGATCGACGGCGAGAAGTGGTTCTCGAGCGGCATCGAGTACTCGGCGTTCGCGATCGTCATGGTCGTCACCGAGCCCGACGCCGATCCCTACCACCGGCTGTCGGCCCTGCTCGTCCCGACGGACACCCCCGGCATCCGCGTGCTGCGCAACGTCGGCGTCGGCGTCCACCGCGGCGAGGCCATCCACTCCTACGTCCGCTACGAGGGCGTGCGCGTGCCCCGGTACAGCCTGCTCGGCGAGCCCGGCGGCGCCTTCGCCGTCATGCAGACCCGCATGAGCCACGCCCGGCTGGCGCTCGCCACCCGCAGCCTCGGTCAGATGAAGCGCGCCATCGAGCTGATGGCCGAGCGCGCCGTCTCGCGCCGCACCCAGGGCGAGCGGCTCGCGGACAAGCAGCTCGTCCAGGAGCACGTGGCCGACTCGTGGCTCGACTACGAGACGTTCCGGCTCCTCGTCCTGCGGACGGCGTGGAAGCTCGACCAGACGTCCGACGCCAAGGCCGTGCGGGCCGACATCGCCGGCGTGAAGGTGATGCTCCCGCGCGTGCTGAACAGCATCGGGGCCCGGGCCGCCCAGGTCCACGGGTCGCTCGGCATGTCCGACGAGATGCCGTTCGTCGGGATGGTCACGAGCGCGCTCACCCTCGGGGTGGCCGACGGTCCGACCGAGGTCCACAAGGTCACCCTCGCCCGCCAGGTCCTCCGGGACGTGCAGCCGGCGTCCGGGGTGTTCCCGAGCTACCACCTGCCCGAGCAGCGGGCCCGGGCGATCGAGAAGCACCAGGCCGTGCTGGCCCGCCACGGGCGGCTCTGACGCCGTGGAGCTCGGCATCAACCTCCGCCACCAGAACGGTGCCGAGTGGGACGAGGTGCTGGAGGCCGTGCGCACCGCGGAGGAGCTCGGGTTCGCCCTCGTGACGTTCCCCGACCACTACGTGGCGGTCGAGCACGTCGTGCGGCCCGACGGCACCCGCGCCACCGCGGACATCCGGAGCCCGACGGGACCGTCCGACTGCTGGACGCTCATCGCCGCGCTGGCGCCCCAGACGTCGACGCTGCGGTTCGCCACCATGATGACGTCGTCGACGTTCCGCCACCCCGGGCCGCTCGCCGTGGCCGTCGCCCAGGTGAACCGCATCACCGGTGGCCGCATCGACCTCGGTGTCGGCACCAACTGGCACGAGGGAGAGCACCTCGCCTTCGGGGTGCCGTACCCGGGGCGGTCGCGGCGGTTCGACCGTCTCGACGAGTACCTGGCGGTGATCACGGCGCTGTGGGACACGCCTCCCGGCGAGACGTTCGACCTCGACGGCGACTACTTCACGGTGCGGAGCGGGGAGGGGATCCCCCGGCCGCCCGGGCTGGCGCGGCCACGGGTGATCGTCGGCGGCAGCGGCCTGGAGCGGACCCCGCTGGTGGCCGGGCGGTTCGCGGACGAGTGCAACACCCTCGCCCGCACGCCCGAGGCGGCGGCACCGTTCTTCGCCGCGTGCGCGGCCGCGTTCGAGGCGGCGGGGCGAGATCCGGCGCTGATGCGGCGCTCGCACCTCCTCACCGTGCTGTGCGCCGAGGACGAGGCCGACGCCCGCCGCCAGGCCGAGGCCGCCGGCGTCACGCTCGAGCAGCTCCCGCCCGGTCGGGTGGCGACGCCGGACGAGCTAGTCGAGCGGCTGCTCGGCTGGCAGGCCGCGGGCGTCGATCGCGTTGTGATCTCCCGCAACGGGGGCGTCGACCTGCCGAGCCTCCGGATGATCGGCGAGCTCGTGGTGCCGAGGGTGATCGGGTGAACGCGGTCGCCGGCATCGAGCTGGAGCGGGTCGAGGCTTGGATCGCCGCGCACGTCGAGGCCGTGCGGCCGCCGTTGGCGTGGACCCGCCTGGCCGGCGGTCACTCCAACCTCACGTACATGGTCGAGGACGGCCGCGGCGCGAGGGCGGTGGTCCGGCGACCGCCGCTCGGCGAGCTCCAGCCGAAGGCCCACGACATGCAGCGCGAGTTCCGCATCATCTCGGCGTTGTGGCCGACCCCGGTGCCGGTGGCCCGGCCCCACGGGTACTGCGGGGACGCCGGCGTCACGGGCGCCCCGTTCTACGTCATGGCCCACGTCGACGGCAGGGCGTGCGCGTCGGGCGAGGAGCTGACGGCGTGGTTGCCGGAGCGCGACCGGCAGGGCCGGGCCGCTGAGTCGTACATCGACGCGATGGCCGAGCTCCACGTCCTCGATCCCGACGACATCGGGCTCGGCGACCTGGCCCGGCGGGAGGACTTCGTCGGGCGGCAGCTGGCGTCGTGGTACCGGTCGTGGACCTCGTCGGCGCCCGACTCCGGCGACGACCCGCGGGTGCACGAGCTCCACGACCTGCTGGCGAGCACGAAGCCCGCGCCCGGCCCACTCCGGGTGGTGCACGGCGATCTCGGCCTGCACAACTGCCTCGTCGCACGGGACGGCGCGGTCGCCGCCGTGCTCGACTGGGAGGTCTGCACCCTGGGCGACGCCCGCTTCGACCTCGCCTACCTCCTGAACCGCTGGTCGATCGCCGGGGCGGTCCTCCCCGGACGGGAGGCGATCACGATGCCGGCGACGTTCCCGACCGCCGAGGAGGCCGTCGCCCGCTACGCAGCCAGGACGGGCGCCGACCTGAGCGGGCTCGACTACTTCCTGACGCTCAACCACTGGCGCTCGGCGTGCATCGCCCAAGGGGTGTACGCCCGCTACGTGCGGGGTCAGAAACCGGCCGACGGTGTCGACGTGGAGGGCTTCCGCCGGGCCGTGGCCGCCCGGCTCGAGGCCGCGGAGGCGGCGGCCGCGCCGCTGCGACGAGATGGGACCCTGGATGCACGCTCTCGGGAAGCGCGGTAGGGTCGGCCCGTGACGACCGCCGAGCCGACGATCGCCGAGGTCATCCGGCCTCCGGACGTCTGGCGGGGCCCCGTGCCGGCGGACGAGGCGTGGACCCGGCCGTACTGGGAGGCACTCCGCCGGCACGAGCTGTCGATCCAGCGGTGCGCGGGGTGCGGCGCCTGGCGGCACCCGCCCGTGGTCGCCTGCCCGTCGTGCGGGAGCGACGACCTGTCGTTCCGGCCGGCGTCCGGCCGGGGCGAGATCTACTCGGTCACCGTGTGCCACCGCGAGTTCGGTCTGCGGTTCGGCGTTCCGTGGATCGCCGCCTACGTGACGCTCGACGAGGGGGTCCGGGTCGCCACCAACCTCGTCGGTTGCCGGGTCGGCGACGTGGCGATCGGGCTGCCCGTGTCGGTGGTGTACCAGGACTACGACGACATCGGCCTCACCCTCGCCTTCTTCGAGCCGACGGAGCCCGCGGGCTGATGGCGGCGGTCGACGGGCTGCGGGGCAAGGTCGTCGTCGCCGGCGTCGGCTACTCCGAGCTCGGGAAGGACACGGGTCGCAGCGAGGCGGCGCTCACCATCGACGCCGTGCGCGCCGCTCTCGACGACGCGGGTCTCACCCCGGCGGACGTCGACGGCCTGTCGCCCTGGCCCTCCCGCCAGGGCGCGGACACGTTCTCCGGCCCGCCGCTCAGCCTCGTCCAGCGGTCGTTGGGCCTGGATCTGCGGTACTGGCAGGCGGGGGGCGAGGGCGCAGCCCAGCTGTCCGGGGTCATCAACGCCGCCCAGGCCATCGCCTGTGGGGCGGCCGACGTCGTCGTCACCTGGCGCACGGTGATCGCCCAGCCCCGGGCCAAGAAGGTGGCGGCCCGCCCGACCAACGTCGAGGTCTGGCACGAGAACGGCTTCCTCGCGCCCCACGGCGTCGCGGCGATGTCGCCGAAGTGGGCGCTGCTGGCCGCCCGCTTCCTGCACGAGACCGGCCAGGGTCCCGACGACCTGGCGGCCGTGGTGCTCAACAACCGGGCCAACGCCCAGCGCAACCCGCGGGCGGTGTGGCACGGCAGGCCGCTGATGCTGGACGACTACCACGCCTCGCCGATGATCTCGACGCCGCTGCGGATCGTCGACTGCGACATGCCCGTCGACGCCAGCGTGGCGATCGTGCTGGCGCGGGCCGACCGTTCCGGCGACCTCCGGCACCCACCCGCCCGCATCGAGGCCGCCTGTGGGACCCCGGGCCCGCAGACCGAACCGGAGCTGGCCAGCGCCGAGCTCACTCACGACACGAGCTGGTACAACGGGCGACTGCTCTGGACGCTCACCGATGTCGGGCCGGGGGACGTCGACGTAGCCGAGCTCTACGACGGGTTCTCGTTCCAGACGCTCATGTGGCTCGAAGGGCTCGGGTTCTGCAGCCAGGGCGAGTCGGGGGCGATGGTCCGCGCCGGCGGCGGCGTGCCGTTGTGCACGGACGGCGGCCAGCTCGGTGTCGGCCGGTACCACGGCCTGGAGAAGGTCGCCCAGGCGGCCCGCCAGCTCTGGGGGGACGCGGCCGACACGCAGGTGGAGGCGGCCGAGGTCGCGGTGGCCGCCGTCGGCAGCGGCTCCCGCGGCGGCGCCATCCTGCTCACGAGGTGACCGGGGGAGAGGCATGCGAGCAGCCGTTCTGACGTCGTACGACGAGCCGTTCACCGTCGAGGATCTGGAGCCTCGCCCGCTCGGCGCCCGCGAGGCCCGCGTGCGGATCGACGCCTGCGGCGTCTGCCACTCGGACCTCACCATCGCGCGCGGCGGCATGCCGATCCCGTTGCCGGCGATCCTCGGCCACGAGGGCGCCGGGACGGTGATCGAGGTCGGCGCCGGCGTGCAGCGCGTGGCGCCCGGCGACCGGGTCATCGTCGCCGGCAACCACTGCGGCACCTGTGCCGCCTGTGTTGCCGGGCAGGTGCGCCAGTGCCATGCCGCGGCCGAGTCGGCGATGGTGCCCAAGGGCCGGCGGAGCGACGGGAGCGACGTGATTGGCCTCGGCGGCATGGGCCTCTACGTCGACGAGCTGCCCATGCACGAGACGCAGCTGCTCCGGGTGGAGTCCTCCCTCCCCGCCACCCAGCTGGCGCTGATCGGGTGCGCCGTGGCCACCGGCGCCGGCGCGGCGCTGTTCACCGCGCAGGTGCGGCCGGCGTCGACGGTGGCGGTGATCGGTCTCGGCGGCGTCGGCATCTCGGCGGTGCAGGGCGCGCGCATCTGCGGTGCATCGCGCATCTTCGTGATCGACCCGGTGGCCGCCAAGCGCGAGCAGGCCGCCGCACTAGGCGCCACCGACCTCGTCGACCCCGCCGACGGCGACCCCGTGCAGCAGGTCCGGGACGCCACCAGCGGCGCGGGCGTCGACTACGCGTTCGAGGTCGTCGGGCGGCCCGAGCTCATGGTGCAGGCCTACAAGCTGGCCCGGCGCAACGGCACGGTGGTGATCGTCGGCATGGCCAGGGCCACCGACACGCTCACCCTCCCCGCACTGCCGCTCATGACCGAGGGCAAGCGGCTGCTGGGCAGCTTCATGGGGGGCACCGACATCGCCCGTGACTACCCGAAGCTGATCCGGCTGGCCGAGTCCGGCCTACTCGACGTCGGCGCCCTGGTGACGAGGACGATCGCCCTCGACGAGATCAACGACGCCATGCGGGCCATGGAGGCCGGAGAGGTCGTCAGGTCGGTGATCGTGTGACGGCGCGTGCGCGGCGGAACTAGGAGGTCGAAGGACATGGAGATCCCGCGGATCATCTCGGTGGACGACCACGTCGTCGAGCCGCCGGACCTCTGGCAGGACCGCCTGCCGGCGAGGTTCAAGGAGCGCGGCCCCCGGGTCGAGCGGATCTTCGGGCGGATCGGCCCTGACGGGCACGGCGGGTTCTGCATGGTCGAGGACCGCGACGCGCCCGGGGCCCGGTGGGCGGACGAGTGGCACTACGACGACATGCGCCTCGTCGTGCCGGCCGGCATGGTGCAGGTCCACGACCTGCGGACGACGCACTACACGGTCCCGGTCACCTACGACGAAATGGCGCCGGGCACGCACCAGCAGGCCGCCCGCCTCGCCGACATGGACCTGAACCACATCGAGGCGGCCCTGTGCTTCCCGACGGTGCCTCGCTTCTGCGGGCAGTCGTTCCTCGAGCGCGACGACAAGGAGCTCGCCCTGCTCTGCGTCCAGATCTACAACGACTGGATGATCGAGGAGTGGTGCGGCGGCGACGGCCACGGCCGGCTGCTCCCGCTCACGCTCATCCCGCTGTGGGACGCCGACCTGGCCGCCGCCGAGGTCCGGCGCTGTGCGGCCAGGGGTTCGACGGCAGCCGCGTTCTCCGAGAACCCGTCCTGGCTAAACCTGCCGAGCATCCACTCGGGACACTGGGATCCGTTCATCGCCGCCTGCGACGAGACCGGCACGGTCATCAACATGCACATCGGCTCTGCGTCACGCTTCGGGCACACCAGCCCGGACGCACCGCCCTTCGTCGGCAAGTCGATCAGCTTCCTGAACTCGCTGGGCTGCCTGGGCGACTGGCTCGCCAGCGGGCTCCTCGAGCGCTTCAAGCAGGTGAAGATCGCGCTCAGCGAGGGCCAGGTGGGGTGGATCCCCTTCGTCGCCGGACGCTTCGACAACGAGTGGGAGCTGAAGGACCTCTGGGAGCCCGACCTGCACGAGCGGGTGCCCAACCTGCCCAGCTCGTACATCCCCGGGCGGGTGTACGGCTGCATCTTCGACGATCTCGTCGGCCTCAAGGTGCGCGACCTCGTCGGGATGAGCCAGATCATGTTCGAGACGGACTACCCCCACGGGGACACCAGCTTCCCGTACTCCCGGCAGATGGCCGAGAAGCTCGTCACCGGCGCCGGCCTGACGGAGCAGGAGACGTGGCAGCTGGTCCGGGGCAACGCCATCGAGTGCTACCGGCTCGAGCAGTTCGGGATCGCCTCATGAGCCCGGCACGGGGACTCCTCGACGACCGCGTCGTCCTCGTCACCGGCGCATCCGCCGGGATCGGGCGCGCCGGGGCCCTGTGCTTCGCCCGTGAGGGGGCCGCCGCCGTCGTGGTGGCCGACGTCGACGACGAGGGCGGGGCGGAGACGGTCCGGCTCCTCGCCGACGCCGGGTGCAAGGGCGTGTTCGTCCACTGCGACGTGGCCGAGGACGCCATGGTGGCGGCCGCGGTGGCCGCCGCGGTCGACGGGTTCGGCCGGCTCGACGCCGCCTACAACAACGCCGGGCTCGGCCATGGGCAGGCGCCCACCGCTGAGATCGACCGCGCCGGCTGGGACCGCACGCTGGACGTCAACCTCACCGGCACGATGCTGTGCATGCAGCACGAGCTACGGCACATGGCGCCGCGGGGCGCCGGCGCCATCGTCAACCAGTCGTCCGCCGCGGGGCTGGTCGGGTGGCCGTTGCTCGGCGGGTACGGGGCGACGAAGGCCGCCATCGCCCACCTCACCAAGGTGGCGGCGGTCGAGTACGCCACGCAGGGCATCCGGATCAACGCCATCGCGCCCGGGCCCATCGCGACCGACATGGTGGCGCGCGCCATCGCGGCCAGCCCGGCGGTCGAGGAGCACATCAACGGCTCGGTCCCGATGGCGCGTCTCGGGCAGCCCGACGAGGTGGCGCAGACGGCGGCGTGGCTGCTCTCCGACCGCGCCTCGTTCATCACCGGCGTGACCGTCCCCGTCGACGGCGGCCAGACCTCGAAGGGGTAGGGGCAGGGCCGCCGTCAGGGCGTCGATGTCACGTGATCGTGCGGGCGTCCTTCAGCTCGGAGATCCTGTCCCAGTCGTACCCGAGCTCGAGCAGCACGAGCTCGGTGTGCTCGCCGTGTTCGGGGCAGGGCACGAGGTCCGGTGGCGTCATGTCGAACTGTGCCGGTGCCGCCACCAGCCGGTACTCCTTCCCGCTGGAGTGGGTGACCTCGCGCAGGTAGCCGTTGGCGTGCGCCTGCACGTCGTCGTGGAGCTCGGTCACGCTCTGCACCGGCGCCCAGGCGCCCGCCAGCGTGTCGAACGCGGTGCGCCATTCGTCGAGCGTCCGGGCGCCGAACACCTCGTCGAGCGCGGCGACGCACGCCGCCGAGTTCTCCGCCCGGGCCGCGGCGTCGACGAAGCGCTCGTCGTCGATCAGGTCCGGCCGGTCGATGTGCCGGCACAGGTCCGCCCACCACCGGTCGGACTCGAGCATCGAGAGCTTGAAGAACCGGCCGTCCTTCGTGCGGTAGTGGATGCTGATCGGGTTGCGGTTCTGGGACCGATCCGGCCGCGGCATCTTGTCCATGTTGTGCAGGTAGGTCGCCACGATGCCGGGTTGCATCGACCACATGGCGGTGCCGAGCAGGGAGACGTCGACGACGGCCGCCTCGCCGGTGCGTTCACGGTGGAACAGCGCCGCGCTGATGGCGCCGGCGATGGTCATGCCGCCGGGGAGGTCGCCGACGGCCGCCGTCTGGTTGACGGGCCAGTCCAGCTCCGGTGGCGTAAGCGAGTGCGCCACCCCGCCGCGGGCCCAATAGGCCGTGCCGTCGTAGCCGGCCTTCGGCGCATCCGGTCCCTTCGGCCCGTGGCCGCTGCCGCGCACGTAGACGCAGCGAGGGTTCACCGCCTTGATGTCGTCGACGTCGATCCGGAGCCGGGCCCGGGCGTCCGGCAGGAAGTTGGTCAGGAAGACGTCGGACTGGCGCACCATCTCGTAGAGGACCTCGCGGCCCGCGTCGGTGCCGATGTCGAGCCCTACGCTGCGCTTGCCGCGGTTGGCGATCTCCATGATGAAGCTGATCCCGCCGCTCTCGAGCCCGCCGATCACGAGCCCGCGCTGGGGATCGCCGAACTTCGGGTGCTCGATCTTCAGGACGTCGGCGCCCCAGTCGGCGAGGACTGCGCCGGCCGCCGGCACGAACGTCCACGACGCCAGCTCCAGGACCTTCACACCCTCCATGGGCTTCGTCATGCGGGTGATCGTAGTGTTTATGTATCCTGGATGCTCATGTCGACCGGGGGGAGACGGGTGTGAAGATCTCGTTGTTCGTCGAGATCCCCGTCCCGCAGCCGTGGGACGAGGGGTCCGAGTTGGACGCGTTCGACAACAACCTCAAATGGATGCAGCTGGCCGACGAGGCCGGGTTCCATGCGGTGTGGTGCACCGAGCACCACTTCCTCGAGGAGTACTGCCACGCGTCGGCGCCCGAGGTCTTCCTCGGAGCGGTGAGCCAGCGGACGAAGAACCTGCGCTTGGGCCACGGCATCGTCCACATGCCGCCCGGGATCAACCACCCCGCCCGCGTCGCCGAGCGGATCTCGACCCTCGACCTCGTGTCGCACGGGCGGGTGGAGTTCGGCACCGGCGAGGCGTCCTCCGTCGCCGAGCTCGGTGGCTTCAACGTCGACCCCGGCAAGAAGCGGGACATGTGGCGCGAGGCCGCGGTGGTCGCCACGCGGTGCATGACCGAGCGGCCGTTCACCGGATTCGACGGCGACCACGTCTCGATGCCCGCCCGCAACGTGGTCCCGAAGCCGGTGCAGAAGCCGCATCCGCCGCTGTGGGTCGCCTGCACCCGTCACGCCACGATCCAGATGGCGGCCGACAACGCCATCGGCGCACTGAGCTTCTCGTTCGTCGGCCCCGACGAGTGCGAGGCCCTGGCCCACGACTACTACGCCCGCCTCGAGGACGCCACGCCCCTGGTCCCGGGCATCAACCCCAACATCCTGTTCACCGCCGGCGACCTCATGTGCGCGCCGACCGACGAGGAGGCCGAGCGCCGCATCGGCCCCGCCGGCGGGTTCTTCGGCTACGGCATCACCTACTACTACGTCTGGGGCCGGCACCGGCCCGGCCAGGTCAATCTCTGGCAGAACTACCTGGCCTCGCTCGACCAGGCCGAGCAGCCGAAGCCGGACGCCCAGGGCGACCGCAAGGACTGGCAGCGCCACGGCGAGGCGGCGAAGGAGCGCCGGGGCCGTGGCGGCGTCGGGAGCCCGCAGACCGTGCGGGACTGGTGCCGGCGCTACGAGGACGCAGGCGTCGACCAGCTCATGTTCCTGCTGCCGCCGGTCCGCAGCGAGATCGTGATGGAGTCGATCGAGCTGATGGGCCGCAAGGTGATCCCCGAGTTCCACGAGCGGCACGAGGAGCGGGCGGCCGCCAAGGCGGAGCGGCTCGGCCCGGTCGTCGAGCGGATCGAGAGCCGCCGCCGGTCCGACGCGCCGCCGCTCGACCCCGACTACGAGTTCGGCGGGGTCCCCGAGGCGTGGGACCACGGCAGCCGGGCCGACGAGGTCGAGCTGGCCATGGCGCAGGCGGCCAAGCTCGCCGCCGAGAAGCGGTCGTAGCCGACAACGACAACGGAGGAAGCAATGGCGAAGGTGGCAGAGATCGCGAAGATCACGGCCGCACCCGGCAAGCGGCCGGAGCTGCTCGAGGTTCTCCAGCGCATGGTCGACCAGGCCAACACCGAGGCGGGCACCGAGGTCTACGTGTTCCACGAGGCGGCCGACGACGACGTCACGGTCTGGACCTACGAGCTCTACGCCGACCAGGCCGCACGCGACGCCCACGGCGCCAGCCCGGCCATGAAGGAGATCGGCCCGGCCCTCGGCTCGCTCCTCGGCGGCGCCCCCGAGCTCATCCGCCTCCGTCCGGCGCTGGCCAAGGGCGTCGACCTCTAGGCGGCGGGCTCCGGGCGTCTGCCGGTCAGCCGCGCGGTCGCCACGGGGTCGTCCAGTCGAACGGCGCCACGCCGTCCTCGGTCAGCTGCCACACCGTCGCCGTGACGCTGTCGCCGTCCACGACGATCTCGCCGATCGTGCCGAGCTGGGTCAGATGGTTGTGCGGGTAGGTGGGCGAGCCCGGGTTCACGCAGAGCACGTCCTCGACGACCTCGATCGACTCGACGTGGCTGTGGCCGTACACGAGGGCGGCGAGGTCGCGCCGGCCGAAGACGGCGTCGAGCTGGGCGCCCAGCGTGAAGTGCGGCGGCCATTCCGGGATGGCGGCGTCGTGCACCACGCCGATGAGGGCGCCGGCCACGTCGAGTAGCCACTCGGGACGCAACCTCGGGTCGTCCGGCTGGACCGGGCGCCCGCCCGAGCCGTCCTCGCCGTTGCCCCGCGCCGAGTAGGTCGGTGCGATCGCCGACAGCCGGTCGAGGAACCGGACCTCGTGGATGTCGCCCCCGTGGATGATGACGTCCGCGCCCGCCAGCGCGGCGTACGCCTGGGGCCAGAGGTCATCGCGCGACTCGGGCAGGTGGGTGTCCGAGACCAGCCCCACCCGCACCGGCCGGTCGACGGGGGCGTCGACGACGACGGGCTCGTGCATCATCGGTCGAGCGGGACCCAGCGGGGCCGGGCGCCGTGGTCGGGTATCAGGTCGACCACCACGGCCCCACCCACGCCGGCGTAGCACGCCGGGACCGGTGCCTCGACCTCGCGGTACTCGTGGACGTGGCCGAGGGCGACGTAGTCCCAGTCGACGAGCGCGAGGTCCTCGGCGCGGATCGGCGACGACCGGAAGGGGTCCGTGCCATCGACGACCAGGCCGTGACCGGCTGCGATGCACCACCGGTCCGGGGAGCGGGGTGGCAGCCCGGCCAGCGGCCGGAACGCCGGTTCGTGGCGCACCATGGCCCTGGCCCACACCGAGATGGCGGTGCCGGGCACGTCGACCACCTCGCCGTCGTGGTCGCGCACGATGTGGACGTCGAGCCCGCGGGTCTCGGGCTCGAGCCGGCCGAGGACGTCGTGGTCGTGGTTGCCCGGGAGCACGACGGCCGGCCGGCCCAGCCGGGCCAGCTGACCGGCGGTCCACGCCACCAGCTGCGCCGGCACGCGGGCGTTGTCGAACAGGTCGCCGGCCACGACGACCGCATCGACGTCCTCGCTGACGGCGAGGTCGACCAGCCGCCCGAACACCGCCTCCTCCGGCCCGCTCGCCGCCCCCGTCCCGAGGTGGCAGTCGGACACGTGCAGGACTGACGCGCGCGGGCGCCAGTCGGTGCTCGGCTCCGGCAGGAGAGGTGTCACGACCAGCGCAGCCTAGCCGAGCTAGCATCCAGGATCCATGAGTACCGCACTCGATATCGTCGCGGACGCCGTCGACCTGTACGTCCACGCCGAGCCCGACCTGCTGCCGCGCCGCAGCGACGACCTCGGCCTAGCGGCGGAGCTGAGCGTCGCCGGCTACGCCGCCGCCGTCCATCGCCACCACTTCTCGGACACGGTCGACCGGGCCCGGCTGGCGTCGGACGCCACCGGCTTCGACCTGCGGGGGGCGGTGCTCCTGAACGACGCGGTCGGCGGGCTCAACCCCGCCGCCGCCGAGCTGGCCCTGCGCCTGGGCGGTCGTTGGATCGGCCTCCCCACGCTCAGCGCGGCGTTCTTCCGCTCCGGCCTGTCGGCCATGCCCGCGGCGCTGCGGGACACCCTCGGCTTCGGTCCCGGACGGCTGCGGTTGGTCGACGACGCCGGCCGGGTCCTGCCCGAGGTGCAGGACATCCTGGAGTTGGCGGTGGGCGCGGGCGCCGTCGTGAACGTCGGCTACTGCAGCGCCGCCGAGGCGCATGCCGTCCTCGCCGCCGTCCCGCGGCACGACAGGCTCGTGCTGACGACCCCGCTGGGCGCCATGCGGCTCCAGCCCCCGGAGCTGGACGAGCTGATGACCCATCCGGGCGTGCACGTCGAGGTCACCGCCTACTCGCTCCACCCCGACGGTCCGTCCCAGGGCCGCAACCCCGACGCCGTGGCCGGGGCGGCCGCGCTGATCCGCCGCGTCGGCGTCGATCGCTGCGTGCTCAGCTCGGACGGCGGCATGGCCGGCGCCCCCGGCCCGCCCGAGCTGCTGGCGTGGGCGGCCGGGCACCTGGCGGAGGCCGGGCTCAATGACGCCGAGATCGTCCGCCTCGTCCGGGAGACGCCGGCGGCGCTCCTCGGCCTGTAGCGGCGGCTACGCGTCGAACAGGGCGTGGATGTAGGCGGGCGACGGGAAGAAGCCGACGCCCGACCGGACGTAGGGAGCGGGCGCCGCGGGGTCGAGGCGGAGGTTGGTGAGGCGGTCGAGCGCGACGTCCAGGGAGACCTTCATCTCGCTGCGGGCGATGTGCATACCGAGGCAGGCGTGGGGGCCGTAGCCGAAGATGCCGCGCGGGCGCACCGCCCGGGTGATGTCGTACCGGTCGGCGTCGGGGTAGCGCTCCTCGTCCCGATTGTGCGAGGAGACGTGGGCCGCGACGACGGTGCCCTTGGCGACCGGGCAGCCGTGGACCTCGGTGTCGGCCGTGGCGACCCGCAGGAACGACGATGCCGCGCTGTTGTGCCAGCGCAGGGCCTCGTCGGCCGCCCGGGCCAGCAGCCTGCGGTCCCGCCGGACCATGTCGAGCTGGTCGGGGTGGCTCAGCAGGCCGAGGTACATCGTGCTGGCCCCCGCGAACGTCGTGTCGGCGCCGGCCGGGGTGAGCAGGACGAGGAACTTGTAGAGCTCCTGGTCGGTGAGCCGCCGACCGTCGAGCTCGGCGTGGACGAGCAGCGTCAACAGGTCGTTCCCGACCTCGCGATCCCGCGCCGCCACCAGGTGCGGGTCGAGGAACGCCTCGACCTTGCGCTCCCAGCTGGCGTCGAAGCCGCTGCCGTGCTCGCTGCTCTCCTGCGGGAAGGCCAGCCCCACGAACTCGTCGTGCTGGTCCTCGGGGATGCCGAGCAGCACGCGGATGACGTGGAAGGGGAAGTGGCTGGTGTAGTCGCGCACGAGGTCGGCGCGCCCGGCCGGGGCGAAGTCGTCGACGAGCCGGTGCATCAGCGGGCGGATGAGCGTCTGCTCCCACCGCTCGACCGCCGCCGGCGCGAACGCGTCCTTCACGAGCTCGCGGTACTTGCGGTGCTCCTCGCCGTTCATGGCCAGGATCGTGCTGCTGAACGGGCCGCCAGGCCCCGGCTTCATGAAGTGGTCGGCGTCGCGCATCACCTGAGCAACGTCGTCATGGCCCCAGGCGATGTACAGCTCGCCGCCCCCGGCCGCTGCGTACGCACCCCGCTGCGCGCCGAGCATCTCGGCCGCCTCCGCGTCCCCGATCCTCTCGAAGGGGCAGGCCCGCCGGTGCTCGGACCAGACGCGCTGCAGCTCCTCAGCGTCGGTCCCACGGTTCTCGGCCAGATCCCGCTCGAGCCGGGCCCGATTCTTCCCGATGGCCTGGGGCATCTCGATCCTCTCGGCTGGTGGCGGTCCGGCTACTTGAGTGCGATCGGGTTCAGGGGCGTGCCCACCGCGCCGGTGACCCGGAGCGGGGGTGCGGTCAGCTGGAACTCGTAGACGCCATCGTCGGCGCAGTCGGCCGCCAGGGCGTCCACGTCCCACAGCTCGCCCAGCATCATGCCCATGTCCCGCAGGCAGAGCATGTGCATGGGCAGGAACGCGCCGTCGACCTCGGGGGCGCCGTGCTCGACGGCGACGTTGTCGGCCGCCACGGCGGCGACCTCCAGTCCGTGCATCCACTCGGCGCACGTCCAGCTGAGGCCGGCAGCGACCATGGCCCGGTTGCGCGGGGTCTGGTGGAACCCGCCGTACCAGCCGGTGCGCACGACGAGCACGTCGCCCGACCGGATGTCGACACCCTGCCCGGAGGCCACCGCCTCGAGCTCCGACGGTGTGATGGGATCGGCCGGATCGGCGAAGTCGGCGCCCCGGTGGCGGGCGACGTCGAGCAGGACGCCGCGGGAGGTGATCCCCTTGACGTCGACCTTGTCGATCGAGCAGCGGGTGGCACCGAAGCTGGTGACCGCGCTCGCGGGGTAGCCGTTGTAGAGCTTGTCCTCGTAGTAGACGTGCGCCAGCGCGTCCCACTGGGTCGCCGCCTGCAGCGGCATGATCACGTAGTCGTCGTTGAAGCGCATCGGGCCGCTGTCGAACACCCGGCCGATGAACTCGGCGGCCTCGTGGCCCCAACCCCGCACGGTCTCCGCGTAGGCGGCGGCGTCGCCGCCGTCGATCGTCATCAGGTGGATCGGGTTGCCCCGGAACGGGGCGGCCAGCCCCTGCGGGCCCTGGGCGTCGAAGTCGGCCCCGAGGGGGAACAGCTTCCCGGCGCGCACGCACGCGGCGGCCTCCACCAGCTTGGCGGCCGTGATGAAGTTCAGCGTCCCGAGCTCGTCGTCGTCTCCCCAGCGGCCCCAGTTGCGGACCCGGTCGGCGACCCGGCGGAACTCGTGCATGGTGGCGATGGCGCGCTCCTCCCTCTCCCGGACCAGTATCGGATACGTGGATCCAGGACGCAATCGGAGTTAGCATCCCGGCATGGCGAAACCCTTCCGCTTCGGCGTGATGACGGCGGGCGGGTCGACCGCCGCCGAGGTCCGGGACAAGGCCCGCAAGGTCGAGGCGCTCGGCTATCGGAGCCTCCTCTACAACGATCACTACGCCGGCCCGGGTCCGGCCATGGAGGCGGCCAACCACGGCCCGCAGCCCGTGGCGTCGATCCCGGCCGTGACCGTGTCGGCCGAGGTGACGAGCACGCTGGTCGTCGGCTTCCGCGTGCTGGCCGTCGACTATCACAACCCCGTCGTCCTGGCCAAGGAGCTCGCCACCATCGACCTCCTCAGCGATGGCCGGCTGGAGATCGGGCTGGGCGCCGGCTGGATCACCTCCGAGTACGAGGCGATGGGCATCCCCATGGACCCACCGTCGACGCGGATCGGGCGCCTCGGCGAGGTGGTCGACGTCGTCCGAGCGGCCATGGGCGACGGCCTGGTCGACGTCCACGGCCGGTACGGCGTCGACGCGTCCGGGTTCGAGGGCACGCCGGCGCCCGTGCAGCGGCCGTGCCCGCCGATCGCGATCGGCGGCGGCGGTCGCAAGGTGCTCGAGCTGGCGGCGCGCCGGGCCGACATCGTCGCGTTCAACGTGAACAACCGGGCGGGGAAGCTGGGCCCCGACGGCACGCGGGAGTCGACCGCCGACGCGACGCTGGAGAAGACCGGCTGGGTGCGGGAGGCGGCCGGGGACCGGTTCGAGGACATCGAGCTCGAGATCGGCGCCTACTTCAGCGCGGTCACCGACGACCCCAAGGGGGTCGCCGAAGGTCTGAGCGGCTTCTTCGGGCTGGATGTCGCGGACGTCCTCGACCACCCGCACGCGTTGATCGGGTCGGTGGATGCCATCTGCGACCAGCTCGAAGAGCGGCGGGAGCGCTACGGCTTCTCCTACGTCACGGTGCTCGACCACAACGCCGAGCCGTTCGCGCCCGTCGTCGAGCGCATGACCGGCAAGTAGCCGTCAGGCCTCGCGCAGCTGCTCGACGAACCGGCCGGCCGCGTCGGCGTACTCCGTGACCATCTCCAGCACGACCTGGCGCGCCGGGCGGACCCCGTCGAGCTGACCGACGACCTGGCCCACGAAGTAGTTGGCCAGCTGCCAGGCGCCGGTCTCCCGGCGGTTGGCCGAGCGCCGGATCCGCGCCTGGGCGTCGGCGATCAGCGCGCCCTGCAGCGGCATGCCGAGCGGCGGCGGGGCGGCCGGTTGGTCCCACTCCTCGGTCCAGGCGCTCTTCAGCATGCGGGCCGGCTTGCTGGTCAGGGTCCTCGAGCGGACGGTGTCGCGCGACGACGCGGCCAGGAACTTGTCCTTCACGGCCGGGTGGGTCTCGGCCTCCGCGGTGGTGAGCCAGACCGAGCCACACCAGACACCCTCGGCGCCGAGCGCCATGGCGGCGGCGACCTGGCGGCCGTTGGCGATGCCCCCGGCGGCCAGGACCGGCGTCGGCGCGACGGCGTCGACCACCTGCGGCACGAGGACCATCGTCGAGATCTCGCCCGTGTGCCCTCCGGCCTCGGTGCCCTGGGCCACGATGAGGTCGACGCCCCGTGCGGTGTGGCGCTCGGCGTGGACGGGCAGGCCGGCCAGCGCGGCGACGACCGCGCCGGACGCGTGGGCCCGCTCGACCAGGCCGGCGGGCGGGGAGCCGAGCGCGCTGGCGATGAGCCGGACGTGGTGGCGGTCGAACGCGATGTCGTAGAGCGGCTCGTAGTCGACGAGGCCGAGCCCCGCCCGCTGCCGCCCCTCGGGCGCGCCGTCGTCGCCTTCGGGCAGCGGCGGGACGCCGTAGCGCTCCAGCAGGTCGGCCACGAACGCACGGTGCGCGTCGGGGACCGCGTCGGCCAGGTTGGCGCCCCGTTCCGCGATGTCGGAGGACAGCGTCGGGAACAACAGGTCGACGCCGTAGGGGCGGCCCTTGACCTGATCGTCGATCCAGCCGAGGTCGATGTCGAGCTGCTCGGGTGTGTGCGCGGTCGCGCCCAGAACCCCGAACCCGCCGGCGTTGGTCACCGCGGCCACGACGTCGCGGCAGTGGCTGAACGCCAGGATCGGGTACTCGACGCCGAGGAGGTCGCTCACTCTCGTGTGCATGGTGGCTGAAATGGTATCCCGGATGTAAGCTCGCGGCAGTCAAGCCTGCGATCACCAGGGGACGAGATGCCGCTGACCGACGACATGAAGCTGATCTCCGTGGACGACCACGTCATCGAGCCGCCTCACGTCTGGAGCGACCGCCTGCCCGAGAGGTACCGCGAGGCGGGCCCCCACGTCGTCGACGGCCCCGACGACACCCAGGCCTGGGTGTGGGAAGGCCGCTCGTACCCCATCTCGCTCCAGGGCAGCCCGAGGACGCGGAAGTTCCGCGGCGACGGCACCGGCGACGACTTCCACTCCCGGGCCTACGCCGACATGGTCGAGGGCGCCTACGACGTCCACGAGCGGGTCAAGGCGATGGACGAGGACGGCGTCTGGGCCCAGTTGCTGTTCCCGACCTTCCCGCGCTTCGCCGGGACGGCCTTCCTCGACGCCGAGGACAAGGAGCTCGGGCTCCTGGTGGTCCAGGGCTACAACGACTGGATGATCGACGAGTGGTGCGGCGCCTACCCCGACCGCTTCATCCCGATGATCGTGACGCCGCTGTGGGACCCGGCGGCGGCGGCCCAGGAGATCGAGCGGTGCGCGGCCAAGGGCGCCAAGGCGATCACCTTCCCCGAGAGCCCGGTGCCCCTCGGTCTCCCGTCGTTCTGGACGAGGCACTGGGACCCCGTGTTCGCCGCCGCCGAGGCGACCGGCCTGCCGCTGTGCATGCACATCGGGACGTCGGGCCAGCTGGTGATCCCGTCGCCGGAGTCCGACTTCGCGGTGCCCATCTCGCTGTGTGGCCTCAACGCCATGAGCGCCTGCGCCGATCTCGTCTACTCGGGCATGCTGCACCGCCATCCCGGCGTCAAGATCGCCCTGTCCGAGGGTGGCTCGGGTTGGGTGCCCTACCTGGTCGAGCGGATGGACTACACGTGGGAGCGCACCCGCACGAGCGTCGACAAGTCGATCTCGCCGTCGGAGCTGTTCCAGCGGCACTTCTGGAGCTGCTTCATCAGCGACCAGTTCGCCATCGACAGCCGCCACGAGATCGGCATCGACAAGCTGATGTGGGAGGGCGACTACCCCCACAACGACTCCCAGTGGCCCAACAGCCGGGTGCTGCTCGAGAAGGCCGTGGCCGACGTCCCCGACGACGACGTGCGCCGGATCGTCGAGCTCAACGCCCGTGCGCTGTTCGACTTCGACGCCTGAACCCGCTCGGCCGCTACCGACGTGGTGAGCACGAACGACGTCGCCGGCGACGCCCGCTCCGTCCGTCCCGGCGACGAGCTCGACTGGTCGCGCATCGAGGCCTACGTCCGGAGCGAGATCGACGGCCTCGGGGACGGGATGGACGTGCGCCAGTTCGTGCACGGCACGGCCAACCTGACCTACCTCCTGCGCCTGGGCGACCGGGAGCTGGTCCTGCGGCGCCCACCGTTCGGCGCCCTCCCGCCCGGCGCACACGACATGCGGAGGGAGTTCACGGTCCTGTCCCGCCTCTGGCAGGCCTACGACCGGGCGCCGCGGGCGTTCGCCTTCTGCGACGACCCGTCGGTCGCGGGTGCCGACTTCTTCGTGATGGAGTACCGGACCGGGGTCGTCGTGCGGGACGAGATCCCAGCCGCTCTCGGCGGGTCGGCGGCCGGCCGAGAGGTCGGCACCGCGTTCGTCGACGCCGTCGCCGAGCTGCACCTGGTCGACGCCGAG
>DATFRN010000032.1:0-7465 GCA_035263165.1 Acidimicrobiales bacterium | reverse complement strand
CCGGCCCCGGCCACGCGCCCGGCCCCGCCGACCAGCCCACCGCCGACGCCCCGGGCCCCGGCCCCGGCCACGCGCCCGGTGCCGCCGACGAGCCCACCGCCGACGCCCGAGGCCCTGGCCCCGGCGACGCGCCCGGCCCCGCCGACCAGCCCACCGCCGACGCCCGTGGTGCGACCGACGCCACCTGCGGCGCCGCCGCGCCGCGACGAGCGCCCGGCCCCGCCGACGCCCGAGGTCCCTGCCGCGGAGCGCCCGCCAGCCCCAGCACCGCCGGCGCCCAAGGCCCCTGCCGCAGACCGCCCGCCGGCCCCGGCGGCGGCGCCGAGCCAGGAGCCCGCCCCTGTTGCGGACCGCCCGCCGGCACCGGCGCCGCCCAAGGAGCCGGCCCCCGCCGCGGACCGCCCGCCGGCGGCTTCGCCGGCGTTCCCGGCGGCCTCGTCGGGGCTCGGCGTGGCGTCCGGCGAACGGCCGGCGGTCGGCGGGCGGGGGGTGCCGCCGCTCGTCGAGCGCCCCGGCGGGTCCGGCGAGCGGCCCGCCGCCGGGACCGGCGACGACGGCGGCCGGCGCGGGCGGCGGGTGCTGCTCGGCGCCGTCGGGGCGGGGGTCGTGGTGGCCGTCGTCCTGGTGGCGGCCCTGGCGCTCGGCGGGGGCGGCGGCGGCGAGCCCCGGCCCCGGCGGACCACCACGACCGAGGGCTACAGCGACGAGCTCGAGGAGTCGTTCCTGACCCGCTGCGACAGCGGCGGCGCCAGCCGGTCGGTCTGCCAGTGCACGTACGACCGCTTCGAGGCCACGGTGCCCTTCAAGCGCTTCGTCGAGATCGACAAGGAGATCCAGCGCAACCCCGACGCCAAGCCCCGGGAGCTGACCGAGATCCTCGACGACTGCGTCAACACCACGACGACCGCCTAGCCGGAGCTAGGCCTTGGCCATCAGCCGGGGCTCCTCCACCGCCGTGGCGGGCCAGCGCTCCCGGCTCTTGGCCGCCAGCTTGTTCATCAGCGCGATGGCCCCCGGGTCCTCGTCGCCCGGCCGGGCGATGATCGACCCGTCGGCGATCATCCGGCTGATGATCTCCCGGCCCAGGTCGGTGCGCACGACGGTGAGGGTCCAGTCGTTGTCCTTGCCGATCCCGCCCGTCGAGATGTCGGCGTGCTCGGCGGCGAAGTCGGGGCAGTGGGTGCACCCCTCCCGCGTCCAGGCGTGGCACTCCTTCAGCGAGATCTCGTGGTAGCGCCCGTCCCGCATCCAGATCTGGAAGACGCCCTTGATGTTCATCTTGACCATGTCTTCCTTGGCCAGCCCGTACTTGGTCAGGAACAGCTCCTCGAAGATCGAGTCGTCGAACGTCTTGGAGCACAGCAGGCCGATGTTGAACAGGATGGGCTTGCCGACCTTGCCCGCCTTGCGGCTCCACATGATCGGCGGCACCGACGACTGGCACGACATCCCGACCAGCGCCAGCCGGGAGTACCCCCGCTCCAGCGCCTCGTTGATGGCCAGCGTGTTGGCCGAGTAGGTGTAGCGGCTGCCGGCGGCGTCGAGGATCTCCTCCTTGCTGGCCGCCACGCCCGGCCGGGCCTCCCACGACCGCCCGTCGCCCTCCAGGTACGACACCAGGGCGGCGTCGATGTAGTCGTTCTCCTTGGCCCAGATGAGCAGCGCCGACACCAGCCCGCCGTCCTGGCCCATGCGGTGGACCATGTCCTCGCTGGCCCGGGTGAGCAGGATGTCCTGGTAGACGCCCGCCACCTCGTCGGGCCGGCGGGTGCGGGCGAAGAGGTGCTCGTCGGCCTGGGGCTCCCAGGACCGGAACCGGGGGCAGGCCCTGGTGCAGGAGGTACAGCCCTTCTCGCCGTGGACGCAGTTGTCGGCCCCCAGCTCCTCCTCGAGGTGGAAGGGCTTGTACGCGCCGGGCGCGTGCTCATAGCCGATCACGTCGTGGGGGCAGGCGATGACGCACCCGGCACACCCCGTGCACAGCCCCGACTGGATGACCTCGGAGTAGAGCTCCTTCCACTGCGCGGTCCACCGCGCCGGGCGGGCGGTGGGCGCAGCGTCCTCGGTGACGGTCATGCCGGCAAACTACCCGCCGGCCCGCGCGCCACCCCACCCGCCGCCGCCCGCCGTCCCTCCCGGGCCCCGCAGGTGACTGCGGTGCCACCTGCCACTTTCGGTAGCCTCTCCCGGAATGCCCGGCGCCTGGCCCCCGCGCGCGGCCCCCGAGCCGCTCTACGCCCGGCGTCGGGGCCGACGCTCATGGTCACAGAGAGTGATTCTGACCGTCGGGTGCGTGGTGGTGACGGTGTGCCTGGCCGGCGCCTCGGTGGCCGCCTACGCCATCGTGAGCTGGGGCAGCCTCAAGCGGGTCGACAACGTCCACGTGACCCCGGCCGCCCCCGGCAAGCCGATGAACATCCTGCTCGTCGGCAGTGACAGCCGGGCCCGGGAGGGCGGCCAGGCCGCCCAGGTCGTGGAGGGCCAGCGCAGCGACACGATGATGGTGATGCGGATCGACCCCGCGTCCGATCGGGTCAACGTCCTCTCGCTGCCCCGCGACCTCATGGTCCCCATCGCCGACACCGGCCGGGTCGCCCAGCTCAACTCGGCCTACAGCGCGCCCGACAAGCGCCAGGTGCTCATCGACACCATCCAGCAGGACTTCGGCATCCAGATCAACCACTGGGTCGAGGTCGACTTCGAGGGCTTCCGCCAGCTGGTCAACGGCATCGGCGGCGTCACCCTCTACTTCCCGTACCCGATCCGGGACCGCCAGTCCCAGATCCTGTTCAGCCGCACCGGGTGCGTGAAGCTCGACGGCAACGCCGCCCTGGCCTACTCCCGCATCCGCCACGTCGAGTACTTCACCGGCGGCACCTGGCACCACGACCCGCTGTCCGACCTCAGCCGCATCACCCGCCAGCAGGTGATGATGACCGAGGCGCTCAAGACCGCCCTCGGCCAGGCCCGCTCCAACCCGCTGCGGCTGCGCAAGCTGGTGACGATCGGCACCCACAACGTCGCCCTCGACCAGACGATGGGTCTCGACGACGTGCTCGACCTGGCCGGCAAGTTCAAGGGGTTCAGCACCGACAAGTTCGTCACCGCGACGCTGCCCACCCAGCCCGAGCCCGGCAACGAGAACCGGCTGGTCGTCGACGACCGCAAGGCCGAGCCGGTGCTCAACCTGTTCCGGGGCCTCGACCCCGGCGAGATCAGCCCCCGCAACATCGACGTGACCGTGCTCAACGGGACCGTGGCCGGCGACGCGGCCAAGCTCCGGGCTGGCCTGGCCGGGAACGTGTCGGGAGCGCTCTCCAAGGTCGGGTTCCGGGTGGGGACGCCGAGCGACGCCCCGACGCCCTACGCCACCAGCACGATCATGTACGCACCCGGCGAGCTCAACCTGGCCCGGGGCGTGGCCCGCTACCTCAGCAGCCCGGTGGCGCTGCAGGCGAACCCGCTGATCGGGTCGGGGCACGTGACGCTGGTGGCGGGCTACGACTTCACCACCGTGCACCAGCAGCCGGCGCCGCTGGACAAGCTGCCGGCCGCCCCCGGGGCGACCACCACGACCACCGCGCCGCCCGCCACCACGGCGACCACGGCCAAGCCCACGACGACGGCGCCGCCGCGGGTGCAGACCACCACGACGCTGCCCTCCCAGGTCGGCGCCGTGCCGCCCGGGGCGTGCGGCTGACGTGGCGCCCCCGGACGAGACCCCACCCCGCCGATCCCCGCTCCCCGAGGGGTACGCCGACGGTGGCGCCGACCGCCGGCCGCCGCCGGCCGGCACCCGCGCCCGCCGCCCGCGCCCGGGTGAGGGCTCCCCCCGCCGCTCGCCGCCCCGGGGGATGCCGCGGGACCCCTACGCCGCCGTCGCGCCGCCGGCCGAGCCGGTGCCCGATCCCGCCCGGCCGCCGGCCCACGCCGCCGGCGGGCGCGGGCCCGACGGGCGCCCCCTCCCCGGGCGGCGCAGCCGGGGGCAGCGGGCGGTGCTCGGGCTGCTCGGCGCGTTCCTCACGGTGCTGCTGCTGGCCACCGCCGTCGCCGGCTACGTGCTGCACAAGTACCTGAGCATCGACCGGGTCGGCGGCATCGACATCTCCTCCGCCCCCGCCGGCGAGCCCGAGAACTACCTGGTCGTCGCCATCGACACCCGCGACGGCCTGGCCATCCGCAACACCGACACGATCATGGTCGTGCGGGTCGACCCCCGCTCGGAGCGGGTGGCGCTCACCTCGTTCAACCGGGACCTGATGGTGCGCATCGCCGACACCCACAGCATCGGGATGATCAACTCGGCCTACAACCGGCGCAGCGGCGGCGAGCAGGTGCTCATCGACACCATCCGCCAGAACTTCGACATCCCGATCAACCACTTCGTCGAGGTCAACTTCGAGTCGTTCAAGCAGGTCGTCGACGCGGTGGGCGGGGTGCCGATGTACTTCCCCTCCGCGGTGCGGGACAAGCACACCGGCTTCTTCCGGCCCGCGGCAGGGTGCGTGACGCTCAACGGCTCCCAGGGCCTGGCCTTCGCCCGCTCCCGCTACTTCCAGGTCCAGCGGCCCGACGGCCGCTGGGTCCAGGACGGCAGCGCCGACATCGGCCGGGTCCAGCGCCAGCAGGTGTTCATCCAGCGGGCCCTGGCCAAGGCGCTGGGCCAGGTGCGCTCGCACCCGAACCGCCTGCCCCAGTTGGTGGACATCGGGCTCGACAACGTCCGCATCGACAAGAACCTGTCCCTCGGCGACCTGGTGTCGCTCGGCCGCCGCTTCAAGGGCTTCGACCCGGCCAAGCTCGAGACCTACCCGCTGCCGGTCAAGGAGTACCCGCAGAACCGCAACCGGCTGGTGCTCGACGAGAGCGCCGCCGAGCCCTACCTCAACGTGTTCCGGGGCCTGTCGCCCGGCGAGATCCGCCCCGGCCTCGTCGAGGTGAGCGTCGAGAACGGCACCGGGGGCGCCAAGCCGAACCTGGCCGGCGACGTCAGCGGGGCGCTCGACAGGATCGGGTTCGAGGTCGACGGCCCCCAGGACGCCGACCGGGTCTACGACCACACGGTCTTGTTCCACGCCCCCGGCCAGGCCGCCTACGCGGAGCGGGTGGCCCGGCACCTGTCGACGCCGGCCCAGGTCCAGGAGGACCGCTCGCTGGCGCCCGGCCACGTGCGGCTGGTGGCCGGCACCGACTTCACCACCGTCCACGAGCAGCCGGCGCCCGTCGCCCCCCGGGCCACCCCGGCCACGACCGCCGCGCCCGGGACGCCGGCGACGACGGCACCGAAGGCCACGGAACCCCCGCCCACCACGACCACGACCGCACCCACCGGATTCGTGGTCGGCAACCCCCCTCCCGGCACGCAATGCTGAGGGGGTCGGCCCACGACCCGAGGAGGCCCCCATGGACGACGGCGAGGTGATCCAGCGCATCGGCGCGCTGATGGAGGAGGAGCACACCCTCGAGGCCCGCACCGCGGGCGGGGCGGTCGACGAGGAGACGGCCACCCGGCTGTCCGCCATCGAGGTGGCGCTCGACCAGTGCTGGGACCTGCTGCGCCAGCGGCGGGCCCGCCGGGAGATGGGACAGAACCCCGACGACGCCGCGGTCCGCCCGCCCGACGTCGTCGAGCGCTACCAGCAGTAGCCCACGGTGGCCCGCACGCTGGCGGAGGTGCTGGCCGCCTACGCCCCCGGCACGGACGAGGAGGCCCGCGACCTCGCCACCCTGCGGGCGCTGGCGGTGGGCGGCGCCCGGGCCTGGGCCCGCGACGAGCCGGTCCACGCCACCGCCACCGCCGTGGTCGTGCACCCGCCGACCGGCCGGGTGCTGCTGCGCTGGCACGAGCGGATGCGGGGCTGGCTGACCGTCGGCGGCCACGGCGACCCCGGCGAGGACGCGCCGCTGGCCGTGGCCCTGCGGGAGGCCGAGGAGGAGACCGGCCTGACCGACCTGGTCGCCTGGCCGCCGGGCGCCGGGGACGACCCGGTGCACCTGGCCGTGGTCGGCGTGCCGCCCGGGAAGGGCGAGCCGGCCCACGAGCACGCCGACGTCCGGTTCGTCCTGGCCACGGCCCGGCCCGACGACGCCGTCCCCGAGCGGCCCGAGGCGCCGCTGCGCTGGCTGCCGGTGGACGAGGCGGCCGTCGCCGTCGGCGAGGACAACCTCCGGGTGACGCTGGGCCGGGTGGCCCGGCTGCTGGGCGCCACGACGGGGTGACGGGCGGGAGACGGAGTCGCGGACGGCGGCCCCGTACCGTCCGTCGCATGGACGCGCCGCACCAGACGAGCGACGTGGGCGGGGGCGCCCCGCCCGACGCGCCCGCCCCGGACGCCGGCGCCGACCTCAACGACGAGGCCGGCTTCGGCGAGGCGCGCACCCCCGACGCTGCCGGTACCGGACCCGACCCCCACACCGGTGCCGGCGGCGCCGTTCGCGCCAGGAGCGGACCCGCCGGACGCCCTGGACGCACCCCCGCCGGCGGCGCCCCCGACGACCTCCTGTGGCGCCGCCGGCGGTGTGGTCGACACCGGGAGGCCCCGGCCGCCGCTCACTAGCAGGCCGCTAGCAACCATCCTCGTAACGTCCCGCTCGGTGAGAGACGGCGGCACCGGGCGGAGGCTGAGACCACGATGATGACGACGAGCGCACGCGAGCTGGGCGTGTTGGGCGGGTTCGAGCTGCGCGTCGACGGGCGACCGGTGACGGTCCCCCTCCAGGCCCAGCGGGTGCTCGCCTGCCTGGCGGTGTGCGGTCCCCGGCTGTCCCGGGAGACCCTGGCCGGGCGGCTGTGGCCCGAGACCTCCCAGGCCCGGGCCCAGGCCAACCTGCGCAACGCCCTGTGGCGGCTCCAGGCGGTCGGCCCCGGCCTGGTCGACACCGCCCGGGGCGAGGTGGCCCTGAGGCCGACCGTGGCCGTCGACCTGGTCCTGTGCGAGCGCTACGCCCGGGCCGTGCTCGACGGCGCCGACGACGGCCGCATCGCCGTCGTGGTGCCGGTGCCGCAGCTGCGGCGGGACCTGCTGCCCGACTGGGACGAGGACTGGCTGGTGGCCGAGCGCGAGCGCATGCGCCAGCTGCGGATCCACGCCCTGGAGGCGCTCAGCCGCTGGTACGCCGGCCAGGGCCGCTTCGACCGGGCCGTCGAGGCCGGCCTGGCGGCGGTCGAGTCCGACCCCCTGCGCGACTCCGCCAACGCCGCCCTCATCGAGGCCCACCTGGCCCAGGGCAACCGCTCCGACGCGGTGCGCCACCTGGCCGGCTACCGCAGCCTCCTGGCCGACGAGATGGGCCTGTCGCCCTCCGATCGGCTGGAGTCCCTGGTGGCGGCCGGCTAGCGCCGGGGCTAGCTGTAGATCCCATCCACGTTCGTCAGGCGGGTCTCCTTGAGGATTGGGGTGCTGAAGCCACCTCACCCCAAGGAGACCCGTGAAGTTGCACGGTAACGCCCGCCTGACGCCGCATG
>DATFRN010000031.1:0-2801 GCA_035263165.1 Acidimicrobiales bacterium | reverse complement strand
CGCCACCCGCTCGCCCGGGGCGACGTGGGGGCCGACCGCGTCGGCGGCGGCGGCCAGGTCGCCCCAGGGGTGCCAGCGGCGGTCGAACTCCAGCGCCGGCGCCGCGGGGTCGAGGGCGAGGACCGCGGCGATGCGGCGGCTCAGGGCGGGGAGCCCGGCGCCGCTCACCGCAGCCTCGGCTCGGGGCGGTCGGGGCCGCGCTCGGCCACCTCGGCGGCCCCGATCGGGTTGCCCAGGCGGGTGTAGATGAGGCCCTGCTGCATGGCGGCCCGGTAGGGCCGGTCGAGCGACTCCCAGATGGCCCGCACCGTGCCCTGGGTGGCGGCGGTCGGCTTGCGGGCGATGCCGGCGGCGATCTCCTGCGCCCGGCCCCACAGGTCGGCCCGGGCCACCACCTCGGTCACCAGGCCGATGCGCAGGGCGGTGGCCGCCGTGACCCGCTCGTCGTTGCCGGACAACGCCATGCGCAGCGTCTCGCCCAGCCCGACGCGGCGCATGAGCCCCACCGGCTCCAGGGCCGAGACCAGCCCGTAGGTCACGTGCGAGTCGAAGAAGCTGGCGTCGTCCGAGCAGATGACGATGTCGGCCTCGTTGAGCAGGTAGAACGCGCCGGCCGTGCACATCCCGTGGACCGCGCACACCACCGGCTTCCACACCTGCTGCCACTTGGGGCTGAGCAGCTCGCCCGGGTCCTCGTGGTTCCACACGTCCTCGGGCTGGCCGTAGGGCTTGCTGGTGTCGAGGCCGGCGCAGAAGGCCCGGTCGCCGGCCGCCCGCAGGACCACGGCGTGGACGGCCGGGTCGTCCTTGACCCGCCGCCAGGCGTCCCGCATCTCGTGGCACGTCCGCCGGTCGAAGGCGTTCAGCACCTCGGGCCGGTTGAGCGTGATCGTGGCGACGTGGTCGGCCGACGTCTCGTAGAGGACGGGGGCGTCGCCGGGGCTCACCGGCACCGCCAGACCGGCTCGCGCTTCTCGACGAACGCTCGGGGCCCCTCCCGGGCGTCCTCGGTGCGCAGCACCCGCTCGCGGAAGGCCTCGGCCATCACCTCGGCGTCGTGCATCGGCAGGTCGAGCCCGCGGCGGATGGCCAGCCGGGTGCCCCGCACGGCCAGCGGCGCGTTGCGGTTGACCAGGGCGGCCAGCTCGCGGGCCCGGTCGAGCAGCCGGTCGTGCTCGACCACCTCGGACACCAGCCCGAGCTCGTAGGCCCGCTGGGCGCCCATCCGCTCGTGCCGGCCCAGCAGCGCCATGCGCAGGGCGACGTTGGTGGGCAGCGCCCGGGCCAGCCGCACCACCTCCCGGCCCGAGACCAGCCCGATGCTGACGTGGGGGTCGAAGAACTCGGCCCGGTCCGAGGCGATGACGATGTCGCCGGTGGTCACCCAGTCGAGGCCGGCGCCGCAGCACAGGCCGTTGACGGCGGCCAGCACCGGCTTGGTCATCGACCGGAACGGCGGCGTGCCCTCCTGGGGCGCCTCCCACTGGGCCAGCGTCGACAGGTAGGGCTCGTCGTAGACGACCCGGCCGTCCTCCGGGATGTCGCCGACGTCGGCCCCGGCGCAGAACGCCCGGCCGGCCCCGGTGACGAGCAGGGTCCACACGTCGTCGTCGGCCTCGGCCGCGGCGTAGGCCCGGCGCAGCTCGCCGACCATGGCCGGGCTCAGCGCGTTGAGCCGGTCCGGCCGGTCGAGGGTGATCGTGGCCACCCGGTCGGCGACCTCGTAGCGGATGGTCTCGTAGTCCACGGCTCAGCTCCCTCCGTCGCCCAGGGCCGCCCCGAGCCGGGCGGCGTGGTCCGGTGCGGTGCCGAAGGCGTGCTCCAGCACCCAGGCCCGCTTGAGGAAGCGGTGGGCCGGCATGTCCCAGGTGAAGCCCATGCCGCCCAGCACCTGCACCGCCGTGCGGCCGTTGCCGACGCCGGCCTCGCCGGCGAGCAGCTTGGCCGTCCCCGCCGCCCGGTCGGGCTCGGCCCCGCCCCGCCCGGCGAGGCTGGCGGCCGCCGCCCAGGTGGCGGCCCGGGCCAGCTCGACCCGTACGTACATGTCGGCCAGCAGGTGCTTCACCGCCTGGAACGAGCCGATCGGCACGCCGAACTGGTGGCGCTCGGCGGCGTAGTCCCGGGCCAGGTCGAGGGCGCCCTGGGCGGCGCCGACCAGCAGGGCGGCGGCCAGCACGGCACCGTGCCGCCACAGGTCCCGGGCCTCGCTCGGCCCGCCCACCACCTCGCCGGCCGGCAGCGCCGGGAGCACCCCCACAGGGGTCCCCGGGTCGAGCGGCGCGCCGGCCGCCTCGGGCACCAGGTCGGGTCGGGGGCAGCGCTCGACGCGGTCGGGGTGCAGCACCACCAGGACGTCGCACTCGGCGCCGTGCTCGACCACGACCGGCCCGGCGGCGCCCGCGACTCCGGCCTCCACCCCGGCCACCCGGAGGTGGCCGTCGCCGGCGCCGGCCACCAGCGGCGAGGCCAGCGTCGACCACAGCACGGGCCCGGCGATCAGGTGGGCGCCCAGCTCCTCGAACACGAGGGCCGCCTCGACGATGCCGACCTCCGCCCCCGGCCCCCCGTCCAGCAGGGACAGCACGCCGAGGTCGGCCAGCGCCCGCCACCGTCCGGCGTCGGCGGGATCTGGCCGGTCGACGCACACCGAGCGCACCGCGTCACGCATCGCCAGCTGGTCGTCGTCGAAGCCGAACCGCATCGCCCCCCTCAGTGGAAATATCTAGATGTAAGACAGTAGGGTCGAGGCGTGCAGGGTGCAACGTCGTGACCGACCCCCGCGTCCGGATGGAGCGTGACGA
>DATFRN010000030.1:0-8459 GCA_035263165.1 Acidimicrobiales bacterium | reverse complement strand
AACGTCACCGGCAGCCCGAGCAGCCCGCTGTAGAACTCCGCCAGCGCCGCCGGCTCGGGCGTGTCGAGGATGACGTGGTGCAGGCGTCCGAGAGGCACCGGCCGATCCTCCCAGCCCGGTCAACCGAGTTCGAGGCGCATGTCCAGGCCCGGGCCGAACTCGGTGGCTGCCTCGCCGACCGTCCGGAACCCGACGTCCTCGTAGAACGCCCGGGCGTGCGGGTTGCCGACCACGACGATCCGCCGGGCGCCCCGGCGGCGGGCGATGCCCGCGGCGTCGACCATCAGCCGGCGCCCGATCCCCTGCCGCATGCGGTCGGGGGCGACGAACAGGTCCTCCAGCTCCAGTTCCTCGCCGCCGTCGCTCCCCGCCAGCGTCGCGAAGCCCACCACCTCGCCGCCCTCGGTGGCCACCCGCGTCCGACCCTCGCGCACGGCCCGGTCCGCCAGCTCGAGTGCCTCGGGATGGGCCGCCAGCGCGGCCCGGTCGCCGGCGTTCGACAGCGACGCCGCTCGGAACACCCTCCGCAGCGACGGCATGTCCGCGAGCTCCGCGTCCCGGATCGTCACAGCCGGATTGTCGTCCAACGATCCGGCCGGTGCCGGACACTGGTGTGGTCGATGGGACGAACGAGAGGGAGCTCGTGACCACGGACGCCGCCCGGCGGCGGTTCGACACGCTGTTCGGGGCCTACCGGCTCGACGTCGCCTCCTACTGCAGCTGGCGAAGCGGGTCCCGATCCGACGCGGAGGACGCGGTGGCGGAGGTGTTCCTCGTCGCCTGGCGCCGGATCGACTCGGTCCCCCCGGGCGACGCCGGGCGGGCCTGGCTGTACGCCACCGCCCGCCGGGTCATGGCCAACCAGCACCGCTCCCGGCGGCGCCGCGCCGCACTGGCCGAGCGCCTGGTGCAGGAGCCGGTGCCCACCGGCGAGCCGGCGGGCACGGAGGAGGCGGCCGTGCACGTGGCCCTCGGCCGCCTGGCCGAGCGGGACCGGGAGGTCCTGCTGCTGGTCGAGTGGGAGGGCCTCCGCCCGGCGGAGCTCGCCCGGGTGCTGGGGTGCCGCGAGGTGACGGCCCGGGGCCGGCTGCACCGGGCCCGGCTGCGATTCCGTGAGGCGTTCGATCCGATCGCCCCAACCGCCATGAGAAAGGCACGACGATGAACGACACCGACAGCCTCGACGCCCTGCGGCGGGCGAACCCGCGGCGCGAGGCCGGCTTCACCCAGATGGCCACCGAGCTCAGCCGGGCCGCCGGGACTCCCCGCCCGGCGACCTTCGACCTGTCCCGCGGCCGCCGGCTGCGGTCGACGGCCGGCGTCCCCGCGGCCGCGGCGGTGATCGCCGTCGTCGTCGCCGCGGTGGTCGGTCTCGGGTCGCCCAACGGCTCGCCCGGGGTGTCGCCGGCCGCCGCCATCGAGCGGGCCGCCACCGCCAGCACCCGAGCGGCCGACGAGTCGGGGACCGTGGCGATCGAGGTGACCCAGGACGGGCACCCGTGGGGCGCCCGGACCGTGCGCTGGAACGGGTCCGACATCTCGGTGACCAACCAGGACCCGGGGAATGGGGGCCGGAAGCGGGGTCTCCTCGTCGTCGACGGCACCCTCTACGGCCCCGATCCCGAGACCCCCGGCGGGTGGCTCGAGCTCGGCTCCCCCGCCAACATCGATCCCGACTCGGGAACGACGCCGGACGAATACCTGGCCACGGTCCGGGCCGACGCCGGCGGCGACACCTTCCGCCGGATCACCGGCGCCATGACCGGCCTCACCACCAGCGCCGGGTCCGGCGGCACCGTCGTCTACCGCGGCACCGTGCCCGCCGGGGTGCTGGCGCCCGAGACCGGCACCAAGGAGGGCGAGCCGATCCGGGTGCTGCCCTACGGCTACGTCGCCCACGACGACGCCGCCGACCCCGGCACGCCGGTCGTGGTGCGCATCACGGTGGGCCCCGACCAGACGATCCGGGAGATCCTCGCGACCTGGGGCGGCGCCTCGGCCTGGAGCTACCGGCTCAGCTACACCGACCTGGGCTCGACCCCGGCGCCGACCGCACCGAGCAACGTCCGGTCACTCTGCTCGCTCCGGCACGTCCCCTGCCCACCGCCGGCACCGGGCTCGTGAGCCGCTGCGCCCCGGCGGCTGCGGCGCAGCAGCGCCGGGGCGAGCAGCACGGCCTTGGGCTCGGCCATGCGGCCGGTGGTCCAGTAGACGCTGTGCTGGCCGTGCAGCTCGGTGGCCAGCGCCCGGCGCGCCAGGGGGCTGTGGAACCCCTCCTGGTGCAGCCACACGGCGAACTCCCCGTGGCGGTCGAACCCGAGGTCGAGCCCGGCGTGGCCCAGGATGTCGTGCACGGCACGGAAGCGGTCGTAGGCCCCGCCCCGGGTGCTGTCCATGAGCGGGTGGCGCCGCTCCCGGTCGGCGGCGACCGTGGCCAGCTCCAGCAGCCCGTCGTCGGTCACCGAGGCGATCAGCTCGCCGGCCGAGCGGTAGGGGTCGGGGCAGTCCGTGAACCGGACCCGGACCGCACCGGGCCGGTCCGGGTCGGTGATCCGCCAGAGCAGCCCGTCCGACTCGGCCACCAGCCGGTCGTAGGCCGCCCGGGTCAGCGGGTCGCGCCGCGTGGTCGCCTCGGCGTAGGCGGCGGCGACGGCGCGGGCCGCCGCCGGGTCGACCAGGCGGGTGGGGCGCATCACAGCGAGGCCGTGGCCTCGAGGATCGTGGCCGTGACGGCGTCGGGCTCCGACAGGCTGAGCACGTGCGACGCCCCCGCCAGCTCCCGGCTGACCTTGGCGGCCGCCCGCTCGGCCATGTACCGGTGCGCCTCGACCGGGACGACCAGGTCCCCGTCGCCGAACACGAACCACGAGGGCAGCTCCCGCCACGCCGGGGGGTCGGCGAGCAGCCCCCCGGCCAGGGCGACCCGGGTGACCGGCCGCTGGGTCGCCGCCATCACGGCCGCCTGGGCCTCGGGCACGTCGGCGGCGAACTGCTGGTGGAAGTCCTCCTGGCGGATGGCGACCTCCACGCCGCCGGCGGCGACGGGGTAGGCGACGAGGGCGTCGGCCAGCGTGCTGCCGGGAAACCGCCGCGCCAGGCCGAGCGCCGACTCGCCCTGCTCGGGGGCGAAGCCGGCCACGTAGACGAGGCCGAGCACCGACGCGTTGCCGGCCGCGGCCTGGGTGACGACCATGCCGCCGTAGGAGTGGCCGACGAGCACGACCGGGTCGCCGAGGCCGCCGATCACGTCGCGCACGTAGGCGGCGTCGCCGGCCAGGCTGCGCAGCGGGTTGGCGGCGGCGACGACCCGCAGCCCACCCGACCGCAGCTCCTCGACGACCGGGGCCCAGCTGGCGGACTCGGCGAACGCGCCGTGCACGAGCACGATCGTCGGGGTCAGGTCGGGCATGGGAGGTCCTTTCGTCGGCGGCCCGCGCGGCGGTCACGGGCGCCGACGCCAGCGTCCCCCCGGTCGGGCCCCGGTCGCATCCGTCGGAGTCCCGAGCGCGCGTCCCCGGCGGCCACGCATCGCGGCCGGGGGCCGGCCTCAGTGGCCGCTGCGTTCGAGCTGGGCCATGCGGCCCCGGAGCTGGCGCCGGGAGCTGATGCCCAGCTTGGAGAACACCTTGCGCAGGTGGTACTCGGCGGTCCGGGGGCTGATGAACAGCTGGGCGCCGATCTCGGGGTTGGTGTGGCCGGCGGCCGCCAGCAGGGCGACCTGGGTCTCCTGGGCGGTGAGCACGTCCTGGGTCTCCACCGAGCGCTTGCGCACCGTCTCGCCGGTCGCCTGCAGCTCCCGGTGGGCCCGCTCGGCGAACGCCTCGGCGCCGAACCGGGTGAACATGTCGTGGGCGGCCCGCAGCTGCCGGCGGGCGTCGACCCGCCGCTGCTGGCGGCGGAGCCACTCGCCGTAGACCAGGTGGGCGCGGGCCTGGTGGACGGCGACGCGGCTGCGGCCGAGCCGGGCGACCGCCTCCTCGTAGAGCGCCTCGGCCTCCGGGCCGTCGCTGAGCAGGGCCCGGGAGCGGGCCTCCATCCCGAGCGCCCAGTCCGTGCCGACGGCCCGGGTCCGCTCGGCCAGCCGGTCGAGCACGGGGCCGGCCACGTCGGGACGGTCGCAACGGGCGGCCGCCTCGATCAGCTCGACCATCGGCCAGGCGACGAGGCCGAGGTCGTCGTGGGCGCAGGCGGCCTGGGCGGCGACCATGGCGGCCTCGTAGTCGCCCAGCCCGTTGCGGAGCAGCGCGGTGGCGTAGTCGCCCCAGGAGATCGCCCGGCCCTCGCCCCGGGGGGCCGCGTCCCGGACGCCGGCCTCGTTGAGGGCGACGGCCGGGTCCTCGCGACCCCGCCAGGCGGCGAGCAGGATGGTCGTGTACATGAGGGGCGCGCCGCCGATCGAGCGGGTGATGGCGTCCGACTCCTCGATCAGCGCGTCGGCCGCCGCGAACTCGCCGGCGTGGACGTGGGTGCCGGACCGGTAGATGAGGGCGAGGGGGAGGACGGCGAGGGCGCCGGTCTCCCGGGCCACCCGCACGTGGCGGGCGGCCAGCTCCTCCCAGATGGCGTCCTCCCACAGCTCGGACGCGATCCGGCAGGCCAGCCACTGCCAGCGGAGGTGGTCGCGCCGGGTGAGATCGTGGTCGCGGAGGGCCGCGAGGGCCCGCCGGAGGGGCGGGACGGCGGCCACGTAGCCGTCGGTGAAGCGGGTGGTCACGCCGTCGAGGAGCAGGTCCATCGTCTGGGCCTCCGCCGGCCCGGCGGGCGCCCGGCGGGCGGCCTGGGCGACCTGGCCCACGCCGGGCCCCTCGGCGAGGCGGCCGGCGAAGATCGCCGCCCCGAGGGCGTCGAGGTGGGTCTCGCGGGCCAGGCCGGCGTCGAGCGGCTCCAGCCGCCGGGCCGCCGCCAGCAGCAGCGGCGGCGCGTCGCTCCCCCGCGTCCGGGCGAAGACGATCCGGGCGTGCAGCCGGACCAGCTGGGCCTCCTGGAGCTCGTCGAGCGGGCACGCCTCCGCGGTCGTGAGCAGGTCGGACGCCTCGTCCGGCGCCGCCGCGTCCAGCTTGGCCCGGGCGGCGGCCAGCGCCCGCTGGGCCCGGCCCCGCGGGTCCGGCGTGAGCTCGGTCGCCCGCTCGAGGAACGCCGCCTCCGCGGCCACGCCGCCCCGGCCGGCCGCCCGGGCGGCCGAGCGCACGAGCTCGACCGCCACGTCCTCGTCGGGCCCCACCGCGGCCTGGGCCCGGTGCCAGGCCCGGCGGTCGGGGTCGGCGTCGGGGTCGGTCGCCTCGGCCAGCGCCCCGTGGACGGCCCGCCGGTCGGGCGCGGGCGCCGCCCGGTAGGCCGCGGCCCGCACCAGCGGGTGGTGGAAGCGCACCCGCTGGTCGATCTCGATCAGCCCGGCGGCCTCGGCCGGGTGGGCGGCGTCGGGGCCGATCCCCAGCCGCGCGGCCGCGCCGTGCAGCAGCGGGACGTCGCCCAGCGGCTCGGCGGCCGCCGTGAGCAGGAGCCGCTGCGTCGGCGGGGGCAGCGCCTGGAGCCGCCGCACGAAGCTCTGCTCGATGCGGCCTGCGAGGTGGAGTGCGGCCGGGCGCACGTAGCCCCCGGCCAGCTCGCCGGCGGTCAGGCCCCGGGGCAGCTCCAGCAGGGCGAGCGGGTTGCCCCGCGCCTCGGCGACGATCCGGTCGCGTACCCGGACGTCGATCCGGACCGGGGTGACCGACTCCAGCAGCGACCGGGCGTCCCCGTCCCGGAGGCCCTGGACCACCAGCTCCGGCAGGCCCGCCAGCTCCCGGTCGGCGCTCGGCTCGCGCACGCCGAACACGACCGCGACCGGCTCGGCCAGCAGGCGCCGGGCCGCGAACGCCAGCACCTGCGCCGAGGCCCGGTCGAGCCACTGGGCGTCGTCGACCAGGCACACGAGCGGGCGATCGCCGGACGCATCGGACAGCAGTCCGAGCAGCGCCAGCCCGACCAGGAACCGGTCGGGCGCCGCCCCCGTGGCCAGGCCGAACGCGGTGCCGAGGGCGTCCCGCTGAGGACCGGGCAGGCGGTCCAGGCTGGCCAGCATCGGGGCGCACAGCTGGTGCAGCCCGGCGAAGGCCAGCTCCATCTCGGACTCGACCCCGGCCGCCCGGGCGACCCGGCACCCGGTCGCCTGGTCCTCGAGGTGGTCGAGCAGCACGGACTTGCCGACGCCCGCCTCGCCCCGCACCACCAGCACCTGGCTCTCCCCGGCCCGGACTGCCGCCAGGAGTCGGTCCAGCGTCGCCTGTTCGGCGTCCCGGCCCAGCAATCGGGGCCGCGCGTGTCCGTTGGGCATTCCTACCGCCAGGCATCGAGGGGAATCGGTCCGACACGACCCCCGGGGACCCACTAGGGAGTTCCACGGAGGCGATCCCCCTAGGGAAGCGCGACTGTGGCCCTGCCAGCAAGGAGGGAACCATGGCCATGATCCCCGACATCGACCGCCCGTGGCCCGACGCGCTCGTCGACCTCGGGCCGATCGAGCTCACCGAGCACTACTGGGGGATCGTCGGGACGATCCCCTACGAGGGTCATGTGGTCCTCGCCATCGTGACAGGGCCCCGGATGCCGGGGCGGTCCCGGCCGTGAGCATGTATCTGCCCAACCCCGACCTCGGGCCCACGGGGTTCGAGCCGGCCGAGTTCATCGACATCCCGCCTGTGGTCGACGAGGACCCGCCCCCGCCGCCAACGCGCCCGGCGCCCGGCGCCGCCGACCCGGCGCCGAGGCGCTGGTGGCGTCGCCGGCCCCGGGCGTGAGCAGCCCGGGTCTGCTTGACTGTCGGCGTCCGACACCGGACAGCTGGGGGGCCGTGATGCGCAGAATGATCGGGGCCGTCGCCATGGCGACGCTCGTCGGGCTGGGCGCGGTCGCCCTGCCGACGACCGGGGCCGCCGCCGCCGGGCGCGTCCGCACGGTCCAGTTCAGCGGGACCAGCGTCTTCGACCTCCTGACCGGCGGGTGCTCGTTCGCACAACAGTCGTTCGACGCGACGCTGACCACCAAGCGGGGCGACACGCTCCACATCGAGGGCTGCGCCGACGCCACCGACGGCGTGACCTTCCCGTTCACGGGCACCTTCACGATCCAGTCGCCGGGGCGGCGGGGCATCGCGGGGACGGTGTCGGGGACGGTCGGGACCGCGCCCGCCACCGCGTGCACGACCGGCGTGCCGGCGGGGCTCGACTTCGAGCTCACGCCGGTCCGGGAGACCCGCCGGCCGCACGATACGGCGCCACCGCTGGAGCTCGACGGGGTCTGGTGCTCGCCGGCGCTGCCGCGCACACCCGGCCCGATCAGCGGGACGCTGACCGGCGTTCTGCCGCCCGGCCTCTAGCCCGCGATCTCGGCCCGTAGGGCCTTGAGGGCGGCCATGTAGATCTCCGAGAAGGTCGGGAACGGCTGGATCGTGTCCCGCAGCACGTCGAGGGGCACGCGGGCCCGGATGGCCAGCGTGGCCTGCTGGAGCCACTCGCCGGCCTCGGGGCCGAGCGCATAGGCGCCGGTCAGGCGCTCGCCGTCGCTGAGCAGGGTCAGGAAGCCGTTCGAGTCGGCATAGGCGCGGGTGTAGGTGGCGGTCTTCGCCACCTCGGTCAGCGCCACGGTCGCGGCGAACGGCGCCTCGCCGGCGCCGACCGCGGCGGCCTGGGGGTCGGTGTAGACGACCCGGGGCACCGCCTCGTAGTTGGCCTCGCGGGGCTCGCCGAGGATGTTGGCGGCCACGACCCTCCCCTGGTACTTGCCGACGTGGGTGAGCGGCCAGATGCCCGTGATGTCGCCGATGGCCCACAGGCCCTCGCCGACCCGGAGGCGGGCGTCGACGGGGATGCCGTGGGGGTCGGCCTCGACGCCGACGGTCTCCAGCCCGATCCCCTCGACCCGGGGGCGCCGGCCGGTGGCAACCAGCACGCGGTCGCCCCGCAGCTCGCGGCCGTCGTCGAACGCCAGGACGTAGTCCTCGCCGTCCCGCCGGGCGTGCTCCGCGCTCGCCCCGAGGGCGAGCTCGATGCCCTCGCGGCCGAGCGCGTCGCCGAGGGCCCGGCCGAGCGGCGCCGGCTCGCGGGGCAGCAGGTGCTCGGCCTGGTCCGCGATGGCGGCCTCGCCGCCGAGGCGGCGCACGGCCTGGGCCATCTCGACGCCGACGGGCCCGCCGCCCAGCACCACCATGCGGCGGGGGACCGCCTTCATCCCCGTGGCGTCCCGGCTGGTCCACACGCCGTCGAGCTCGCGCAGTCCCGGGACCGGCGGCACGATCGGGTCCGCCCCGGCCGCCACGACGACGTGGTCGGCTGTGTGGCGGACCCCGTCGACCTCGACCGCGCCCGGCCCGGCGAGCCGGCCCGTGCCGCGCAGCAGGTCGATCCCCGTGCTCTCCAGCCACCCCAGCGCGCCGGTGTCGGTGTGGTTGGAGACCATGAAGTCGCGGTAGGCGAGTGCGGCCT
>DATFRN010000029.1:0-7943 GCA_035263165.1 Acidimicrobiales bacterium | reverse complement strand
CCGGCCCGACCTGGCCGCCGTGCACTTCAGCCACACGCCCTTCGCCACCCCGACCTGGCTGCGGGTGCTGCCCGAGCACATCGCCGGCGAGCTGCTGGCCGGCCTGGCCGCCCACCGGGCCTGCGGGTTCCACACCCGGGGGTGGGCCGACGACTTCCTGGCCTGCTGCCGGTCGGTGCTGGCGCTCAGCCCGACGACGTTCGTGTCGCCGCTGCCCAGCGACGCCGACGACGTGCGGGCGGCCGCCGCCTCCCCCGCCTGCGACGCGGCGCTGGCCGAGATCTCGGACGGGGTCGGAGACCGGCGGGTCATCGCCCGGGTCGACCGCATCGAGCTGTCCAAGAACCTGCTGCGGGGCTTCCTGGCCTTCGACTCGCTGCTGGAGCGCTACCCGGAGTGGCGGGAGCGGGTCGTGTTCCTCGCCTCGGTCTACCCCTCCCGCACCGGCGTGCCCGCCTACATCGAGTACCAGATGGAGGTCGAGGAGGTGGTCGAGCGGGTCAACGAGCGCTGGGGCACCCCCGACTGGACCCCGGTCGTCTACGACACCCGCGACGACTACCCCCGGTCGGTGGCCGTGCTGCGCCGGGCCGACGTGCTGCTCATCAACCCGATCCGGGACGGGCTCAACCTGGTGGCCAAGGAGGGCGGCATCGTCAACGAGCGCGACGCCGTGCTGTGCCTGTCCCGGGAGGCGGGGGTGTGGGACGAGGTCGGCGGGGCGGCGCTGGCCGTGCCGCCCTTCGACGTCGCCGGGACCGCCGACGTGCTCGACGCCGCCCTGCGCATGCCGGCGGCCGAGCGGGCGACCCTGGCCGCCCGGCTGCGGGAGGCGTCGGTGGCCCGCCGGCCGGCCGACTGGCTCGCCGACCAGCTGGCGGCGGCGGACGGCCGCGGGATCTAGGGCCGGAGCGGGCGCTGCACATGGGGGCCGCCGTCACCGCCGGTGCCGGGTTCCTGCTGGCCGTGCTGTGGTTCGACCTGATGTTCGACGTGCAGGTTCTGCGCCTGCGGGGCGGCCCGGTGCCGGAGGCGGTGCTGGCGTCGGTCGCGGGCTACTACCGGCGGGTGACCAGCGAGGCCCGGCCGATGAACCGGCTGGTGGCCGCGGCCATGCTGGCGACGCTCGTGGCCATCGGCGCGCAGGCCGCCATCGGGGGGACGCCGGCCTGGGTCAGCGTGGTGTCGGCGGCCGCGGCCCTGACCGGCATCGGCCTGGCCGGGGCCCGGACGGTGCCCGCCGCCGTCCGCCTCGGCGGCCGGAGCGACCCGCCCGACGTCCAGGCCCGACTGGCCCGCGCCATCGGGCGGGACCACCTGGTGTGCCTGGCCGCCATCGCCACGCTGCTGGTCATCCAGCTGGGCTGGGGCTGACCGGCTGCAGCTGCGAGTAGACCTTGGCAGGCACGCCGTAGCGATCCTCGATCATGGCGGTGGTCTCCGGCACCGGCGCCCAGTCGAACACCAGCAGCAGGCCGTCGCCGACCTCGTCGACCGTGGACGACGACAGCGACAGGCCCAGCGTGCCGGCCCGCGCGTCCCGCTCGATGCGGTCGAGCACCGCGCTCAGGTCCGCCACGCTGTGGTCGTGGTGGGTGATGCAGACCGGGCCGCCCCAGACCCGGCGGATCTCCGCCTCGTGGCGGGCGAGGTCGCCGCTGAACGCCACCGTGTACAGGCCGGCGAGCGGCGGGCCGTCGCGGTTCTGCCACATCCCTGCGAAGTCGGGCTGGGCCTTCACGCCGTCGGCGAACGCCTGATAGGCGTCGAGGCCGACCTTCGACGGGTCGACCACCTGCCAGCCGCCCGGCGGCGTGGGGCAGGGCGGCGTGGCCAGCCGGTCCAGGCTGAACGGGCTGGTCGGATCGACGGTCCCCAGGTGCGGCCGGGCAGGACCGGGACGCTGGGTGAGCGTGAGGTTGCGCCCGTCGTAGTGGCCGAGCACGTGGTAGTCACCCCACGTCGTCGCGCCCACGGTCTGCTCGCCGTCGACCTGAGCCCAGTCCCAGTTGGTGATCGGAACGTCGCCGCACTTCGGCGGCAGCGAGGTGAGCACGAGGAAGCACAGCTCCGGACCGTGGGTGGCGTCCTGCAGCACCGTGTTGTCGGCCTCGACCTCGGCGGGCGGTAGCGGCAGCGTGGTGGTCGTGGTGGTGCCGGTGACCAGCCGGCGGTGCCCGCCGTCGTCGCCCGGCAGCGCCAGCACGGCGCCGATCGTCCCTGCGGCCAGCACCACCGCGGCCGCTGCGGCCACGAGCACCCCGTGCCGACGGCGGGACGGTGGGGCGCCGATGTCGGCGTCGCCGGTCGGCTCGCCGGCCTCCGCCGCCCGGGCTCGGACCTCGGCCCAGGCCTCGGGGGCGGGAGCGGACAGGTCGCTCTGGGCGCGCAGGGCGCGGGCCCAGCGGGGGTCGAGGTTGGTCATCGGCGGTCCTCCAGGAGGCGGACGAGGCGGCGGGTGGCCCGGTGCAGGTGGGTCTTCACCGAGCCGACCGAGATCCCGAGCACGGCGGCGGTCTCGGCGTGGGTCAGGTCGAGCTGGTAGGCGCAGGCGACGCATTCGCGCTGGCGGACCGGCAGGCGGGCCACCGCCGCAGCCACGGCCCGGGTGTCGTCGCCGATGACCACCGCCTCCTCGGGCGAATGGTCGCCGGGCGGCGCCGGCGCCGCGCGCCACCGGCGCTCGACGGCCCGGTGCCGCAGGTGGCTGCGGGCGCCGTTGACCACCGACCGGCGCAGGTAGCCGGCCACCCCGGACGGGTCGTCGAGCGGCCGGGACCGCCGGTAGAGAGCGGCGAACACGTCCTGGACGACGTCCTCCGCCGCCGCCCGGTCGGCCAGGATCAGGGCCGCGAGCCCGACCAACTCGCCGTAACGGGCGGTGAACAGGCCCTCGACCCACGCGTGGTGGTCGCCGCCCGTGGCCTCGCCGGGGTCCTCACCCACGATCTCCAGCATCGCCTCACCCACGCCCGTGGGCGGAGATCGGTTGACAGCGGGGTCAGATCCGGGTGCGGAGGCCCTCGATCTCGGCCAGGTGGGTGGCGGCGAGGCCGGCGAGTCGGCCCTCGCCCTCGGCGGTGAGCCGGACCCGCACGACCCGGTGGTCGTCGGGGTCGACCACCCGCTCGACCAGGCCGGCCCGCTGGGCCCGGTCGACCAGCTCGACGGCACTGTGGTGGCGGACCAGCAGGTGGGCGGCCAGCTCGCCGATGGTGGGGTCGCCCCGGTGGCCGCGGACGGCCAGGAGCAGCTGGTGCTGGGCCGGCGGGAGGCCCGCGGCCCGGGCCTCCTGCTCGCTCCAGTGCAGGAAGCGGCGCAGCTCGTCCCGCAGGTCGAGCAGGCGCTCGTAGTCGGCGTCCGTGATGCGGACCGCATTCATGTCGTAACACGATACATTGACCGGGCCATGATCCCCACCACCTCCCCCGCCCGCCTGCTCCGCCTCACCGTGCTCGCCGGCGCCGTCGGCCTGGCCGCCGGCGGCGCGGCCTGGGCGCTCGTCCACATCATCGGGCTCATCACCAACCTGGCCCTGTTCAACCGGTGGGGCTGGGCGCTGCCCAGCTTCCGCGACCTGCAGGTCGGGCCCCGGGTGGTGATCATGGCGGTGCTCGGCGGGCTGGCCGTCTCGCTGCTGGCCAAGTGGTCGCCGATCATCAAGGGGCACGGCATCCCCGAGGCGATGGAGTCGGTGCTGACCCGCCAGAGCCGGGTGGCGCCGCGCGCCGCGGTGGCCAAGCCGCTGTCGGCCGCCCTCGCCATCGGCACCGGCGGACCGTTCGGCGCCGAGGGGCCGATCATCGTGACCGGCGGGGCGCTCGGGTCGCTGCTCGGGCAGGTGGTGCACGTGTCGGCCAGCGAGCGCAAGGTGCTGCTGGCCAGCGGGGCCGCCGCCGGCATGGCGGCCACGTTCGGGTCGCCGCTGGCGGCCGTGGCGCTGGCCATCGAGCTGCTGCTGTTCGAGTTCTCGGCCCGGGCGTTCGTGCCGCTGGTGGTGGCGACGAGCGTGGCCGGGGCGGTCCACGCCGCGCTGTTCGGCAGCGGGCCGCTGTTCTCCGTGCCGGCCCACCACTTCGCCGGGCTGGGGCAGCTGCCGCTGTTCATCCCCCTGGGCCTGCTGTGCGGGCTGCTGGCCGTGGTCATCGCCCGCGGGTTGTTCGCCGTCGAGGGCCTGTACCGCCGGCTGCCGGTCAGCGAGTTCTGGCACCCGATCATCGGCGCCGCGGCCTTCGCCACCGTCGGGCTGGCCGTGCCGCGGGCGCTGGGGGTCGGCTACGACGCCATCGACGACGCCCTGGCCGGGCGGCTGGCGCTGGCCACGCTGGCGGGCCTGGCGCTCGGCAAGCTGATCGTGTGGTGGCTGGCGCTGGCCTCGGGGACCTCGGGGGGCACGCTGGCGCCGATCCTGCTCATCAGCGCCTGCACCGGGGGGTTCGTGGGCCACGTGGCAGCCTCGGCGTTCCCGGGGTTGGGGATCTCGCCGGGGGCGTGGGCGTTGGTGGCCATGGCGGCCACGTTCGGCGCCGCCACCCGGGCGCCGTTCGCCGCCATCGTGTTCGTGTTCGAGCTGACGCGGGACTACAACGCGGTGCTGCCGCTCATGCTGGCCACCGTGCTGGCCGATCTGGTGGCCCGCGCCCTGCTGACCGACAGCATCATGACCGAGAAGCTGTCCCGCCGGGGCCTGCGGGTGCCGGACGCCTACCACCCCGACGTGCTGGCCACGACCATGGTGGCCGAGGTGATGACGACCCAGGTGCTCACGGTGCCGGAGGGGGCCACGGCCGGGGAGGCCATGGACCTGTTCCGCGCCGGGGGCCACAGCGCCTACCCGATCGTGGACGGCGACGGCCGGTGCGTGGGCATCGTGAGCCGCGGCGACCTGCTGGCCGGCGACCTCGACCCCGACGTGCCGGTGGGCGACACGTTCAGCCGCCCGGTGGTCTCGGTCCCGTCGACCGCGACGGCCCTCGACGCGCTGACGGCCATGCTGGACGAGGAGGTGGACCACCTCCCCGTCCTCGACGGCGATCTCCACCTGGAGGGCATCTGCACCCGCACCGACATCCTCCAGGCCCGCCGCCGCCAACTCCGCGCCGAGCGCCCGGAGCCCGGCTGGCTGGGCCAGCGGCGCCTGGCGGGCTAACCCTCGCCGGCGAGGCGGCGGAGGAAGCGCACCAGCGCCTCGGGGCCGTCGAGGGTCACGTCGGCGCGGGCGAGGAGGGGGGCGGGGACTTCCGGGCCGGCGACCGCCACCCGCAGCGTGTGGACCCCGCGGCCGGCCAGGCGGTCCAGGGCGTCGTAGGCCGGGAGGTCGCCACGGTCGTCGCCGGCGTAGCAGACCGCCGCCAGGTCCCCGGCCAGGGCCTCCAGGGCGGTGCCCTTGTCGGCCGGGAGCGGGGGGTGGAGCTCGACCGACATCTTCGCGTCCCGCACGGTCAGGCCGGTGCGGGCGGCCTCGGCCTCGGCCCAGGCCCGCACGGCGGCGGCCAGGTCGGGGCGGCGGCGGTAGTGGACCGTGAGCGACAGGCCCTTGGGCTCGACGTCCATGCCCTCGGGGCCGCCGGCCTCGGCGTCCCGGACGGCGTCGGCCACCACCGACCGCCACGGGGCGGCGTCGGGGTGGTCGGTCCGGGTGCCGTCCCGCACGACCTCCAACCCGTAGAGCCCCGACACCGTCAGCCCCGGCGGCAGGTGGGGCAGCAGGAAGTCGACCGGCCGGCCCGACATCACCGCCATCAGCCCGAGGCGGCCGGCCAGCGCGGTCAGGGCCTCGGCGGCGCCGGGGGCGGGCCGGGCCGCGGCGGGGTCGTCGACGATCGGCGACAGCGTGCCGTCGAAGTCGACGACCACGCCCGCCCGGGCCGGGTCGTCCAGGAACGGCGCCAGGGCGGCGTCGTCCCCGCCGGGGGGCGGCGGCATGGCGGCGGCGGGGCGGGCCGCTAGCCCTGGGCCAGGTCGGTGCCCAGCAGCACGAGGACGTTGGCCCCGGCCATGTTCACCGGCGGCGGGGTGGCCATCGGCTTGACGGCGTTGGGCTTGCCGAGGTCGGTCGCCAGCTTCTTGGCGTCGGCCTCGAAGCCGGGCATCGCCATCACCTGGGTCTCGGCCAGGTTGAGGCCCTGGGGAGCGTTGCCGGGGGCGCCGGTCTTGTAGCCGGCTGCCTTGAGCTTGTCGGTCTGCTTGGCGGCCGCGCGCCCGACCCCCGAGGCGTTGGCCACCAGGACCGTGACCTGGGCCGGCGGGCGGGCCTGGGGCTTGGCGGCGGTGGTGCCGGTCTTGCCGGCGGCGCCGCCGGCCGCGGTCGTGGTCGTGGTGGTGGCCTTCGAGTCGACCGCGACCACGTCGGCCGACGTGTTGTCCATCGCCCGCAGCACGAAGAACCCGATCACCACGGCGACGCACACCAGCACCACGCCCCGGACGGGGCTCTGGCCGCCCCGCGTGGGGCCGGTGGGCGGGCGCTCAGTGGTCTGCATGGGGCCTCCTCGGGCTCAGCGGCCGTGGCCGTGGCCGGACGTGGGGCGGCCCTCGACCCGCGCCCGGCGCCGCTCGCTGCGGGCCCGGCGCAGGCGACGGACCACCAGCGGGTCGTAGTCGGCGGCTGCGGGGTCGTCGATCACCTGGTTCAGCAGCTGGTAGTAGCGAGTGGGAGAGAGGTCGAGGCGCGCCCGGATGGCCGTGCCCTTGGTGGAGGGCTCGAGCCACCAGCCCCGCTCGAAGTCGAGGACCGCGCGATCACGATCACTGAGTGTCACTCGGGTAAGGCTGGCCCGGCGTCCTACGCGATGCAAGCACCCCCCGGTAGGGTCCCGACGTCGCCCGAGTAGCTCAGTCGGCCAGAGCAGGCGCCTTGTAAGCGTCAGGTCGCGGGTTCGAGTCCCGCCTCGGGCTCGCCGCTCAGCGGCGGCGGGCCACCTCGAAGCAGGCGAGGGCGGCGGCCGCCGACACGTTGAGCGATCCCAGGCTGCCGAGCAGCGGGATCGACACGAGCTCGTCGCAGCGCTGGCGCACCAGGCGGGACAGGCCGGGCCCCTCGGCGCCGAGCACCAGGCAGACGGGGCCGTCGCCGCCGGCCATGTCGTAGAGCGAGGTCGGGGCGCCGCCGTCGAGGCCGACGACGTGGACGCCGGCGTCCGGCAGGCGGGCGAGGGCGGCCGGCAGGCCGCCGACCACGGCGATCGGGACGTGCTCGACCGCGCCTGCGGCCGCCTTGGTGGCGGCGGGCGTGACGTGGACGGCCCGGTGCCGGGGCAGGATCGCCCCGGTCACGCCGGCGCACTCGGCCGAGCGGAGGATGGCGCCGAGGTTGCCGGGATCGGTGACCCCGTCCAGCGCCACCAGGAAGGGCGGCGGCTGGGCGGTCGTGCGGACGAGGTCGTCGAGGTCGGCCTCGGGGAGCGGCGCCGCCAGGGCCAGCACCCCCTGGGGCGCCTCGCACCGGGCCTGGGCGGCGAACCGCGCCCGCCCCACGGGCACGACGGGCACCCGCCCGTCGGCGGCCAGGTCGCGGATGTCGTCGAGGATGGGCGCCCGGTCGCCGTCGTCGATCAGCCACACCTCCCGGACCCGCCGCCGCCCGGCGAGCAGCAGCTCGCGCACGGCCTGGCGCCCCTCGACCTGGTCCCCGCCGAGGCCCCGATCGTCCCGGCGGCCGCCGGCGCCCCGGGGACGGACGGGTCGCGCGCCGCCAGCCGCCGCGCCACGGCCACCACCCCGGGCGCCGGACCGCCCCGCACCCGCCGATCCACCCTCGGGACCACGGCCGCCGCCCCGGGCCCCGGACCGCCCCGCACCCGCCGATCCACCCTCGGGACCACGGCCACCACCCCGCTCCCCACCCGTGGAGCCACGGCCACCACCCCGGGCGCCGGACCGTCCCGCACCCGCCGATCCACCCTCGGGACCACGGCCGCCGCCCCGGGCCCCGGACCGCCCCG
>DATFRN010000028.1:0-3855 GCA_035263165.1 Acidimicrobiales bacterium | reverse complement strand
CGATCTGTGATGAGCCCCGCGCCGTCCACGGTGCAGAAGTTGCCGCGGGCGGCCACGTCGCGCGGGCCCACCTCGGCCGGGGCGCGGCGTGGGGCGGCGCCAGCCCGCTGGTGGTGGAGGCGGACGAGAGCGACGCCACGTTCCTGGCCCTCGGCGCCGGCACCGCGGTGGTGACCAACGTCGAGCCCGACCACCTGGAGAACTGGGGCGGCGAGGACGCGCTGCGGGAGGGTTTCCGCCGGTTCGTGGCCGGCGTGCCCGGCCCGGCGGTTCTGTGCCTCGACGACCCCGGCGCCGCCGCCCTCGTCCCGGCGGCCGCCCACCCGGTCACCTACGGGCTCGACCCCGGGGCCGACTACCGGGTCGCCGACGTCGCCCCGGCCGGCACCGGGGTGCGCTTCGTGCTGGCCCACGGGGGCGAGCGGGTGCCGGTCGAGGTGCCGGCCGCACCCGGCGTCCACAACGCCCGCAACGCGGCCGCCGCGCTGGCCGTCGCCCACGGGCTGGGCGTGCCCCCGGCCGAGGGGGCGGCCGCCCTGGCCGCCTTCACCGGCGTGGCCCGCCGCTTCGAGGTGCGGGGCGAGGCCGGGGGCGTGACCGTGGTCGACAGCTACGACCACCTGCCCACCGAGGTGGCCGCCGCCCTGGCCGCGGCGGCGTGGGGGCCGTGGTCCCGGGTGGTGGCCGTGTTCCAGCCCCACCGCTACAGCCGCACCGCCTCGCTGTGGCGCCAGTTCGCCGACGCGTTCGTCGACGCCGACCTGGTGGCGATCACCGACGTCTACCCGGCGGGCGAGGACCCCCGCCCCGGCGTGTCGGGCAAGCTCATCGTCGACGCCGTGCTGGAGGCCCACCCGTGGGCGTCGGTGGCCTGGCTGCCCGCCCTGGACGACGTCCTGCTCTGGCTGCGGGGGGTGCTGCGGCCGGGTGACCTGTGCCTGACCCTCGGCGCCGGCGACCTGACCGGGCTGGCGCCCCGCATCGTGGCCCTGCTGGAGGCGCGGGCGTGAGCCAGGCCATCGACGAGGCTGCGGCCCGCCTCGGCCCGCTGGCCCGCCGGGACGTGCCGCTGGGCCCGCTGACCACCTACAAGGTCGGCGGCCGGGCGGCGCTGCTGGTCGAGGCCGCCTCGCCCGCCGACCTGGCGGCGGTGGCGGGCGCGGTGGCGGCGACGGGCCTGCCCACGCTGGTCGTCGGCCGGGGGTCGAACATGCTGGTGGCCGACGCCGGGTTCCCGGGGCTGGCCGTGGTGCTGGCCGGGGAGTTCGCCGCCGTGGACATCGAGGGCACGACCGTCCGCGCCGGCGGGGCCGCCCTGCTGCCGGTGGTGGCCCGCCAGACCGTGCGGGCCGGGCTCACCGGTTTCGAGTGGGCGGTCGGCGTGCCCGGGTCGATCGGCGGGGCCGTGCGCATGAACGCCGGCGGCCACGGGTCGGACATGGCGGCCACGCTGCGGTCGGCCGCGGTCGTCGACCTGGCGGCGGGCAGCGGGGCGACCGAGGAGATCCCCGCCGCGGACCTGGCGTTCGGCTACCGGCGCTCGGCCGTCGGGCCGGGCCGGGTGGTGGTGGCGGCCACGCTGGCGCTAGCCGCCGGGGACCGGGAGGCGGGCGAGCGCGAGCTGTCCGAGATCGTGGCCTGGCGGCGGGCCAACCAGCCCGGCGGCCAGAACGCCGGCTCGGTGTTCACCAACCCGCCGGGCGACTCGGCCGGGCGGCTGATCGACGCCGCCGGCTGCAAGGGCCTGCGCCGGGGGAGCGCCGAGGTCTCGCCCAAGCACGCCAACTTCTTCCAGGCCGACCCCGGCGGGTCGGCCGACGACGTTCTGGCGCTGATGGACGAGGTCCGCCGGCGGGTCCGGGACCACAGCGGCGTCGACCTGGTGCCGGAGACCCGGCTGGTCGGCTTCGCCGACCGTCAACCTCAGGTAGAGGTCGAGGGTTAGGGTTGGACCCGTGGCGGTGAAGGAGCCCCCGGCCGCTCCCAGCCCCGTGGTCGTCGATCCCCGCATGCGCTCCCGGCGCATCGGGGTGCGCCGGGAGGCGGGCCGCAAGCGGCTCCAGCGGCTGACCTACGTGCTGGCGGGCGTGGCGGTGGTGGTCCTCGGGCTGGCCGCACTGCGCTCGCCGCTGCTCGACGTCGACCGGGTCACGGTGACCGGGGCCCGGCACACCGGCCCGGGCGAGGTGCGCCGGGCCGCCGGCGTCGAGCGGGGCGACCCGCTGATCGGCGTCGACGCCGGGGCCGCGGCCCGGCGGATCGAGGCGCTGCCCTGGGTGGCCCGGGCGCAGGTGTCCCGGGCCTGGCCCTCGACGGTGACCGTCCGTGTCACCGAGCGGACCCCGGTCGCGCAGGTCAGGATCAACGCCGGTCGGGTGGCGGTCGTCGACGCCGGCGGCCGGGTGCTGGCCTTCCGGGCCGTGGCCCCGCCGCCCCCCGCCGGCGCCCGGCCGGGCGCCGGCCCGCCGGCCGCCGGCTCGCCGGTGATCCTCACCGGGGTCCACGGCCGCCTGGCCGAGGGCGGGCGCCTCCCCGCCGACGCCCGGGCCGCCCTGCGGGTGGCGGTGGCCGCCCGCGACCGGCTGCCCGGCGTGCTGGCCTCGGTCGACGCCGGCCTCGACGCCACGCTGGCCGAGGGCGGCGTCGTCCGCTTCGGCTCCGCCAAGCGCCTGGAAGAAAAGCTGACGGCCCTGAAAACCGTGCTCGACCAGGTCGATACGGGGTGTCTGGCCACCCTGGACGTACGAGTTCCCGGGAGTACGGCCTTGACCCGCCACCAGGGGTGTTCGTAGGCTGCGAGAACTACCAGAGGTTGAGGAAAAGTATCGACCTTAACCTCAACTTGAGCCGGTGTCGAGGGGGCATTGCGGCTTGGTAGTTTCAGGCGACCTGCCCGGGTGCCATGGCGGTCTGGGTGGGGCGGTATCTCTCCCCGATATCCCCGAATGTGAGGTGGCACGATCCATGGCCGGCAATCCCCAGAACTACTTGGCCGTGATCAAGGTGGTCGGCATCGGGGGTGGTGGCGTCAACGCCGTCAACCGCATGATCGACGCCGGGCTCAAGGGCGTCGAGTTCATCGCGGTCAACACCGACGCGCAGGCGCTGCTCATGAGCGACGCGGACGCCAAGCTCGACATCGGGCGCGAGCTCACACGGGGTCTGGGGGCCGGCAGCGACCCCGAAGTGGGGCGGCAGGCCGCCGAGGAGCACCGCGACGAGATCGAGGAGATCCTCAAGGGCGCCGACATGGTCTTCATCACCGCCGGGAAGGGTGGTGGCACCGGCACCGGCGGGGCGCCCGTCGTGGCCGAGATCGCCAAGAGCATCGGTGCGCTGACCATCGGCGTGGTCACCCGGCCGTTCAGCTTCGAGGGGCGCCGCCGGGCCGTGCAGGCCGAGCAGGGCATCCAGCGGCTGAAGGAGAAGGTCGACACCCTCATCGTCATCCCCAACGACCGGCTCCTCACCGTGTCCAACGAGAAGACGTCGATGGTCAACGCCTTCAAGATGGCCGACGAGGTGCTGCTCCAGGGCGTGCAGGGCATCACCGACCTCATCACCACACCCGGCCTCATCAACACCGACTTCGCCGACGTGAAGATGATCATGAGCAATGCCGGCTCGGCGCTCATGGGCATCGGCTACGGCTCGGGCGAGGGCCGGGCGCTCCAGGCCTCCCGCAACGCCATCTCCAGCCCGCTGCTGGAGGCGTCGATCGAGGGCGCCCGGGGCGTGCTGCTCACCATCGCCGGCGGCAGCGACCTCGGCCTGTTCGAGGTGCACGAGGCCGCCGAGGTCATCCACGGCGTGGCCCACCCCGACGCCAACATCATCTTCGGCTCGATCATCGAC
>DATFRN010000027.1:0-25620 GCA_035263165.1 Acidimicrobiales bacterium | reverse complement strand
GCCTACCAGCAGATGATGCACCAGGTGGGGCTGGGCACGGTCACGCTCCACACCCGCACCGAGATGCTCGACCTCGTCGTCAAGGACGGCGTGGCCTGCGGCATCGTCGTGCGGGACATGGTCACCGGGGTGGTGTCGTCCCACTCGGCCCACGCCGTGCTGCTGTGCACGGGCGGCTACGGCAACGTCTTCTACCTGTCGACCAACGCCAAGTACTCCAACGCCACCGCGGCCTGGCGGGCCCACCGCCGGGGCGCGCTGTTCGCCAACCCCTGCTACACGCAGATCCACCCGACCTGCATCCCGGCCAGCGACGAGTTCCAGTCCAAGCTCACGCTGATGTCCGAGTCGCTGCGCAACGACGGGCGCATCTGGGTGCCGCTCGACCGCGACGACACCCGCTCGCCCGACCTGATCCCCGACTCGGGCCGCGACTACTTCCTCGAGCGCAAGTACCCGAGCTTCGGCAACCTCGTGCCCCGCGACGTGGCGTCCCGCAACGCCAAGTCGGTGGTCGACGAGGGCCGGGGCGTGGGGCCGCTGCGCAACGGCGTGTACCTCGACTTCGGCGAGGCCATCGGCCGGGTCGGCGAGGCCACGATCCGGGAGCGCTACGGGAACCTGTTCGACATGTACGAGCGCATCACGGACGAGAACCCCTACCAGGTCCCGATGCGCATCTACCCGGCCGTCCACTACACGATGGGCGGGCTGTGGGTGGACTACCACCTGATGTCCAACGTGCCCGGGCTGTTCGTGCTGGGCGAGGCCAACTTCAGCGACCACGGGGCCAACCGGCTGGGCGCGTCGGCGCTCATGCAGGGGCTGGCCGACGGCTACTTCGTCATCAGCTACACGCTGGCCAACTACCTGGCCGGCCTGCTCGGCACCCGGCCGGTGCCGACCGACGACCCCGCCTTCACCCAGGCCGAGACGTCGGTGGGCGACACGGTGGCCCGGCTGCTGTCGATCAAGGGCACCCGCTCGGTCGACCACTTCCACCGCGAGCTGGGCAAGCTCGTGTGGGAGCACTGCGGCATGGCCCGCAACCGGGCCGGGCTGGAGAAGGCGCTGTCCGAGATCCCCGCCCTGCGCGAGGAGTTCTGGAAGGACGTCCGGGTGCTCGGCGGCTCGGCGCTCAACCAATCGCTGGAGAAGGCGGCCCGGGTGGCCGACTTCTTCGAGCTCGGCGAGCTGATGGTGCGGGACGCCCTCCACCGGGAGGAGTCGTGCGGCGGCCACTTCCGGGAGGAGAGCCAGACCGACGAGGGCGAGGCGCTGCGCGACGACGAGCACTTCGCCTACGTCGGGGCGTGGGAGTGGACCGGCAAGGGCAACGAGCCGGTGCTGCACCAGGAGCCCCTCGACTTCGAGTACGTGAAGCTGACCCAGAGGTCGTACAAGTGAGCGACAACGGCAACGGGGCCCACCCGCCCACGATCGACATCACCCTCCACGTGTGGCGCCAGCCGGGGCCGGGCGAGCCGGGGCGGATGGTCACCTACCAGGAGGAGGCCGCGGGGATCAGCCCCGACATGTCGTTCCTCGAGATGCTCGACATCGTCAACGAGCGGCTGATCGCCAAGGGCGAGGAGCCCATCGCCTTCGAGCACGACTGCCGCGAGGGCATCTGCGGGTCGTGCGGGATGATGATCAACGGGCAGGCGCACGGGCCGCAGAAGGGCACGGCGACGTGCCAGCTGCACATGCGCAAGTTCCGGGACGGCGACGAGATCCACATCGAGCCGTGGCGGGCCCGGGCCTTCCCGGTGCTGCGGGACCTCATCGTCGACCGGTCGGCGTTCGACCGCATCGTCGAGGCCGGCGGTTACATCTCGGCGCCCACGGGGGCCGCCCCCGACGCCAACCTCATCCTCGTGCCCAAGGAGGTCAGCGACGCCGCCATGGACGCCGCCGCCTGCATCGGGTGCGGGGCGTGCGTGGCGGCGTGCCCCAACAACGCCGCCCAGCTGTTCACCGCGGCCAAGGTGCAGCACCTCAACCTGCTCCCCCAGGGGCAGGCCGAGCGCTACTCGCGGACCAAGGCGATGGTCGAGACGATGGAGTCCTTCTTCGGCTCGTGCACCAACCACGGCGAGTGCGAGGAGGCGTGCCCGAAGGAGATCTCGATCGACTTCATCGCCTACATGAACCGCGACTACGTCAGGGCGCAGTTCAAGAACCGGAAGCTCGCCGGGCAGTCGTCGCCCTAACCTGAGGGTCGTGGCCCGGCCGCTGGAGGAGTACCAGCACAAGCGCGACTTCTCGGCCACGCCCGAACCCCGGGGCGCGGCGCCGGACGCGGCCGGGTCGGGGCGGTTCGTCATCCAGCAGCACTCGGCCACCCGGCTGCACTGGGACCTGCGGCTGGAGCACGGGGGCGTGCTGCTGTCGTGGGCGCTGCCCCGGGGGCTGCCGTGGGACCCCGGGCGCAACCACCTGGCGGTGCACACCGAGGACCACCCGATCGAGTACCTGGACTTCGAGGGCGACATCCCCGACGGCGAGTACGGCGCCGGGAACATGTTCGTGTGGGACACGGGGACCTACGCGGCGGAGAAGATCGAGGACGCCAAGGTGGTGTTCACCCTCTCGGGCCGGCGCCGGGCGGAGGGCACGTACGCGCTGTTCCGCACCCGGGGGCGGGACTGGATGATCCACCGCATGACGCCGCCGGTCGACCCGTCCCGGCAGCACCTGCCCGAGGGGTTCGCGGTGGTGCGGCCGGTGCCGGGGGCCCGGCCCCGCCGGGGCACGACGACCTGGGCCCTGGAGACCCGCTGGCGGGGCCTGCGCACGGTGCTGACGTCGTCGGGCGGCATCGTGGAGCTGGAGCTACCGGACGCCGGCGGCCGCGTGACCGACCGCTTCCCCGAGGTGCGGCCCCTGGGCCGCCAGGTGGGCTACACGGAGATCGCGGTGGACGGGGTGGTGACGGCCCCGGCGGGCGACGAGACCCGGATCGGCCGCCGCCTGGCGGCAGCCTCGGACACGACCCACCGCCGCCTGGCCCGCGACGCACCGATCACGTTCGTGGCGGTGGACCTGCTGTGGCAGGACGGCCACCCGCTGACCGCCGAGCCGTGGGAAGCCCGCCGCGAGGCCCTGGAGGCCCTGCGCCTGGAGGGCCCGGCGTGGACGACCCCGTCCGCGTACACCGGCGACCCGACCCCCATGCTGGAGGCGGCAGCGAAGACGGGGGTGCAGGAGCTGGTGGCCAAGCGGGTGGACAGCGCCTACGACCCGAAGCAGGACCCGCCCGCGTGGCGGATCGTGACGTTGTAGGGGCTAGAGGCGGGACAGGGCGTCCGCCATCAGTCCTGCGAACGCCTCGTACCTTCGCTGGAGGTCGTGGGCTGGCGGCCTGCCGTAGCCGACCACCACGCCCTCTCCGCCCGGGGTGGCGTGCCAGTGGGGGCCCAGCGGGGTGAGGGCGATGCCGCGGCGGATGGCCTCGGCCACGAGGTCCCCCTCGGTCGGCCCTGCCTCGGGCCAGCGGACAAGGGCGTGGAGGCCGGCGGCCACGCCCTCGACCCTCGCCTCCGGGGCGCGGGTCGCCAGGAGGGACACGAAGTCGTCGCGGCGGCGGCGGTACGCCGTGCGGGCGCGGCGGAGGTGGCGGTCGTAGGCACCCGTGCTCAGCAGGTCCGCCACCACCAGTTGGTCGAGCGACGAGACCGGGCTGTGGGGGCCGAGGTGGGCATCCAGGGCCGGGGCCAGCGGGGCCGGCACCACCAGCCAGCCCAGGCGGAGGCCCGGGGCCAGGCTCTTGGACAGCGTGCCGGCGTACAGCACCCGGTCGGCGTCCAGGGCCTGGACCGCCCCGATCGGCTGGCGGTCGTAGCGCAGCTCGCCGTCGTAGTCGTCCTCGACCACCACGGCGTCCGTGCGGCGGGCCCAGGCCACCAGCGCGCTGCGGCGGGGCGGGGCCAGCGCCATGCCCAGCATGCACTGGCGGGCCGGCGTCGCCACCACGGCCGGTGCGGCGAGCGAGTCGACGTCCAGCCCCTCGCCGTCCACCCGGGCCGGGACCACCTCGGCGCCGGCGCCGGCGACCAGGGTGCGGTGGAACGGGAGGCACGGGTCCTCCATCGCCACCCGGTGCCGGCCGGTGGCCACCAGGGCCCGGGCCACCAGCTCGAGGCCGTGGTCGATCCCGGCGCACACCACCACCCGGTCCGGCGCCGCCGCCACGCCCCGGGCCCGGGCCAGGTAGGCGGCCAGCGCCGACCGCAGCTCGGGGCGGCCCCGCGGCGGGGCGTAGTCGAGTGCGTCCGCCGGCCCCCGGGTCAGCACCGAGCGCACCGACGCGACCCACGCCGCCGTGGGGAAGGCCGACAGGTCCGGTGCCCCCGCCCGCAGGTCGAGCGGGCCGGGCCCGGCGATCCGGGGCGGCGGGGCCGCCGGGCCGGCCGCCGGCGGGGAGGACGGCGACGACAGCGGCGGGGTCGCCACCACCACCGTCCGACCGCCCCGGCGGGCGGCCAGCCAGCCCTCGGCCACCAGCTGGTCGTAGGCGTCGACCACCGTCCCCCGGGCCACGCCCAGGTCGGCCGCCAGGGTGCGGGTCGACGGCAGCCGGGCCCCCGACGGCAGCCGCCGGGCGCCGATCGCCGCCCGCAACGCCGCCTCGATCGCCCGCCGGCGGCCACCGGCCGGGGCGGCCGCCAGGTCCAGATCCAGGTCGAGCAGCAGGTCCACGACTGGACCAGTCAATCGCCGCAGAACTGGACCAGGCAAGTGGTCCAGATGCGCCCTAGCGTCGACCCCATGACCGCGACCACGACCGACGCCCCCCGCATCGACCTCCTCCGCGCCTGGCCCGAGGGCTACGAGGCCATGCGCGCCCTCGACCGGGCCGTCAGCACCAGCGGGATCGAGCCCTCGCTCTACACCCTGATCAAGCTGCGGGCCTCCCAGATCAACGGCTGCGCCTATTGCCTCGACATGCACGCCAAGGAGGCCCGCCACGAGGGCGAGAGCCAGCAGCGCCTCGACGTCCTGCCCGCCTGGCGGGAGGTGGGCCTCTACAGCGAACGGGAGCGGGCCGCGCTGGCCCTCACCGAGGCCGTCACCCTGGTCGCCGACGGCCACGTGCCCGACGAGGTCGTCGACGCCGCCCGCCCCCACTTCAGCGAGGACGAGCTGGCCCGGCTGGTCATGGCCATCGTGGTCATCAACGGCTGGAACCGCATCGCCATCACAGCCCGCATCCCCCTCCCGCCGGCCTGACCGCCCTACGCTCCCCGCCCGAGGCGGACAGGGGGCGGAGGGCAGCGATGGCGGCGCCGGCCGAGGACAAGCTCGAGGACATCGGCAAGTGGCTGGGGCTGCTCGTCGGCGGCCTGGCCGGCGCCTTCTCGTTCCTGGGCATCCAGGGCGAGGAGGTCAGCGCCATCCTCCGCAACCAGCGCTGGGAGGCCAGCGCCATCGCCCTCATGCTGGCGGCGGCGCTGGCGCTCAGCATCGTCAGCCTGTTCACGGGCGGCAAGCGCACCACCCGCAACCGGGCCCTGGCCGTCGGGCTGGCCACGCTGGCACTCAACCCGTTCATGGTGTGGGCGATCTCGACCGGCCGGTTGAAGGCCAATTGGACCCACGCCGCCGCCGGAGCGGTCACCGTCGTCGTGCTCGGGGCGGCCCTCGTCGCCTATCTGGCGCCCTGGAGGCTGGCCCCGCTGAAGCGGAAGACCGTCCCACTGCGGCTGGTCCTGCTCCTCGTCGGCGTGCTGCTCATCGAGATCGCCGTCTACAGCGGGCTGCGGTTGGAGACCCGCAGCCAGTTCCGCACCACCAGCCCGCAGGTCAGCGCGTCCTACGTGACCACCGACGTCGCCACCAAGGTGACGCTGTCCGTCCGGGCCGAGCGGCTGCGGGCCGACGACGACATCGTTCTGCGGATCGAGACGCTCGCACGTACGGAGCAGTCCCTGGCTGACCAGTGCGGCGCCGCCGGCGATCCGCGCGGTTGCCGCTCGACGCCGTGCCGCTACCTCCGGTGCCAGCTGATCGCCGGCGCCCAGTTGCGGCCCGACGCCTTCGGCAAGATCAAGGAGTCGTACCAGTTCCCCGTCGACCCACGGCCGACCGAGCACGTCGCGATCACGGCGGTGCTGTGCCTGCGGGACGCCAAGGTGACGGAGATCCGCGGCTGCCCGCTGGCCCAGCAGCGCAGCACGATCCTCGACGTGCAGGTGCCCGAGCCGGCCGCAGAACCGGCGTCGTGAGGTACGGCGAGGACGCGGACGGCACCTCCCGCTCGGCGTCGCCGCGTCCTCGCCGCGACCTTGTGGCGCTCACTCAACGTTAAGTCGCCGCCACTCAGGGCGAGTGTAGTGCCGCCGCCTCGCGGTCGCAGAGCCAAACGATCGTGCGCTCCAGGCCCTCGGCGAACGGCACCTTCGGGTCGTAGCCCAGCTGGCGGCGGGCGGCGCTGATGTCGGCGTGGGAGTGGCGGACGTCGCCCGGGCGGCGGGGGCCGAACCTCGGGTCGAGGGGCCGGCCGAGGCAGGCGGCGAGGGCGTCGAGCACCTCCAGCAGCGACACCGGCTCGCCCCGGCCCACGTTGAACGCCCGCCCCGCGCAGCCGTCGGCCGGGGCCGCCGCCGCGCACAGGTTGGCCCGCACCACGTCGGCCACGTAGGTGAAGTCGCGGCTCTGGCCGCCGTCGCCGTCGACGTGGGGGCGCTCGCCGGCCAGGGCGGCGCTCACGAACCGGGGGACGACCGCGGCGTAGGCGCTGTCGGGCCGCTGCCGGGGCCCGAACACGTTGAAGTAGCGCAGCGCCACCACCTCGAGCCCGTCCAGCTCCCAGAACACCCGGCCGTAGTGCTCGGCGGCCAGCTTGGTGGCGGCGTAGGGCGACCGGGGCAGCAGTGGGGCCGACTCGGGCGTCGGACGCTGCCGGGCCCCGCCGTAGACCGACGACGACGACGCCAGCACGACCCGCCGCACACCGGCGGCCCGGGCCGCGGTCAGCAGGGACAGCGTGCCGGTCACGTTGGCACGGTCGCTGGCCAGCGGGTCGTCGACCGAGCGGGCCACCGAGCCCAGCGCCGCCTGGTGGTAGACGACCTCGCAGCCGGCCGCCGCCCGGGCCACCGCGGCCGGGTCGGCGACGTCGCCGTCCACGAACAGGGCGGCGGGGTCCACGTTGTCGAGCCGCCCGGTGGCGAGGTTGTCGAGCACGACCACGTCGTCCCCGCGCGCCAGCAGGGCGTCGACCAGGTGGGAGCCGATGAACCCGGCCCCGCCCGTCACCAGGGCACGCACGCTTGCCTCCTCGCCGTCCAGGGGTCCACTCCCCCGGAGTTTGGCATGCTTAACACATAGCGGGCCAGGTGATGACAAATGTCAGCCCGGATCAGGCCGCCGCGGCACTACCGGGCGGGGGCCGCCGGGACGAGAGTGGCGCCATGAACCAGACAGCGGCGGGCATCACCACCGCCACGACGATCGAGCTCCGGGGCCTGGAGAAGTCGTTCGGCCCCATCCGCGCCGTGCGGGGCGTCGACCTCACCATCTCCCCCGGCGAGGTCGTCGCCCTGCTCGGCCCCAACGGCGCCGGCAAGTCCACCACCCTCGACATGCTGCTCGGCCTGGCCGAGCCCGACCGGGGCACGGTCGCCATCGCCGGCCGCCCGCCCGACGAGGCCATCCGCTCCGGCGCCGTCGGCGCCATGCTCCAGACCGGCGGGCTGCTGCGGGACCTGACCGTGCGCGAGCTGCTCACCATGCTCGCCTCGCTGTACCCGGTGCCCGTGGACGTCGACGAGCTCATGGAGCTGACGGGCGTGGCCGATTTCGCCCGCCAGCGCACCGAGAAGCTGTCGGGCGGCCAGACCCAGCGGGTGCGGTTCGCCATGGCGCTCGTGTCCGACCCCGACCTGCTCGTGCTGGACGAGCCGACCGTGGCGATGGACGTCAAGACCCGCCAGGCCTTCTGGACCTCGATGCGCACGATCGGCCGCAGCGCCCGCACGGTCGTGTTCGCCACCCATTACCTGGAGGAGGCCGACCTCTACGCCGACCGCATCGTGCTGCTGGCCCAGGGCCGGGTGGTGGCCGACGGGCCCACGACCGAGGTCAAGGCCATGGTCGGCACCCGCACGATCGAGGCCACGCTGCCGGGCGCCGACCCCGAGCGGCTGGCCCGGGTGCCGGGCGTGGCCGCCTGCCAGGTGCGGGGCGAAGTCGTGACGCTGACCTGCACCGACTCCGACACCGCCCTGCGCACCCTGCTCGCCGCCCACCCCGCGATGCACGACGTCGTCGTCCGGGGGGCCGGGCTCGAGGAGGCCTTCCTCGAGCTGACCGCCGACCACCACGCCCCCGAGGAGGAGGCATGATCCCCGTCACCTACGCCCGCTACGAGCTGGTCCGGGCCGTCCGCAACGGCCGCTTCTTCATCTTCTCGCTGGTCTTCCCCCTCGTGCTGTTCCTGCTGGTTGCGGGCCCCAACAAGCACGAGGAGCTGGCCGGCGTGCCGTTCCCCGTCTACTACATGACCGGCATGGTGGCCTGGGGGACGATGGGCGCCATCCTCACCACCGGCGGGCGCATCGCCGTCGAGCGGTCGCTGGGCTGGCACCGCCAGCTGCGGGTGACGCCGCTGACCGCCCGGGAGTACCTGGTGGGCAAGGTGGCCATCGGCTACGCCATGGCGCTGGGGAGCATCGCCCTGCTGTACGCGGCCGGGATCGGGATGGGCGTGCGCCTGCCGGCCGGGCGGTGGATCGAGATGACGGCCATGATCCTGATCGGCCTGGTGCCGTTCGCCGTGCTCGGCGTGTACCTGGGCCATGTGCTGAACGCCGAGTCGATCGCCCCGGCGCTCGGTGGCATCACCGCCCTGTTCGCCCTGCTGGGCGGGGCGTGGAGCCCGGTGGCCACCGACGGCTTCCTGCTGCACCTGACCCAGCTCCTGCCGTCGTACTGGCTGGTGCGGGCGGGGCAGATCGCCTTCGACGGCGGGGCCTGGCCGGCCAAGGCCTGGATCGTGATCGGCGTGTGGACGTTCGTCGGCGCCCGGCTGGCGGCGCGAGCCTGGCGGCGTGACACCCAACGTGCCTGAGCCCCCGGACGCCGGCGGCCCCAGCGCAGCGGACACCGAGGCCGTCCTCCAGCGGGCGCGGTGGGCCACCGGCTGGCGGCGCCTGGTGTTCCCGGGGGTGTTCCTCGTCTACCTGGCCCAGACGGGCCACGGGATCAGCGTCCACACCTCGGGGGTGGCGACCGCCGCCGGCGTGGCCGTGCTGGCGCTGTTCGCCACGGCCTACGTGCGGGCGGTGCCGGAGACGATGCGGACGCCGTCGCCGCGGTTCTGGTGGCTGTTCGCAGCGATGCTGGTGCTGTTCGTGGCGGAGCTGCCGTTCGCCCACCAGGACGCCTTCGTGATGGTCACGTACATCGTCGTGCTGAGCCTGTCGGCCCTGGGGCGGCGGGCGGTGCCGATCATCGTGGTGCTGGTGGCCTTGGCCATGTTCATGCCGCCGCTGGTGCCCTCGTGGCATGCCTCGGTCGACCTCGACGCGGCGGTGACGATCTCGCTGGTCGCGCTGGCGATGTACGGCTTCTTCGAGATCATCCGGTCCAACCGGGCGCTGACCGAGGCACGGGCCGAGGTGGCCCGGCTGGCGGCGGAGAGCGAGCGGACCCGCATCGCCCGGGACCTCCACGACCTGCTGGGCCACTCGCTGACGACGATCACCGTCAAAGCGGGCCTGGCCCGCCGGCTGGGGACCGCCGACCCGGAGCGGGCGGTGCGGGAGATCGGCGAGGTCGAGGACCTCGCCCGGCGGGCGCTGGGCGACGTGCGCACGGCGGTGGCGGGGTACCGGGAGGTCGGCCTGGCCAGCGAGCTGGCGTCGGGGCGGGAGCTGCTGCGGGCGGTGGGCATCGTCGCCGACCTCCCGGCGTCGGGCGAGGTGGTCCGCAGCGACCTGCACGAGCTGTTCGGCTGGGTGGTGCGGGAGGGGCTGACCAACGTGGTGCGCCACTCCCGGGCCCGGCGGTGCGTGGTCACGCTGACCAGCGACTCGGTCGAGATCGCCGACGACGGCGGCGCCCCCGCCACCACGGCCGACGGCAGCGGCCTGCGGGGCCTGCGCGAGCGGGTGGCGGCCGCCGGCGGCACGCTGCAGGCCGGCCCCACCGGCTCGGGCGTCCGCGGCGGCTGGCGGCTGCAGGTCACCGTGCCCCAGCCGGCAGCGACGCCGCCCGCCGCCGACTGTGCCCGCGAGGTCCGGCGGTGATGAGCCGTCGTGCCCCCGCCGGCCCCGGGCGCTGCACACGCGGGGTGCGGCCGTGATCCGGTTGTTGTTGGCCGACGATCAGGAGATGGTGCGGACGGCGCTGGCCGCGCTGCTCGATCTCGAGGACGACTTCGAGGTCGTGGCGCAGGTCGGGCGGGGGGACCAGGTCGTCGCCGCCGTCGAGGCGCACCGGCCCGACATCGCCCTGCTCGACATCGAGATGCCCGGGCTCGACGGGCTGGCCGCCGCGGCGGCGCTGGCGCGGGAGGTGCCGTCGTGCCGGGTCGTCATCCTGACCACCTTCGGCCGGCCCGGGAACCTGCGGCGGGCCATGGAGTCCGGGGCGCTCGGGTTCGTCGTGAAGGATGCGCCCGCCGAGGAGCTGGCCCGGGCCATCCGGCGGGTGCACGCCGGCGAGCGGGTCGTCGATCCCGACCTCGCCACCCAGACCCTGGCCGGCGGCCGGTCGCCGCTGACCGGGCGGGAGCGGGACGTGCTGGTGGCGGCGCGGGGCGGGGCGACCGTGGCCGAGATCGCCGGCAACCTCGTCCTGTCCGAGGGCACCGTGCGCAACTACCTGTCGGCCGCCATCGCCAAGACCGGCGCCCGCAACCGCATCGAGGCCGCCCGCCTGGCGGACGACCGGGGCTGGCTCTAGGCGGTCGGGCCCAGGCTCAGTCCAGCCGGCCGTCGGGCTCGACGGCCTCGCGGGTCAGCTCACCCAGCCCCGGGTCGACGATGTCGTGGACCATGTCGGCGGCGTCGGACTGCCTCTCCCGCCGGGCCTTGACCATCTCGATCACGATCGGGATCAGCGAGATGGCCACCACCGACAGGATCGCCAGCTCGAGGTTCTGCTCGATGAAGTCGACCTGCCCCAGGAAGTAGCCGAGCAGCGTCACGCCGAACGCCCACATCGCCCCGCCGACCACGTTGTAGGTCACGAACGTGCGGTACTTCATGCGGGACACGCCGGCGATGATCGGGGCGAACGTGCGCACGATCGGCACGAACCGGGCCAGCACGATGGTCTTCGGCCCGTACTTGTCGAAGAACTCCTCGGCCTTGTCGACGTTCTCCTGCTTGAAGAACCGGGACTCGGGCCGGCTGAAGATGGCCGGCCCGACCCGCCGGCCGACCAGGTAGCCGACCTGGTTGCCGGCGACGGCGGCCACGAAGATGCCGATGAGCAGGGGGATCAGCGGCAGGTGCAGGCTCTCGGGCACGCTCGACGGCCCCGAGGCCAGGAACCCGGCCGTGAACAGCAGGGCGTCGCCGGGCAGGAAGAAGACGAAGCACGACTCCGCGAACACGATCGCGAAGATGCCGAACAGTCCGACGCTCTCGATCAGCTTCTGCGGGTCGAGCGCCCCAGCGGCCAGGACCGGTCCAAACATCCGTCCGAGGCTAGCCGACCCACCCGCGGCGGATCCCACCGGGGGTGGTCACGCCGAGGGCTGGTTCCACTCCGTCCAGCCCACCCCCGAGCGGCCGCCCGCCGGGTCGCTGAAGCGGCACAGCGCCCGGGGGAAGCGGGAGACCCGGCCGGTGCCGTCCTCCAGCAGCACCGGGGCGAACGCCACCGGGGCGATGGCCAGGTGCAGGTCGTCGAGGTCGAACGTCGCCGACGTGGGCAACCCCTGCGGGCCGAGCACCGCCGCCGTCGCCGTGTGGGTCACGCCCGCCAGCGGCCCGCCCGGGGGCTGGACGTAGCCCGGGTGGTACGGCAGCGGGTCGTCGCCCAGGCGGGCCACCGTGCCGTGGAACCGGGTGCCGTCGTCCAGGGCGCCGGACGTCCACGTCCACCCCAGCGCCCACCAGTCCCGGGTCCCCCACGAGTGGTCCCGCTGGCCGATGGCGTCGAGCGCGATGCTCTCGTCGCCCACCAGCACCTCGCCGTGGACCCGGCACGGCACCTCGTAGCGGGTCGTCCCCTCGGGGTAGGCGTAGGCCGCCCCGTCGGTGTCCCACTCCAGGTCCAGGCCGAACGGCACCCGCTCGCCCCGGGGGTCTGCGTCGTACATCCCGGCCGGGTCGTCCAGCCCCAGGGCGAAGGCCTCGCACCCGAGCGTCATGTGGTCGAACGGGACCTCGACGTTGTGGTCGGCCCACAGGCCCTCGGCCCGCAGCTCGAGCGACCCGGCCCGGGGCGGCGCCACGTCGTGGTCGACCACCATCACCAGCGGCCGCCCCTCGCCCACCAGGCACGCCCAGTACCAGCACGCCCGCCGGTGGGGGTAGAGCCCGATGCGGACGTAGCCGCCCAGCGAACCGTCGGCGGTCGCGAAGTCGAAGTACCACGACTCGTTCCACCACTCGCCCTCGCCCACCGGGTGGTGGCGCTCGTCGGCGGCGGTGAGCCCGGCAGGGGTGGGATCGTCCGTCACCGGCCGAGCATGGCATCTCGGCAGATAGGTTGCGGCCGTGAAGTACCTGAGCCCCGAGTGGATGGCGGCCGCCGGCCACGCCCTCGCGGCCGACCCCGCCCTGGCCGCCGCCCTGGGCGACCTGCGGCTCACGATCGAGCAGCACGTCCACGACGGCCCCGACGGCGACGTCGCCTGGCACGTCGCCGTGGCCGGCGGGCGGGTGGCGCTCACGCCCGGTCCCGCCCCCGCCGCCGCACCGGCCGACCTGCGGTTCACCACCGACTACGCCACCGCGGCCGCCATCGCAGCCGGCGACCTCGCCGCCCAGCGGGCCTTCGTCGAGGGCCGGCTGCGGGTCGGCGGCGACCTGTCGCTGCTCCTCGCCCACCACCGCGCGCTGGCCGCGGTCGACGACGCCCTCGCCCCCGTCCGGGCCGCCACCACGTACTAGGAGCCCACCGTGCCCGAGATGCCCGAGGTCCAGGCCCACGCCGAGCGGCTGACCGAGTACTACGCCGGCGACGTGCTGCAGCGCTTCCGCCCGATCGCCTTCACCGCACTGAAGACCGCCACCCCGCCGCCCGACGAGGCCCACGGCCACCCGCTGGAGGGCGTCGGCCGCCGGGGCAAGCACCTGCTGCTGCGGTTCGAGCCGGTGACCTTCGTCGTCCACCTCATGCAGGGCGGCCGGCTCAAGGAGGACGCCAAGCAGGCGGCCAAGCCCCGGGGCGGCCAGGCCCGGTGGAGCTTCGCCGACGGCCGGGCGCTGCTGCTCACCGAGGCCGGCACCGAGCGCCGGGCCGGGGTGTGGGTGCTGCCGAGCGACGCCGACATCGACGCCCAGCCCCCGCTGGACGGCCTCGGCCCCGAGGCCGACACCGCCGACCGCGACACGGTCGCCCGCCTGCTGGCCGAGCACCCCATGCGCCTGCACGGCTGGCTGCGGGACCAGCACATCCTGGCCGGCCTGGGCCGCCGCCTGGCCAACGAGATCTGCCACCGGGCCAAGCTGTCGCCGTTCGCCGGCACGGCCAAGCTCGACGACGAGGCGGTCGACCGGCTGCACGCCGCCATCGGCGCCAGCATCGCCGAGTCGCTGGCCTACGAGCGCACCCGTTCGGACATGTCGTCGTCGGCCGACAGGCCGGGCGCGGTCCACCACCGCGAGGGCGAGGCCTGCCCGGTGTGCGGCGACACGATCCGGGCCGTCGAGTACCGGGCCTACACGGTGAGCTACTGCCCGACCTGCCAGACCGGCGGCAAGGTGCTGGCCGACAACACGACCAGCAAGTTCCTGAAGTAGCTACTCGTCGGGGCGGTAGTCGCGGGCCATGTCGCCGGTGGCGGGCGTCCCCTCGGCGAGGCGGTAGCGCAGCAGCACCGCACCCGTGGGCGAGGTGACGGCGGGCTCGACGAGAGGCAGGTTCGCCGGCACGGTGCCCTCGGCGAAGACCTTCTTCCCGCTCCCGAGCACGATCGGGTAGACCCACAGGTTGAGCCGGTCGAAGAGTCGCTCCGAGAGCAGCGTCTGCACCAGGTCGAGGCTGCCGATGACGTGCACGTTCTCGTGGCGGTCCCGCAGCCCGCGCACCGCGTCCGCGACGTCGGGCCCGAGCAGCGTCGAGCCGTCCCAGTCGAGCGTCGGGTTGCCCCGCGACGCGACGTACTTGGGGACCTTGTTGAAGACCTCGGCGATGGCGTCGGTCTGGTGCGGCCAGTAGCCGGCGAAGATGTCGTAGGTCTTGCGGCCGAGCAGCAGCGCGTCGAGCGCGGCGATGCCGGCGCCCACCTGCTCGCCGACGACCTCGTCGATCAGCGGCGCCTGCCAGCCGCCGAACGCGAAGCCGCTGTCGGTGTCCTCGTCGGGCCCGCCGGGGGCCTGCGCCACGCCGTCGAGCGTCGTGAACAGGTCGATCTGGATGAGTCCCATGGTGCTTCGCCTTCCGTTGTCGGGGTCTGTCTCAGCCCTACTACGAACGGGTCAGCGCGATTTCGACAGCCTCACGGCGCCGGCACGATCTCCAGGTAGTCCCAGGTCGCGGGGAACGAGGGCGCCGGGCCGGCCGAGGTGCCGATGATCCCGGCCGCCAGCCCCCGGGCCGGGTCGGACAGCCACGCCGCCGAGATCGCCTGGGGCGGCCCCAGGACCACCGGGGCGCCGCCGTCGACCGAGGCGCTGGCCTGGACCGTGAGCGCCGCCGGGTCGACCCGCAGGAACAGCTCGACCGACGCCGGGCCGGGCCACGCCGGGCCGGGCACGGTGACGGTGGCCGGCGTGCCGTTGACCTCCCGGGTCACGGCGTAGCCGCCCGCCCCGCCGTTGGCGCCCACGGTGACCGAGACGTAGCCGTCCTGGCTGCCGTCACCCAGGAAGATGCCGTAGGCCTGCCCGCCGGTGGCCGTCGTCCCGGCGAACGGCGCCGGCAGCCGGGCGTGGACCACGAACGGCGACGACGACGGCCCCACGTCCAGCCCGAGCTGGAAGGCGTCGTCCTGCGTGCCGCCCGGCCCCGCGGCCGTGCCCTCGCCGACGGCGTCGACCGTGACCACCCCGGCCGCCCCGCCCGTGGTCATGCCCGCGGCGTCGAAGTGGTCGCGGTAGTCGGTCACCCCGTCGGCCATCAGCCCGGTGAACCCGAGGTCCAGCAGCCCGCCCAGCGGCGGCCCGTCGTTGTCCCAGGTCAGGACCACAGGCAGGTGGGTCGAGCGGCCGTTGGCCGGGTCGACGGCGAACGGGTCGGCGGCGTCGCCCCGGCCGTCGTTGTCGTCGTCGGGGTCGGTGAGGTCGGACACGTGGTCGCCGTCGGCGTCGGGCGGGGCCTCGGCCGCCGAGCACGGGTTGGTGCCGTTGTCGATCTCGTCGGCGTTGGAGAAGCCGTCGCCGTCGTCGTCGAGCGTGGGGTCGTCGGCCCCCGTGCACACCACGCCCTCCTGCGGCTCGAGCACCGTCACGGCGTTGCCGAGGTAGTCGGCCACCCACACGGTGCCGGGGAAGGGCCCGGCGTCGCCCTGGGCCGTGACGTCGAGCGGGGCGGTGCCCACCGGGGTGGCCAGGATGGTGCGGCTGGTCACCCGGTCGCCGTCCGGGCTGAGGTGCAGCGCGTAGATGGCCCGGTCGAACGAGGCGGCCAGCAGGTCGCCCTGCAGGGCGCCGCCGAACGCCGACCCCGTGTACTCCGCCAGCCCGTTGGTCGAGAAGGCGAACGTCGTCATGGCGTCGCGCTGCACCTCGCTGCGGTAGTCGCACTCGACCGGGTTGCCGGCCGCCACCGGCGACTGGGGGTTGGCGGCGTTGAACGTGTTGGCCGTGCTGGCCCGCGTGGGGTTGGGGTGGCCGCCGTAGTACCCGGGCCCGGTGATCCGCAGCAGGGCGTCGAGGTCGGAGTGGCTGTCCTCCTGGACGGCGTTGGTGCAGGCGCCGGAGGCGTCGTCGGGCGTCGGCGGCCCGCCCCAGCCGGCGTTGGCCCCGTTGTCGACCGTGTAGACGGCGCCAGACGAGGCCACGACGAGGTCGTAGGGGTTGCGGAACCCCGAGGCGTACACCTGCACCGGCCCGCCCGGCACCAGCCGGGCCTGGTTGGCGCCGTTGTCGCCGCCGAAGGGGTCGCCGGCGTCGACGGTGCCCGGCCGGGCGTCGTCGTCCAGCGTGGGCAGGTCGTAGGTGGTCGAGCCGATGGCCGCCAGGTCGACGGACAGCACCGCGCCCGACAGCGCGTACTCGGGCACGAGGGCGAAGTTGTTGGACGGCGCCCCCATGTTGGTGTTGCCGCCGTAGGCGATGAGCAGGGTCGACGTGCCGGGCAGCAGGGTCAGGCCGTTGCCGGTGTGGTTCTCCTCCGACCGCGGCAGGCCCCGGACCAGGTTGGTCCGCTGCCAGCCGCCGGGCAGCTTGGTCAGCCGGGACAGCACACCGGAGTTGGTGTCGACGTCGAGGTCCTCGCCGGTGGTGCCGCCGCCGATGCGGGGGTCGGTCGACACCGCGTAGATCACCGGCCGTGACGCGGTCCCGGTCACCAGCAGGCCGGTCACCAGCCGCCCGGTCACCGACGGCGCCGGGCTGCCGTCGTCGCCGTGGTTGGGCAGGGTCTGCAGCAGGTCGATCGTCTCGCTGGCCGCGACCCGGTAGGCGGCCGGGCCGTCGCGCGCGATCGTGAGCGCCCGGATCGAGCCGGCCTGGGTGGCGACGTACAGCCGGCCGTCGGGCCCGAACTGGAGCGACGTCGGGTTGGTGACCCCGGCGCCGGCCAGCGTGCCCTTGGCGAAGGGGGGGCCGCCGGGCGCGCGCGTGCCGTCGACGGTGGCCGCCAGCGGGACGACCAGCCGCCCCACGCCGGTGTGGCCCACGATCAGCTCCGCGCCCCGGGGCCCGGGCGAGGTGCCGAGGACGTGGACCGACACGGTGAGCGACTGGCCGGGGTCGAGCGTGACCGGCAGGCTGCCGCCGACCGGTCGGGCGTCGAACCGCACGGCGTCGCGGCCGGTGACGGCCAGCGACGTGACCGTGAGCGGCCCGGTGGCGCCGGCGTTGGTCAGCTCGACCTGCTCGGTGCGGGGCAGGTAGATGGGCACGGTCCCGAGGTCGACGGTGGTCGGCTCGGCCACCAGGTGGGGCGGCGGCGGCCCGCCGGTGGTGAGCAGCTCCAGGCCCTTGAGCGACGCGCTGCCGGACACCGGGGCCAGGTGGAGGTCGACCACGCCGTCGGACACCACCGGGATGTGCAGCACCAGCGCGGTGCGGGCGCCGACGGCCGAGAACACGTCGACGTCGTCACGCACCAGGTGCCCGTCGACCCAGACGTCGAACACCCGGGACCCGGCGGCGAAGTCGGGCGGGTTCATCTCCGCCAGGTAGAGCCGCAGCTCGAGCGGCGTGCTCGCCGGCACCGGCAGGGCGTAGGTCAGGTCGGGCGGCACGGGCAGGTCGAACCGCTCGCTGGCGAACAGGGCGGCGGGCGTGCCCTCGGGGACGGACCGGTCGGACAGGTCGACCGGGTCGCCCCAGCCGGCGACCTGGTCGCCGGTGGCCGCGACGTTGGCGTAGGGCGAGGGCGACTCGCCGCTGTCGCCCTCCCACACCGGCGAGCCGGGCAGCGTCGGGCCGCCGGCGTTGATGCGGTAGAGGACGGTGGCTCCGCCCCCCAGCTCGCCCCGGCCCGACAGCGGCACCACCAGCGGCGTGTTGGTGCCGGTGTGGGTGAGGACCAGGCGGGCGGCGGCGTCGCCCTCGGCGGCGGGGGCGAAGGTGACCGGCACGGTCAGCGTCTGGCCGGCCGCCACGGTCGCGGGGGTGGCCAGCGTGACCCGGAAGGCGGCGGCCCCCGCGCCGGCGACGGTCGCCTTGCTCACCGTCACCGTGGTGGCGCCGCCGTTGGTCAGCGTGACCGGGATCGTGGCCTGGTTCCCGACGGTGGCCACCCCGAAGTCGAGCTCGTCCGGCGCCGCGGTGAGCGGACGGGCGCCGGGGGCGGGCGTGGTGGCGGTGCCGGACAGGGGGACGGCCAGCGGGTCGGGGCCCGAGTGCTTGACCACCAGGGACGCGCTGCGGTCGCCGGTGGCGGACGGGTCGAAGGCGACGGTGATCGTGAAGGACTGGCCCGGGGGCAGCACCTTCTGGCCGCCGTCGTCGAAGTCGTCGGTGAAGTCGACCCGGTCGGGGCCGGTGACGACCGTGCTCTCGACGGTGAGGTCGCCGCTCTCGGCGACGTTCGTCACCCGCACGGTGGCGGTGGCGTGGCCCCCGACCAGCGTCGGCCCGAAGCTCACCGCCGTCGGGTCGGCCGCCGCCGCGCCGCTGGGCCCGGGCGTGCAGGCAGCCGCCGCCGCCAGAACCGCCAGCACCAGCGCGATGCCTGTCCCCCGGATCCTGCCCACCCCGGCTACCTCCCGAAGCCTCCTGTGGGTGGGTTAGCCGCTACGGGAGGAGGTTGTAAAGGCCCTCATCGGGGGATTTTCGGGATCAGGGCATCTTCGCCTGCTGGGCGACGGGGCGGAACGGGGCCAGCCCCTCGATCCCGGCCGTCACCACGTCCGACACGTCCTCGTCGGACCACACGGACTTGTCGGGCAGCGAGTACAGCCGCCAGGGGGTGCCGGCGTCGCCGATCTCGACCTGGCCGCCCCGGGCCCGAACCGGCCAGCGCAGTTCGACGGTCTGGGGCGCCTCGCCGGGGCGCTGGACGGTGCCCCCCAGCGCCAGCCAGGTGGCGCCGGGGCCGAGCGTGAGGTCGGTGCCGCCGCCGGCACCGACACGGGCGGTGACGCCGGCACCCGGGCGGCGGCGGGCGTCCAGCGCCGCCCGCCGGACCTCCTCGCCCCGCTCGTCGACCGTGCGCAGGTAGGGGGCGGTGACCCGGGCGTCGCCGGCCACCGGGTCGAGGGTCAGCTGCGGCCGGCGGGCCCGCAGGGACGGCAGCTGGCCCAGGCGGTAGAGGTGGGGCGGGACGCCGAGGTCGCCCGACGCGCGGGTCGGCACCCAGCGCCACAGCGGCCGGTCCGGATGCCGGTCCCGCAGGCGGAAGATCTGGGCGGCGCTGGCCAGGTCGACCGCGGTCAGCCGCTCGGCGCCGCCGAGGTCGGCCGGCACCACGGCGTGCACGAACGGGTCGTCGAGCGCCCCCGGCAGCACGAGCAGGCTTCCGGCCGGGGTGGCGGTGAGGACGTCGACCTGGGCGGCCCGGTTCCGGCGGGCGGTGGACAGGTCGGGGACGACGATGGCGGCCGTGGCCGCCGTCGAGGCCACGGCGACGACCGCGGCGGCGACGAGCGCCCGGCGTCGCTGCTCCGGCGCGGCCGCCCGCAGCCGCCGGGCGGCGTCCGCCCCGCCCGCGGTGGCCAGGGCGGCGACCGCCCCCACCGCGCCCAGCCAGTAGGCGGGCCCGAGCACCTCGTCGAGCCCGAAGGTCACGAAGTTCTGCGTGCCCCACCACAGCGCGTGCCCGCCGATCACGGTCACCACCACGCCGGCCAGCACCCGGCGCCGCGGGTCCCGCCAGCCGGCGACCACCGCGTAGGCGGCCAGGCCCAACACCAGCACCCCACCCAGGACGAAGAGCGGCGAGAACAGGGCGAAGTGGGCCACGGTCTTGGCCGAGCCCGCCGGCGTGAAGTCGAGCAGCTGGTGGGTCAGGCGGGGGTCCCTGGGCAGCCAGCTGGAGCGGACGCCGAAGCCGAACCGGTCCTGGGGGGCGTCGAGCGAGAAGGCCGGGGTCAGGGCCGACCCGGTGACCAGCCGGTTGTAGCCGAGCCACAGGGCGACGAACGGCATGGCCGCCAGCGTGGTCACGACCAGCGGGCCGGGCGAGCGCCGGCGCCAGGCCCGGGCCAGCAGCCAGACGCCGACGGGCAGGCCGGTCACCAGGGCGTCGAACGGCCGGTGGAAGAACAGCAGCCCGTAGCCCACGCCGGAGGCCGCGTACCAGCCGCGGGCGCCCGTGCGGACGCCGCGGAACGCGGCGGCGACGGCGGCCGCGGCCAGCGCCCCGGCGGGCAGGTAGGCGAGGGCGGTGCCGCTGTTGGTCACGAAGACCGGCGACAGGGCCACGCCGACGCCGGTGACCGCGCCCAGGCGGCGCCGGCCCGTGAGCTCGCGGCCGAGGAAGCCGAAGGCGAGCGCGGCGCCGGCCCCGGCCACGACGAGGCCGGGCCGGTAGCCGCCGGTGGCCACGTCGGACACCGCCAGCAGGCCGGGCCACAGCGGCTGGTACTTGAACACCACCCGATCGCCGGACAGGCCGCTCAGGTAGGGCCGGAAGTCGGGCACGTAGTCGGCCCGGTCGAACGTCAGGCGACCGTGGGCGATGGCGTCGGCCTGGTTGATGTAGACGACCTCGTCGAGGTTGACCGTGCCGTGGGGCCACAACAGGTAGGCCGAGGCCAGGGCCACCAGCGCCCCGGCCAGGGCCGTCACGACGAGCGGCCCGAACCGGGCCCACCGGCCGCCGGCCGCGCCGGGGTCCGCGGGCGCCTGGTCGGGCGCCGGCACGCCGGTCGCCTGACGCACGTCGGTGCCGAGCTCGGTCACGACGTCCCCACCGCCGTGCACCCTACGCCCCCGGGACGGGTGCGCTCAGATCAGGCCGAGATCGGACACGGTGTCGCGCTCGGCGCCCAACTCGGCCACCGACGCGTCGATCCGGCCCCGACTGAAGTCGTCGATGTCCAGCCCGCCGACGATCTCGTAGCGGCCGCCCGCGCAGGTGACGGGGAAGCCGGAGACCAGGCCCTCGGGCACGCCGTAGCTGCCGTCGGACGGCACGGCCATCGAGGCCCAGTCGCCCTCGGCCGTGCCGAGCGCCCAGGTGCGCATGTGGTCGATGGCGGCGTTGGCGGCGGAGGCGGCCGACGACAGGCCCCGGGCCTGGATGACCGCCGCGCCCCGCTGCTGGACGGTGGGGATGAACTCGCCCTCCAGCCAGGCCTGGTCGCCGCCCGCGGCGTCGAAGGCGGGCTTGCCGGCCACCTCGGCGTGGAACACGTCGGGGTACTGGGTGGCCGAGTGGTTGCCCCAGATCGTCATGCGGGTCACGTCGGCCACCGGCGCCCCGGCCTTGGCGGCCAGCTGGGCGATGGCCCGGTTGTGGTCGAGCCGGGTCATGGCGGTGAACTGGCCGTCGGGGATGTTGGGGGCGTTGTTCATGGCGATCAGCGCGTTGGTGTTGGCCGGGTTGCCCACCACCAGGACCTTCACGTCGGGGCTGGCCGACCCGGACAGCGCCTGGCCCTGGGCGGTGAAGATGGCACCGTTGGCCGACAGCAGGTCGGCCCGCTCCATGCCCTGCTTGCGGGGCATGGCGCCGACCAGCAGTGCGTAGTCGGTGCCCTCGAAGGCCCGGGCGGCGTCGTCGGTGGCGACGGTGCCGGCCAGGAGGGGGAAGGCGCAGTCGTCGAGCTCCATGACCACGCCCTCGAGCGCGGCCACGGCCTGGGGGATCTCCAGCATCTGGAGGATCACCGGCTGGTCGGGGCCGAGCATCTGGCCACTGGCGATGCGGAAGAGGAGGGCGTAGCCGATCTGGCCGGCGGCCCCGGTGACAGCGACGCGGACGGGATCGGTCATGGAGGCTCCCTCGGATCGTGGGGCGCGCAGCCCCTGGGCGACCGATGAGCGACACTAGCGGTGGCGCCCGGCGCCGCCCAAGGTGCGGGTAACCCGCCGGCGGCCGGGCCGGTCGGAGGTGGTGGTGAGCCGGCGGCGCGACGCACAGGAGACCCTGCTGCGGGTCCTCGCGGTCGTCTCGCTGCCGCTGGTGCTGGTCGGGCTGGGCGGCTACTGGCTGGCCACCCAGCTGTCCGGCTGCGAGCTCGCCATCGACCTCGGGCCGCACGACCTGGGCCTGCGCCCCGGGCCCCGGGGCACGGTGGTGGTCGACCCCGGGCCCTGCACCCGGGTCCTCGGCCACGAGCTGATCCTGCGCGGCCCCGAGGGCCAGGTGCTGTGGCGTGCCCTGGGACCGGCGGCGGGGACCGGCGGCACGCTGGCACCCTTCACCGTCGGCCGGCCCCCGGCCGGCTACCACGACGAGGTGCCGCTGGCCTTCCCGCTGCTGCCGGGGAAGGCGTACACGGTCGAGGTCCGCGCCCTCGACTCCGGCGGCGGGACCTCCGGCACCACGCCGGGCGCGGCGTCCGACCTGTTGTTCGGCGGCAAGGGCGCGTTCCGGCCGGGCGACCTCGCGCCCGGCCGGGTGTGGTTCGCGGGCCGGTCGCTCACGCCCGCCGAGTTCGCCCGGCAGGCGTGTGCGACCGGCACCACGACGGCGGGCTAGCGCCGGACCGGCGTCCCGACGGCGGTGACCGTCTCGGCGTCGTTGCCGCCCGGCGCCCGCTCGGCGCCGACGACGATGCGGTCGGCGCCCACGAACGTCCAGCCCTTGACGTAGCTGCCGGCGCCGACGGCCTGGGCCACGTCACCCACGGTCCAGGAGGCGAGGTCGGCGGACACCACCAGCTGGCGGGGGTGCTCCTGGGCGTCGCCCAGCAGCAACGCCACGCCCAGCGGGCCGCCGGAGGCGGAGATGACCTGGAGGTTCGGCTCGGCGCCCTCGGCGCCCAGGTCGACGGCCGTCCACGTCGTCCCGCCGTCGGTCGACACCTGGACCTTGGTCCCGGCCTGCGGGTAGCGGACCAGGCCCGGGCCGGTGCCCACGACCTTGTCGCCCGTGGCCACCGGGATGCGGTTCCACTGTCGCCCGTCCTGCGACACGAACGCCCCCTCGCTGAGGCCGTAGATCCCGGTGACCACGAACCGGTCGCCGGCCACCGAGAGGGCCTCGCCCTGGCCGCCGAAGTCGGCCGGCTCGGCCTCGACGCGCTCCCATCCGTCGCCGGTCCGCTCGAAGATCTCGGCCTTGGGGCCGAGATCTTCGAGCCCGTGCAGGCCGAGGTCCGACCAGGGCACGGTTCGGATGGTCTCGGCCTTCTTGGTGGGGAACGACGGCGCGGTCCGGGGCTGGCTGGTCGTCGGCGAGGCCGGCACGGTGGTCGTCGGCGCCCCGGCCGTGGCGGTGCCGGGCGCGAGCACCGCGGCCTTGCCGCCGCCGGGCCCCGGGACCGCCCTGAACACGTCCACCTTGACCAGCGCCAGGCCCTCGGGCGTGCGCTGCACGATGTAGTCGGGATGGCCCTTCTTCTCGGGGAAGATGGCGTCCTCGTCCGGGTAGAAGCGCGTCACCACCATGGCCAGGACCTGGTCCCCCTTGGCCGCCACCGTGCCGTAGGACTGGCGGGTGAGGTCGTGGGAGCCGGTCGGGAAGGCCGCCGGCGGCAGCTCGTCGGACGTCCACGTGTCGCCGCCGTCGCGGGACGCGCCCACCCGGAGGGTGTGGGTGCCGGGTGCGGTGCTGACGGCGTAGAGCGTGTCGCCCGCCGCCGCCAGGTTGTCGGCGTAGGGCCGCCTGCCGCCGAGGTCCGTCGGCTGCCAGCGGCCGTCGTCGCCCAGGCGGTAGAGCGCGATCGGCCAGCGGGTGCCGGACATCGGATCGCCGTAGTGGAAGCCGGGCGCGGTCGAGATGGCGTAGACGGTGCCCGAGCCCGACTGGACCTGGGCCCCGGCGTACATGATCCCGCCCGAGGTGGGCTTCCGCCACGACAGGTCGAGCGGCCCCGGGGGCAGCGTGGGCTGGGTGGCGGGCACCTCGGCCGAGGGCGTCCTGCCCTCGCCCTGGGCGAGCAGGGTCGGGACGGCCACCGCCGTGCCCACCGCCAGCACGGCGACGACGCCGGTGACGACGAGGCGGTTGCGGTGGCGGACCCGGGCCCGGGCGGCCGCCCGGGCGGGGGTGCGGGGCGGGAGCGGGACCGACGCGGCGTCGTGCTCGAGCCGGTCGCGGAGCGTGTCTTCGAAGGTCATGACGGCGGCTACCTCAGGTGCTGGAGGGAGGATGCGAGTGAGTGGAGGGCGCGGTGCAGACGGCTCTGCACCGTCCCGGGGCGGACGCCGAGGGCGGCAGCCGTGTCCTTCACGGACCAGTCCATGAGCAGGCGGCACACGACGACGCTGCGCAGCTTCACGGGCAGCCGCATCAGTGCCTCGCGCACGGCGGGCTCGGCGGGCGGGGGCGCCGGGTCGGCCTCGCCCCGGGCCAGGGGGAGGCGGCGGGCCAGCCGCCGGTGGTGGGAGCGGGCCCAGTTGAGGCCGACCCGGTAGACCCAGCCGGCGGGGTTGTCGTAGTCGCGGACGTGCGACCAGCGGGCGTAGGCGCGGGCCATGGCCTCGTCGGTCGCCTCGACCGCCAGGTCGCTGTCGCCGAGGACGAGGGTGAGGCCCCGGGCGACGCCCGGCCAGGTGGTCGTGTAGAAGCGGCCGAAGTCGCCGGCCACGCCGGCGTCGGCGTCGGCCTCGCCGTCGATCGCCGCGGGGGATGCCATCACGACGGCGTCCGCGGCAGCCGCCATCGGTGGGCTCGTGGTGCTCATCGGGTCGTACACGCCCGAGGGGCCTGCGGCGTTCTGTTCCGTCATCGTTCCTCCGGGGCGAGCCGGGTCACGCGGGTCACCGCGGCCAGCAGCCGGCGGTGGGTGGGGTTGGCCGGATCGGCGGCGATGCGGGCCCGGGAGGCGGCTGCGGCGGCGGCCAGGTCGTCGTCGAGGCCCGAGCGCAGGGCCCGGTCGGCCAGCAGGCGCTCGTGGAGGTCGGCGAGGGCGGGGTCGTCGGGCTCGTGCCCGAGGCCGGCCTCGACCCGGTCGAGCCCGGCGTCGACGGCGAGGATGCTGGGGCCGGACGCCGCCACCTGGGCGGCGACGTACCAGGCGTCGACGTCGTCGGGGCGGAGGCGGGTGGCCCGGTCGGCGGCGGCGACGTCGCCGGTCTGCCGGGCCCGCTCGAGGTCGCGGTCGGCGGCGACGGCGGCGACCCCGGCGACGGCCAGCCCGCCGGCCACGGCCGCGGCCAGGGCCCGCCGCCCGAGCTGGGACCTGCGGGCGGGCCGGTGGTAGGGATCGCCCGCGGCGGCCACGACGACGACGCCGGCCAGGAGCCAGGCGGCGGGGTCGATCTCGGCGAGGGGGAAGCTGACGACCTGCTGGGTGGCCCAGGCCACGAGGGCCAGCGCGGCGCCGACGGCGACCGGCTCGTGGCCGCCGGACCGCCCCCGCCGCGCGACCCGGACGGCGGCGACGACGACCCCGCCGACGAGCGCCACGTACACGGCGGCCGCGGGAAGGCCGGCGGCCACGGCGACGTCGAGGGGGCCGTCGTGGGCCCGGTCGACGACGTCGTCCCGCCCGTGGCGGCGGGTGTACCCGGCGTCGATGTGCGCGGGGGCGGCGATGCGGTACCCCTCGGGCCCGACCCCGGTCAGCGGGTGGTCGGCGATCACCCGGCCGGCGAGCACCCACTCGTCGAGCCGCCCCCGCCCCCCGGCCGCCGACGGATCGGCCACCGCGGCCAGCCGCGCCCCCACCGGCCCGGCCAGCGCCAGCGCCACCAACAGGCCGACGGCCGCCACCCCGACCCGCACGGGACTCCCGATCCGGTACGCGGCCCCCCGATCCACCGCCGG
>DATFRN010000026.1:0-11312 GCA_035263165.1 Acidimicrobiales bacterium | reverse complement strand
CCGTCGCCCGCACGGTGCTCGTCCAGGGCGACACCGGCCCCGGCAACTTCCTCGCCCACGAAGGCCGGGTCAGTGGGCTGGTCGACATGGAGTTCGCCCACGTCGGCGACCCGATGGACGACATCGCCTGGATCGAGATGCGCACGGCTGGCCAGCCGGTGGACCTCGGCCGCCTGCTGGCGCGCTACGAGCAGGTGAGCGGCATCGCGCTGGACGAGGCGAGCGTGGCGTTCTACCGGGTGGCGGTCCAGTACCGGTGCGCGGTCACCACGTCGCTGGCGGTGGCTCGGGGCGGCGGCGCTCGGGGGTGGCCGCCGTATCTCCTGGTCACGCAGCGCTACCTCCAGGGCATCGCCACCACGCTCTCGGCGCTGACCGGCGTCGAGGAGCCGGCGGTGACCCCGGCGGCCGGCGACGACACGCCCCGAACCGCCTGGTACGACCATCTCCAGGCCGCCGTCCGCGCGGCGGTGAAGGGCATCGCCGACCCGGCGCTGCGCGAGGAGACCCGCAACTCGCTGATCCTGCTCTACTACCTGCGCGACCACGACCGGATGCGCGGGGAGCTCGACCGGACCGAGCAGGCCGACCTCGACGCGTCGCTCGGATTGGCGGCCGGCGATCGGGACGGTCTCGCCACCGCCGCCCGGGCCGGAGGCACGGCCGGCGACCCCGCCGTCCTGCGCTACCTGCTGCGCCGCCGCCAGCGGCGGGCGGCGCCCTGGCAGTCGGTGCTCAGCCGGCGGGGCCGGGCCGGCGGGTGATCCGGGCCACGGTGTCGTCGTCGACGGCCGACCAGTAGCGATCCCACGACGGCCAGGCGTGCGGGAGGTCGGGGAGCGGCCCGGGGTATCCCGGCCACCGCTCGAAGGTCGGCGGCGTCGGTGCCTCGGTGATCGGCGCCGAGTACCAGTGCCGGTGCGTCCGCTTCACGAAGCCCCAGGCGCCGTCGACCAGGCGATACGTGTCGTCGTAGACGATCGCCTGGACGACCCAGTCCGATCCGGACTCGTGCTCGGCTCTGCAGTAGACCGAGCCGGTGGCGCACTCGGCGTCGATCACGTCGATGCGGTGCCCGACGACCATGTGGATGCTCCGGTAGAAGCGCTGGAGGATCGGCTCGAAGTACCGCCGGACTGCGTCGCGGCCTTGGCCGTGCCGCCTACCCATCCACACGTCGGGAGCCCATTGCTCGGCGAGCAGGTCGAGGTCGCGGGCGTCGATCGCCATCGCGTAGCGGACCGCCAGCTGTTGGATGGCGAGGTGGGCCTCGACGCGGGCCAGCCGTTCGTCGTCCATGAATTCAGTGTACGGAGTACCGTCCCCGGGGTGAACGGCCTGAAGATCTCGGACCGCCGGCCGCCGATCCCGGGTGGGGGCCCGCAGTCGGTGGCCGAGGTGCTCGACCTGGGGCTGCGGGACCCCGACCGCGAGGCGCTCGTCGCACGCCACGGGCGGCTGACGTACGGCGAGCTCGATGCCCAGGTCGATCGAGCCGCAGGCGCGCTGCGCGGGTGGGGGCTCCGCCCGGGCGACCGGGTGGCGGCCTCGCTGGGCAACCACCTCGAGCTCGCGGTGGCGTTCCTCGCGGCAATGCGGTTGGGCGCCCTTTGGGTGGGCGTGAACAAGGCCCTGGCGCCACCGGAGGTCGCCTACCTCCTCGGCGACGCCGGCGCCTCGCTGTTCCTCGGCGACCGCGGCGTGATCGCGGCCGTCGCAGGCATGCGGGACGTCCTGCCCGAGCTGCGGGCGATCGTCGACTGCGAGCCGGGTGACACCGGCTCTGAGTGGGCTGCGGCGGTCGCCGCTGCGTCGCCGGCGCCGCGGCCGCCCGTCGACCCGTTCGGCCCTGCAGCGATCGCCTACACCAGCGGCACGACCGGCCGCCCGAAGGGCGTCGTGCACAGCCAGCACAACCTGCTGCTCCCCGGGGCCGTCGGCGCCACCCGCAGCGCCGATCCGGACGCCCGTACCGGGGTCTGCCTGCCGCTAACGATCCTGAACCTCGTCGTTCTCGGGCCGCTCGTCGCCTTCCAGAGCGGCCGGCCGTGCGTCCTCATGGACCGGGTGGACGCCGTCGGCATCGCGAGCTGGGTCCGCGACGAGCGGATCACCAGCTTCGCCGCCGTACCCACGATGATCCACGACCTGCTCACCCACCCTGAACTCGCCGCCGACGACCTCGCCTCGCTGACCAGGCCGGGGGTGGGCGGGGCCGCCATGCCAGAGAGCTTCCGGGAGCTGTACCGCGACCGGTTCGGCACGCGGGTGACGACCGGGTACGGGCTGACGGAGGCGCCGACGTCGGTGACGCAGGAAGACCCGAGCCTGCCGCCGGTCGAGCGGAGCTGCGGGCGCGCCCTGCCCCAGGTGCGCATCACGATCCGGGAGCCGGACGGCCGGGAGCTGCCTGCCGGCTCGGTCGGCGAGGTGTGCGTGGAGGCCGCCCCCAACGGCCCGTTCGCCGGTGCGTACACGCCGATGCTCGGCTACTGGCGTCGACCCGACGCCACTGCAGAGGCGCTCCACGGCGAGGTCCTGCGCACCGGCGACCTCGGCTTCCTGTCGCCCGACGGCGACCTGTTCGTCACCGACCGCAAGAACGACCTGATCCTGAGGGGCGGGGCCAACGTCTACCCGGCGGAGGTGGAGCGGGTGCTGCAGGAGGTCGACGGCGTCGCCGGGTCGGCCGTGCTCGGGGTGCCGGACGAGCGCTTGGGCGAGCGGGTCGTCGCCGCGGTCGAGCTCGCGCCGGGCGCTAGCGTGACGGAGCGGGATCTCCTCGACCGGTGCGCCGCCTCCCTGGCCCGCTACAAGGTCCCCGAGCGGATCGTCTTCGTGGACGGCCTGCCCCGCAATGCCATGGGCAAGGTCGTCAAGCGGGAGGTGCGGGCCCTGGTCGCGCCGGCTAGCGCGCCTGCCAGCGCGGGGGGCGCCGCTCGCTGAAGGCCCGCTGACCCTCCTCGAGGTCGGCGGTGCCGGCCAGCGTGCGGCTCAACAGCATCTCGGTGCGCATGCCGTGGCCGAGCGACTGGTCCCAGCCGAGGTAGGCCGCCTCCTTCGCCCGGCGCACGCCGAGCGGGGCACGGGCCAGGATGCGGTCGGCCAGCGCCAGCGCCCCATCGAGCGCCTGGCCGGGCGGGACGACCTGGTTGACCAGGCCGATCCGCTCGGCTCGCTCGGCGTCGATGGGGTCGCCGGTGAACAGCATCTCGAGCGCGACGCCGAACGGGACGAACCGTGGCAACCGTTGGGTGGCGCCGGCGCCCTGCATCAGGCCCCACCGCACCTCGGGCGACCCGAAGCGGGCCGTCTCGTCGGCCACCCGGAGATCGGCGCACAGGGCCAGCTCCAACCCTCCGCCGAGGACGTTCCCTTGCACGGCGGCGACGATCGGCTTCCAGCACTCGTAGTCGCGGGTGATACCGCCCGGCCAGGTACGCTCGCGGCCGCGTGGTGGCGGCGCGGTCAGGTCGACCCCGGCGCAGAAGTCCTGCCCCCGCCCGGCCACGACGGCGACCCACAGGTCGCGATCGTCGGCGAACCGCTCGAACGCCTCACGCAGCAGGGTGTTGACCTCCGGCGTGAGGGCGTTCCGTTTGTCGGGCCGGTTCAACGTGATGATCAGGATCCGGTCTCGGTGCTCGACCTCGACGACGCTCATCACACCCCTCCCCACCGGAACGCGGCGATAGAGAACACGGTATAGTTCAGTGCACTCTACTCGAGCCCTGGAGGCGAGGCCCCGTGAGCGACGCCCCTCACCTGATCGTTGACCGCGATGGCCCGGTGTTGCGGATCACGCTGAACCGGCCCGACCGGAAGAACGCCCTCGCCGTCGACATGGTGACCGGCATCACCGACGCCGTCGACGCCGCCGGCCAGGACGACACCACCCGCGTCATCGTGTTGCGGGCCGCCGGGACCGACTTCTGCACCGGCATCGACCTCGTGCAGTCGAACAGCGCCGTCCGCCGGGGCGGCGGTGAGGGGCAGGCGCGGCCGCGGACCGGGCACCTCCAGCGGGGCTTCACCTACGGCGCGCACCGCATGATCCGGGCGCTCGACGCCGTCCAGGTGCCCGTCGTCGCCGGCGTCCGGGGCTGGGCGGCCGGGATCGGGAACATGCTGGCGCTCAGCGCCGACGTGGTGATCGCCACCCCGTCGGCCAAGTTCTGGGTGCCGTTCGTGACCAAGGGGTTCACGCCGGACAGCGGCAACACCTACCTGTTGCCGAGGCTGGTCGGGCTGGCCCGAGCCAAGGAGATGGTGCTCCGGGGCAAGCCGGTGCCCGGCGAGCGGGCCGCCGACTGGGGCCTCGTGAGCGATTGCGTGCCCGAGGACGATCTCGACCCCGCAGTCGAGGCGGTGGTCGAGGAGTTCGCCGGCGCCGCGACGGTGTCCGTCGGGCTGGCCAGAACCCTCCTGCACCGCAACCTCGAGTGCGACCTCGCCGGCGCCCTCCAGAACGAGGGCATCTACGAGGAGGTGGCGGTGCGCAGCGACGACTTCAAGGAGGGGATGAGCGCCTTCGGCGAGAAGCGTGACCCGTCGTACACCGGGTGGTAGCGGTGCTCCGCCGCCTTCCCGACGTGCTGCGGGCCCGGGCCCACGGCATGCCGGATGCCCTCGCGCACGATGACACCACCCGGAGGATCACGTTCGCCGACTGGGACCGGGAGGCCGACGAGATCGGTGGTGGCCTGGTGGCGGCCGGCGTCCGTCCGGCCGATCGGGTGTTGCTGCCGATCACCAACGCCCATGCCGTCGACTTCGCCACCGCCTTCATGGGCGTGCTGCGAGCCGGAGCGATCTGCGTGCCGACCAACACCCGGCTGAGCCCTCAGGAGATCGCGGCCTTCGCCGAGCTGACCGGCGCCGCTTGGGCCGTCACCGATGTCCCGGCCACCGTCGATCGGCTCGATCTCCACCACGTCTGGCCCGTGGCCGACGTCCCCCGGGACGCCGGCGCGGTCCCCGACCAGACACAGCTCGCCGCCGACGGTGACGCCGACATCGTCGCGACGTCCGGGACGACCGGCCGCCCCAAGGGGGTCGTCTTCTCCCACGCCGATCTGGTCGGTGACATCGACCCGACCGCCACCAACCCCTCGAAGTGCCTGGCCCATGCCCTGCCGTTCACCGGCTTCGGCGGCTGTCACGGCGTGATGCTGAACCCGTTGCGCATCGGCAGCGCGGTGATCACCCAGCCGTCGTTCGACCCGGGCGGCTTCCTGCGCCTGGTGAGCGACCGGCGCCCCGACGCCCTCCAGCTGGTGCCGGCCATGCTGCGCCTCATGGTCGAGCACCGCGACGCGGCCCGGCACGACCTCACCAGCGTGCGCTGGATCTTCACCGGAACGGCGCCGCTGCCTCAGGACACGGTCGAGCGGATCGAGCAGCTCTGGCCGGCGGCCCGTCTCATCAACGTCTACGGCATGACCGAGGGCGGTCGGGGGACCCAGACGGCGAGCCGGGAGTCGGTCCGCAAGCCGGGCTCGGTCGGACGGCCCCGCGAGGCGGACGCCATCGAGATCCGCGACGAGCGCGGCGTCGCCCTGGCGCCCGGCGAGGTGGGCGAGGTCTGGTCGCGCACGGCACGACCGCGGCGCTACTGGAACGATCCCGAGGCCACGGCCGCCACCTGGCGCGACGGGTGGCTCCAGACCGGCGACGTCGGGTACGTCGACCACGACGGCGACCTGATCCTCGTCGGGCGGTCGAAGGAGCTGATCATCCGAGGCGGGTACAACATCGCGCCCATCGAGGTCGAGGACGTCCTGCACGCCCACCCTGCAGTGCTCGACGCGGCGGTGGTCGGCGTGCCGCATCCCGTGCTCGGCGAGGACGTCGCCGCCGCTGTCGTGCTACGGGCCGGTGGCGGGACCGACGAGGCCGCGCTGCGGGCCTGGTGCGCCGAGCGGCTCGCCGACAACAAGGTGCCGCGGGTTGTCGCGGTGCTGGACCACTTGCCGTACAACCAGAACGCGAAGGTCGTGAAGCGGGACCTCGTCCCCCGGCTGGCGCGGATCGCCGGCGAGCGGAGGGCCAGGAGGGGATTGTCGTGAGGATCACGAGTGACGACAGCCATCACGGCGTGCTCAGCCCGCTGGACGATGACTTCCATCGGCCGGACGAGCAACGCTGGTACCACGAGACGTCGTGGTTCTGGTGGTTCGTGCCGGAACACCGGCTCGGTGGGTGGTTCTACAACTGGGTCCGGCCCAACGTCGGCACCTCGGGCGGCGGCGCCTGGGTCTGGGACGACACCACCTTCTTCCACATGGAGGTCCCGTACTACGCCTGCTACAGCAACCTCCGCCTCCAGCCCGACCGAGACCTCCGGGACTTCACCTACCCGAGCGGCGTCTCGGTCCGTGCAGTCGAGCCGCTGATGCGCTACAGGCTCGGCTATCGCGACCGCGACCTCGTCGACATCGACCTCGAGTTCGCGGCCGTCATGCCACCATGGGTCGGCCGGCTGACCGGCGACCCAGCGGTAGCGACGCACCTCGACCAGGTCGGTCGGGTCACCGGACGGATGGTGCTGCGCGGCCGGGACCATGAGGTCGACTGCCTGGCGATCCGGGACCGCACGTGGTCGCCCCGGCCGGAGCGGTGGAAGGACGGGAAGGTGGGGTACTGCAACGCCTGCAACGGCGAGGTCGGCTTCCTCGCCCAGTCGGCCGCGGGGACACGCGGCCAGACCGGCGACCGCGTCCACTCGGGGTACTTCGTGAAGGACGGGCGGCGCGCCGCCGTCGTCGACGGTGTCCGCGAGATCGAGCGCGACCCGGAGCACGGCTTCCTCCGCCGGATCACCGTCGAGGCCGAGGACGGCGACGGGCGCCGCTTCATGGCGGTCGGGACCGGGTTGAGCCGCATGGCCATGCCGATCCCCGGCGTCCACGGCGTCGTGTGGACGAGCCTGGTCGACTGGGTCGTCGACGGCCAGCAGGCGTGGGGCGAGGACCAGGACGCCTGGCCTCTCCACGGCTGGGCGACCTTCCGGCGTGCGGCTCTGGAGGGGCGATGAAGCTCGACGGCAAGGTCGTGGTGATCACGGGCGCGGGGCACGGGATCGGGCTCGGCCTTGCCACGCGATTCGTCGAGGAGGGCGCCGCGGCGGTGGTGGTCTCGGACGTCGATCCCGACGCCTGTGCGGCCGCCGGCGAGCAGCTGGGTCAGCCCCATCGGCCCTGCGATGTCGGGAACCCGGAGGGCTACGCGGCGCTCCTGGACTGGGTCGAGGACGACGTCGGTCCCATCGATCTGCTGTGCAACAACCCGGCGGTCTTCGGCGGGCCTGAGGGCGGCAACTTCCAGACGACCGAGGCGACCTGGGAGTGGTCGTGGCAGGTCAACGTGATGGCGCACGTCCGGTCGGCCGAGCAGCTCGTACCCCGCATGCTCCGGCGGGGAGGCGGCTACTTCCTTCAGACCGTCTCGGCCGCAGGACTCATCACCTCGAACTCCTCGTTGGCATACACGGTTACGAAGCACGCAGCCATCGGTTTCGCGGAGTGGCTCGTGCTCAACTACGGCGATCGTGGCATCGGCGTGTCATGCCTGTGCCCGACCGCCGTCGAGACGCGTCCCCGGCAGTTTGCCGACCTCCCGGGGATCGGCCTGGTGCAGACGCCCGCCGAGGTGGCTGACGTGACGGTCCAGGGCCTGGAGGACGAGCGGTTCCTGATCCTCCCGAACCCCGCAGTCGGCGGTTCGTTCCGCAAGAAGGCGACGGACTACGACGCGTGGATCTCGCGCACGATCGACCGGATCGCGCCGATCAAACCGACCGGCCCCTGGGACTCCGAGTTTCCGGTCCCCGACCCATCGGAGACCTTTCCGACGTCGAGGAGGCAGTGATGACCGCCATCACGGTCGATGTGTCCGACCACATCGCGACGATTGTGCTCGACCGACCCCCGGTGAACGCCGTGGATACCGCTACCCTCCTGGAGATCCGCGATGCGTTCACGGCGCTCTCCGGGGACCGAGACGTCCGGGTCGCGATCTTCACCGCGGCGGGGGACCGGGCCTTCATGGCCGGGGCGGACCTGAAGTCGGTCGCCGACCGCTCCCGGGGGGAGGACGTGCCGGCCGTGTACATCACAGATCCGGCCCGGACGGCCCGCGACGCGATGTGGGCGATCACCGACTGTGCAGTTCCCGTCATCGGCGCCATCAACGGCCCGGCGCTCGGGGCCGGCGTCGCCTTCGCAGCGTGCTGCGACATGCTGCTGGCGGCCGACGGCGCCACCTTCGGGACCACCGAGATCAACGTCGGGCTGCTCGGCGCGAGCGCCCACCTGTCGCTGCTCGTCGGGCGGCACAAGGCCCGGGAGATGTTTTTCACCGGCGAGCAGGTCCCGGCGTCCGAGCTCTACCGGGTCGGCTCCGTGCGCGCCGTCGTCCCTCGGGACCGGCTCATGGACGAGGCGCGAGAGTTGGCCACGACGCTCGCAGCGAAGAGCCCCATCGCGATGCGGCTGGCCAAGGAGTCGATGAACCGGGTCGAGGCCCTTCCGCTCAAGGAGGCGTACCGGACCGAGCAGGAGTACACGGCGCGACTCCTGGGCTTCGAGGACGCAGCCGAGGCGCGGCGGGCCTTCCTCGAGAAGCGAGAACCGGATTGGCGCTGGCGCTGAAATCAGCCTGCGACGTCGCTCATCGGCTGGCCCGGGCCGCCTCCACGAGCTCGAAGATGTCCTTGGGACCGAGCGGCGTCTTCGTGGGTCTGACGCCGAGAGGGCCCAACGCGTCGGCGACAGCATTGGCGACCGCGGCGTGGGCGCCGATCGCCCCGCCCTCGCCCATGCCCTTGAAGCCGCCGGGGTTGCTGGTCGACTCGCTCTCGATGTGCCCCACCTCGATGTCCGGCACCTCCGCCGCGGTCGGCAGCAGGTAGTCCATGAACGTGGTGGTCAGCGGGTTGCCGTCGGCGTCGTAGACGAAGTCCTCGAGCACCACGCCGCCGATCCCCTGGACGACGCCGCCGAAGATCTGCCCCTCGACGACCTGCGGGTTGATCATATGGCCGCAGTCCTCGGAGACGATGTACCGCTTGATCTCGGGGATCCACGTGTCGGGGTCAATCTCGACGACGCACACGTGCGTGGCGTTCGACCAGGTCGGGAACTCGCTCGGCCGGAAGCGGACCGTCGCCTCGAGGCCGGCGCCGACGTCGGGGCCCAGCTCGTCCGAGGTTCGGTACGCCAACTTGGCGACCTCCTGGAGCGTCATCGAGCGGGCGGGCGTGCCGCGGACGGACACGACGCTGCCGGCGATCTCGAGGTCGTCGGCGCTGGCCTCCATCGCGTGCGCAGCGATGGCGAGCGCCTTGTCCCGGACCACCTCGCTGGCCTGTCGGGCGGCGCCACCGGCGATGACCGCGGTGCGGCTGCCGCCGGTGCCCGGCCCGTAGGGCGTGGACTGGGTGTCGGCCTGCACGACCGTGACGTCCTCGTAGGCGACGCCGAGCGTGTCGGCGACGATCTGGGCCATCGTCGTCTCGACGCTCTGGCCGTGCGACGTCGTGCCCAGGAACGCCACCACCTTGCCGCTGCTCTCGACCCGCACCGTGGCCGCCTCGGTGTGGAGCGTCGGGCTGCTCATCGACGTCGGCTCGACGTAGACGCTGATGCCGACGCCGAGGTACCGGCCCTCGGCCCGCGCCGACGCCTGCTCCTGCCGGAAGGCCTCGTAGTCGAGCATCTCGACCGCCTGCTCGAGCGTCTCCAGCGGCGTGATCTCCTTGAACACCTGGGCCGACGGGGACGTGAACGGCAGGTCGGCCGCCGACAGCAGGTTCTTCCGCCTGAGCTCGACGGGGTCCATCCCGATCTCGGCGGCCGTGTAGTCGAGCGCCATCTCGCGGGCGGTCGTCTCGAACATCCACGGGCCACGGTAGGCGCCCTTGCCCATGGTGTTGGTCCAGACCATGCCCATCGAGAACCCCAGGCGGGGGATGCGGTAGGGCCCGGGGAGCAGGGCCGGGTTCATCACGGCGGGGCAGGCGGGGTAGGCCCCGACGTCGGCGACGTGATCGATGGTGATCGCCTGGATCAGCCCGTCACCATCGACGGCGACCCGCACCCTGCCGCGCTCGTTCCGGGAGTGGGGCGCGGCGACGAGGTTCTCCCGCCGGTCCTCGATCCACTTCACGGGCCGGCCGACCAGCCGGGAGGCGAGCACCACCGCGCATTCCTCGCGGAAGACGAACATCTTCTGGCCGAACCCGCCGCCGACGTCGCGCGCCGTCACCCGCACGTTGGCCTCGGGGACGCCGAGGTAACGGGCGAAGAAGTTGCGGGTCTCGTGGACGCTCTGCGTCGAGCAGACGATGTCGAGCTCCTCGCGGCCCTGGTTCCAGTCGGCGACGATCCCGCGGGTCTCCATCGGGACGGGCACGTACCGGTTCTGGTCCACCGTGCACTCGACGACGTGGGCGGCGGCGGCGAAGGCGTCGTCGAGGTCCGGGGCCAGGGGCATGAACGGTTGCGCCACCATCGAGTTGGACTCCAGGCCCCACCCCTGGTGGACGATGTGCTCGGTGTCGTCGGCGGCGGTGGCGTAGTCGACCACGGCCTGGTCCGGGTCGTACTCGACCTCGATCAGGTCACAGGCGTCCTCGGCCACGTACCGGCTTGTCGCCACGACAAGCGCCACGCCGTCGCCGACGTGCCGGACGTCGGTGATCGCCAGCGGGGGCGGCACCACGAGCGCCTCGCCGAGCATCGCGTGCCACGCCTCGCCGAACCGCCCGTCGAAGTCCTGCCACGTGAACACCGCCACGACGCCGCGCAGCTCCTTCGCGGCCGCCGTGTCGACGCTGACGATCCGGGCCCGGGCGACCTCGCTGCGGAGGAACGCCGCGTGGAGCATGCCGGGGAGGGCGACGTCGTCGACGTACTGACCGTGCCCGGTCAGGAGGCGCCGGTCCTCCTTGCGAGCGACGGACTGCCCGACGAAGCGGGCGGCGACCGGGCGCAGCGAGGTGTCAACCATGTCCGGATGGTAGGCGAAAAGAGGACACCAAACAGGCGGTCATTCGGGGTCCGGCCGGCGACGGGTCACCTGGTGCTCGGCGATGCGCCAGCCGTCGTCGGTCCGGCGGACCACGTCGCGGTAGTCAGCCGAGCCGGTCCGGCCGGCGGGCCCCGGTCCGATCACCTTGAAGAACAGCCGCACGGCGCCGCTCTCGACCGACACAGCCACGTTGGTGACGTGGTGGGCGACCGGATGGCGCGACTCCTCCATGAGTCGGCGGATCGCCCCGAGTCCCTCGAAGCGCCGCTCCTCCGGGCCGA